>CALJJR010000182.1 GCA_937973905.1 uncultured Arenicella sp. | reverse complement strand
GGTGAACTCGATTGGCGAGGGGTAAAAAAGCCCATCAGCCTAAAAGCGACTTTCCATGGCGGCGCGAATAATATTCTCACCGGAAAGTACACGCTTGGTTTTTCTGCCGTAGGTAGTTTCCTGCGTTCTGACTTTGGGATGGATGCCTATATTCCCTTAGTCGGTGATGAAATCACGCTAGAAGCGTACGCCGAGTTTCAACGCAATTAGCAGGTTCACATTAGACTAGTTCTGCTTGAATGAGAGTCAATAAATGTGCCGTTGCTCTGGCATCGTCAAGCGCCCGATGTGCGTTTTTTAGATCAATGTCGAGACTGGCCGTTAAGTTGCCCAAGCTGTAGGAACGCAAGCCGGGGAACGCTTTGCGCGCGTGCTGTACGGTGCAGTACTTAGGCTTTTTAAACTTTCTCCCGAGATGATCGAACGCAGCCTTGATAAAACCGTAGTCAAAACCAACATTGTGGGCTACAAACACGGCGCCATCTAACTGCTGCTCTAACTCTGTAGCTACTTCGCCAAAATTCGGTGCGCTAGCGACCATTTGATTATTTATACCAGTGAGTCTCGTGATGTGAGCGGGGATGGGGCGGCCGGGATTAACTAGGGTAGACCATTCACTGATCACAGATTGGTTCTTGACCCTCACTACGGCAATCTCAGTGATTGCGTTGCCGCCGCGTTTGCCGCCAGTGGTTTCTATATCTACAACGGCATAGATTTGGTTAGGATCAGTTGCCCAGGCAACTTGGCAAATATCAACAGCAGCGCCCGCTTTGCGTAAGCGTTCAATGGCAAGTAATTGGTTGGGCCGTAGCACGTCGCCGGGGGCTTTAACTTCTTCGAATCGCAGGCCTTGCTGGTCTAAAACCATTAAATCAGGATAGCCTGATTTGCTCTGTTCATAATTGCGGGCCATCTCCCGCACGACGTTTGCCAGCGCGTTGGGCGGTGCATGTTGCAGGCAGGGTATAAGGCTGTCGAGCAAAGTTGCTGACCAGCGAAACAAGCCAGTGGGCGTACCATATTGATTGGCTGCAAGCCGTGTGAAGCTCCTTACAGCTAATTCTGGATGATCAAGTATCGATAATTGTTGCTCGATTTTGCTTTGATTGTTGCGATAAAACTCAGGATCTCGAAGAGCGATTGGCATGAAATCAAACTCGGTGTGTTGTGCTCCTTTCCCATCAAATAAGATAGGCCACAAGGTAAAACCAAATATGACGTGCCATAGTTTATTTTCAGTAAACCAAGCTTGATTGCCGAGTTGGCGATACCGTTGTAATACGCCTTCCTCTACGTTGCCGAGATAGCACTCGTCAATGCTTAGCTCACGACCAGCTTCGCGCAACATGTCGGTGTAAACGGAGGTCCGCTTACCTTCAAATTTGCGTTGATAAAAGTCTTCAATAAACAGTTTTTTCTCGGCGGATAGAGAGGTTGTTTTTAAATGCTCTAATTCAGAACGCAATAATTCTCGATCTTCATTTTGGTAGCGAGTTCGTACCCATTTTTCCAACGCAGTAGGGTGATCAGACTGTTGCAATAGCTCAATAGCTCGCTGGTGATCGTTTTTAACAAGATCGTGCGCCACTTGTAAGATCAGTTTGTCCTTAACTTTTTCTGTGTTCGCACTTATTTCGCCGCGTGCGTTCGCGTGGAGATAGTCAATCGTCTCTTCTCGAACCTGGTTCGGGTTTGCATGATAGTCTCGGCGCAGCTGATGTAACTTATAGGCGTGCTCAGCCTGTTCAATCGAGCTAAATCTGGCGACCGTCGTGCTGCTTCGTTGTCGTGTCTTTAACACGCCTAAATCGCGCATTGCGAATTTCTGCAGGCGATTGTTGAGATCACCGAAATACAGAAACAGCAGGTAGTCTACGATCGTCTGTTGGCGACGCGCCAACCAAGCGTCGCGAATCGCGAATAATGATGGTTCGTCACCGCGTAGCGTTTGTGTAACGATGGAGACTAATTCTGCTTTCGACGTCGATTTTTTAACTTGAATCGGGGTCGGTTCTAGGCAGGCTAACAACTCAGCTTTGGTGAGATGCGGAGAAAATTCACACCAATCATCAACCATGACCGTGTTAACGTAGTCATTATCAGCAAGCTCTGTGACCGCAGAATCCAAATTGTCGATTTCAGCATAATTTAGGCTATCTCGGCGAATGAACCGCGGTTTGCGTGCCAGCATCCTGACCAACAAGCATTGACTGTCATCGGACAATGATGTGAATCGTCGCAGATATTGTTGATGTTCAGGGCCTAGCAGGTGGTCACAATGCTGTTCCAGAAAACTAAATAATTCCCGAGCGTGGGTGAGATAGTATTTATCGGGTAACGGAGCAAGCATCATGGCAGTGAATCAAGTCGGCACAAAATACTATAATTATATACAGTGAATTGCAATTTCTCCTTGCTTGGCTGCATCAATGCTCGCAGAGTGAATAAGCAAAATATTTGATGATGAAACGACTCCTTTTAATCAGGCATGCCAAATCGAGCTGGAAGTTCCCAGAGCTTGAAGATCATGATCGGCCGTTAAACGGGCGGGGAGAACGTGATCGTTGGCGGATGGCGGAATACTTGAAGGACCAAGATGAAGGCTTGCAGCTGATTCGCAGCAGTAGTGCGGTGCGTGCGGCCAAATTGGCAAATACGCTGGCCGAACTACTCCGTGTGCCTTTCGTGCAAGACGACAACCTCTACACGTTCGGTGCGGCTGCTCTTTTTGAATCGATTAGGGAAACGGCAGCAGATATAGATCGACTCGCTGTTGTAGGCCATAACCCGGCGATTACGGATTTAAGTGTCCGGCTGACCGGCGCCAAGATTAGTAATGTGCCTACCAGCGGCATTGTTGCAATTAACTGTGATTGTGATTCTTGGCAGGATCTTACGCCGACGGTGTGTGAAATGGATTTTTTTACCGCACCCAAATTGTTGTCTTGAGCAACCTAACAACGATCCGACCCAGAAAATGGGCAAAAAATGAGATACTCAGGTAAACAACAAGAATGACAAGCCAATATGACGCCCATATTTAATACTCGCCCGCCAACCGTTCTGCACTCTTTAATAACCCTTGGAGGTTTGGCTCTGTGGATTTCCTTGGGGCTGTTTGTTCTGGATGCGGGGTTGCATGGGGTGTTGCTGATTGGCGTGGTTTGGGTCGTCATCAACTGTATCCCGCTGG
The DNA here is from genome assembly GCA_937973905.1 of uncultured Arenicella sp. GTDB lineage: Bacteria > Pseudomonadota > Gammaproteobacteria > Arenicellales > Arenicellaceae > Arenicella. Next base: position 6,143 of record CALJJR010000182.1, on the reverse strand, counting down.
GTGCATCTTTGCCGGATATTCGAGAAGCAATGCGCATGGGGATGGATCGCGCTATGCCGGCGATGTTCATCTTCTTGATGATCGGCGTTGTGATAGCCACATTTATTTTGAGTGGCACGGTAGGCACACTGATTTATTACGGACTCAAGTTCATGCACCCGGCGATTTTCTTGCCTGCCGGTTTGATCCTCTGCAGCTTGATGTCGCTGGCGGTTGGGACTTCTTGGGGTACCGTCGGTACTGGCGGCATCGTCTTAATCGGCATCGGTGGCGCCATGGGTATCCCATTGCCATTAGTGGCCGGCATGATCGTATCCGGGGCCAGCTTTGGGGATAAGATGTCGCCGGTCTCGGACACCACAAACTTGGCCGCGCTTTCGGCTGAAACGGATTTGTATTCGCACATCAAGAGTATGGCGTTTACGACTGGCCCGGCGTATTTGATTACTTTGATTGTGTTTAGTTGGTTGGGGTATCAGTTTGCCGATCAGCCACTACCAAAGGCAGAATTGGACTCCCTGCTGGCCGGCTTGGACGCGACCTTTACGATCAATGTATTAATGCTGCTGCCGTTAATCGTATTACTAGTACTCTCAATGCGAGGTGTGGTTGCAGAAGCCGGAATGTTAATTTCGGCACTGGTTGCCGCAGTGTTGGCGGTTGCTTTTCAAAGCAATGATGTCGCCTCGGTAATCAGTAGCTTTTACGACGGCGCCAAGATCGAAACTGGGAATGAGAAGCTCAATCCTTTGTTAAACCGCGGCGGAATTACTGATATGGCCTGGACTTTTACCTTGTCTTTTATCGCCATTGGTCTCGGCGCCATACTCGAGAAGATGGGCTTTCTCGCGGTTCTGATGAATTGGGTTTTACAAATGTTGGAACGCGCCGCAAGCGTTGTCACATCGGCCACGATCGGTACATTTATCGCCAACATGTTGCTCGGTGAGAGTTATGTCTCAATGATTTTGTCGGGTCAAATGTTCAAAGATAAGTTTGATGAAGTGGGCGTGGATCGCCGTGTTTTGTCGCGTTCCTTAGAGGAGGGAGGCACGCTTTTGACAGCGCTGATTCCATGGACAACCACGGGCGCGTTTTACACCGCTACCCTAGGTGTGGCGACTCTTGAGTATGCGCAATGGAGTCTACTGAATTGGATCAACCCACTAATTGGGATTTTGTTTGCTTGGCTTGGAATTGCGTTGTTTCGTAACCATTCGACGCGACCATCTGCGGCGAGGCAAGCATCTTAGGTCAACATATTAATAACAACGAGGAGCTCTAGAATGAACTTGTTTGATGTTAACTGGATAGCCATCTTGGTGGCGGCTGCGAGCGGATTTGTCGTTGGTGGTATTTGGTACGGACCCATCATGGGTAAGAAATGGATGGGCGCGGTAGGCTTGAGCGAAGATGACGTTAAAAACGCCTCAATGGGGAAAATTTACGGTGGGGCTTTTGCGTTTAGTTTGTTGGCGTCTTGGACACTGGCGCACACCTTTGCCAGCTATGCGATTGATCTTGGTTTCAGCGCCAAAATTATGACCGCATTTGGAATCGCGCTTGGTTTCATCGTACCGGCTATTGGCACCAACTATTTGTTTTCGCAAAAAACCAAATCACTGTTTTTCATTGATGCCACATATTGGTTGCTCTTTTATCTCGCCATGGGTTTTGTTCATGCCTTAATGAGCTGAGCGCCACGCTTCCTGACTATGAAGCCAATCTAAAGCTTGATCGCGCAAGCGGCTTCCAGCTCTTTTATCCGCTGAGCGTTAGGCGCTTCTCGCAAAGATTCCTTAACGATGTCATTGCGTGGATGGCAATGTAATTCCCACGGCATAGCCAGATTAGCGAAGCTGTAATCAATTTCGCCTTTCGGGTTCACAGTGCCAAGCGCCATCTTAGAGTAATCTCGATTGGTGATAAGGTCTTGGTGCCCTAAGCCCTGACCAACAATAATATTGTCGATTCCATTTATGTTTTCGCGTGCATGGATATGAATGTGACCGCTGAATAAGGTATCTATCGACGCGTCTTTGAGCGATTTAATAAGCCAGTCTCGTTCTCCTTCACTGCCAATGTCATGGCTGCTGTTCTCTTGCGGGTCAAACAACGGTCGATGTGTGAATGCGATATTGCTTGTGCTTGGCTTAAGTTCCGCCAAAGACTTCAGGTGTGCACCGCGTTGACCCGCTCCGTACGGCAAAATATTGCTGGCCGTATCAATGTTAGTGAAACGAACACCGCCTAATGTAAAAGTGGAATTGAAGAGGCCAATATCATCAAGGAAGTGTTTGTATACGGTTTTATCATCATGAAAATCATGATTGCCGATGCTCACATAGCTAGGAATTGGGGCGCTGTTAAATGCCGAAATCGCACTTTGGTAATCGTCTGGCGTGTAATGGAAATCACCAAGGTGCAGTAAAAACAACGCTCCCAGTTGATGTGCGCGTTGTAAACACCACTCGAGTTCTTTTTGACCACCGGAATCACCGATGGCCGCAAACTTGTAGCCGCCATCTACCGCTAGCTTCCAACGAAGGTCTAATGACCCGCCTTGCGCTAAAGTCACTTTCAATACCCGTGTAATCCCAGCACTTGTTTCTGAGACTTCGGCACCAACAGAGTTGGTGACCTCCAATTCAGCCGTGGTCGCAACATTGTTGATGGTGAGGCATATTTGTCGGTGCTGCTGGCTTGCTAATTTGAGGCTGGGTTGCGGCGTGAAAGCCCTCAGGGTAATCGCTGCAGCTTGTTCTACCGCCGGTGTGCGGGTTCGTATTAGTCCTTCTGAGGCTAGCCGTACGTCCTCGAGTTCGAAGTTACTCGTTGGGGCATGCGGCTCCCATAACAGAGGTGGGATTCTTACTCCGCGTTGTGCTGAATAGGCGGTTAAACCGGCAAGAGCAACACTTCCAACGAGCAAGCTACGGCGCTTCACTCTCAATCCCGCTAACTGACTCGTCGATCACCACAGGTTTCCTAATCTGGAACACAAAGGCAAAGCGACCGTCATCACCGTAGTTCATTTGTATGGGCATACCGAAATGATACCCTAAGGTCTGTCGCATAACGTCTTCACGAAAGTTGCTCTGTTTGCCAACCATGATGACGTAATCGAGGGTGCGAACTTCGTTGGTCTTCATGAAAAGTTCAAGAATGTCTTGAGAATAAAGCTGTTCGAGTGTGTCTTTGGGGTCTCGTTGAGCGTAATAAATGGCCAGTTTATTGTTGCTGTATACGCGTTCGTGGTCGCCAATATTGTCCGCCACCCATTGGCCAGCCTCTTTGATGTACTGCTTGTCAGTGCGTACGTCAAGCCCTTCGAGGGAAACCAACAATAACAAGATCACCGCCGCAATCATGCCTACCTTGGCCTTGCCAGTGACGTTGAACAAACGATCAATCGCGAAAGGCGCCAAAATCATCAAAGTAAGAACGGTAGCCATCGCATAGCGACTAACGAAGAAATGGTTGGACAAACTAAATCCAATTAGGAGCGCAAGGTTGGTAAAAACGTAGATCAACCATATGCGCTTTTGCAGCCCGTCCATCATGGCTAGATTTTTTACATAGGCATAGATAACGAACGCGAGGTAGAACACTGCCATTCGTCGAACGATTTCTCCTGTCACTTCGCCCAGGTTATTCAACATCAAGGTGATGACTGACAAAAAGCTAACGGCCTGATCGCCTAGCCTTTGTTGCAGGTTCATTAAGAACAGATCCGTCAGGCCGTTGATATCATTGCCGGCTTGACGAGCGACTTCAACCGAATCCATGTATTTGTTCTGAATGTACCAATACATTAGGGCGATACAGACTGCGGCAAGAATCGAGGAAATGACCACAATCAGCGAACGGCGATGGCTGATTTTGGTGGCGGAGAACAAAAATAGAAAATACGGCGCTATGAGGACGAAAATTAATCCCTCAAAGCGAAACAGACTGGATAGACCGGCAAAGAGTAGCCAGGCAGCCAGATGGTTTTTGTTGAAGGTGGCGCAGTATCTAAACAAAAAGTACAGCGACCACATATAGCAGCTCAAGTAGCCGAAATCACGAATTACGAAAGAGCGGTATTTGCTGATGCTTGGGAATAAGACGATCACCACCGCTGCGATCAAAATAATGCGGCGGTTGTGATTCGACAGTTGGCCAACAACACTTACAAACGCCAGTGTGAGGGAGATCGCCATTAAGGTATTGAACACCAATGCAGCGGTCTCGGCCGATAGCATAAATAATTTCGCTAACCCGGCGATAAACAGTGAGTAGAACGGCCATGAATAGTGATCCAGCGCGGCAGAAAACTCACCTCGCATGAACAGCTCGGCGATGGAGATATAGGTGACGCCATCGAAGTTGATCACAGGATCGAGAGTTAAACACCAAGCCGACAAGATGACATTGGCGAGGATGATGGCGATTACCAACAGGGGACGTTCACGATACAGTTGATACATGAATTACAAGTGTTGGTAGGCTCGGTTAGGTGAGTGACTGATTAAAAGTAGTGTTGTGAGTCGCTGATCCGGCCTCGCGAGCCTTACATGGTGCGATGGATTGCGTTAAACTGCTTTTCTCTACGGTCTATAGCTGGCGCCGACATTCGATGCTTCTGGTGGCCAGCAAAAAAACGATCGACAACGGTATCGTGGTTAGATTTGTAAAATTAAAGCTGATCGTTGTTAAAGCAAATAGACCGCGAAATACATTCTTCCGCAAGCCTTAATTTTACCACAGCAAGAACCGAGCCGTCTCAATCTAGTGCGCCCGTCGAGTGTCAAAGCCAAATAAAAACAAACCCATATTGATCACCGGTGGTAGTGGATACATCGGCAGCCATACTGCTGTGGAATTGGTCGCCGCTGGGCATGAGATTGTTGTTGTTGATAACCTGAGCAATTCGTCACTCGCGGTGCTGGATCGGCTGAGGCAGATCACCGGGCGAACCATAAAATTTGAACAAGGAAACATCTGCGATGAAAAATTCTTGAGCGAGCTGTTCCAGCGGCATGAGTTCGCCGCCGTGGTTCATTTTGCGGGTTTAAAAGCAGTCGGAGAATCTGTAGAAAAGCCAATTCTCTACTATCAAAACAATGTGGCTGGCTCGCTTTGTTTGTTTCGCCAGATGGCATTGTATGGTTGTAAGAAGATTGTTTTTAGCTCGTCTGCAACCGTCTATGGGGATCCCGCTTCTGTGCCGATTGAAGAAACGTTTCCGCTATCTGCTACTAATCCTTACGGGCAGTCGAAGCTGATGATCGAAGATATTTTACGCGATCTTCAAGCGGCAGATGACGCGTGGCAAATCTCGATTTTGCGTTATTTTAATCCTGTTGCGGCGCACCCGAGCGGCATGCTTGGTGAAGACCCAAGCGGTATTCCCAACAATCTTATGCCGTATGTCGCTCAAGTAGCAGTAGGGCTAAGAGAACAACTGACGATTCACGGAGACGGCTACGACACGCCGGATGGCACGGGCGTTCGTGACTACATTCATGTTGTCGATTTGGCTTTAGCGCATTTGGCAGCGCTTGAACACTTAGATGCCGATCATGGGTGCCAGGCATTTAATATTGGCACCGGCCGTGGTTACTCGGTATTGGAAATGGTTCGCGCGTTCGAGCACGCTAGTGGGCGAGCTGTTCCCTATCAAATAGGGCCACCTCGAGCGGGGGATATTGGCAGCTGTTTCGCGAACCCTCAAAAGGCCAAGGCGCAACTAAATTGGGTCGCGAAAGCGGATTTGGATCAGATGATGGTCGACCAATGGCGCTGGCAGTCGCAAAACCCGCGCGGCTATGAGTGACTGCCGCGATCCTAGCTTTAGAGTAAGTCGCTCAATGAGCTGATTCTAGTCTCAGAGTCCTTGCCGTTGAGGAATACGCTAAATGCAGGAATGTTAAGCAGCCTACAATTGTCTGCTGCGCTATCCAGCGAATTGAATAGCCGCGGCTTTTCAAAGCTTTTTGTTTTGTGCAGGAGATAAGCCCCGCGTTTGGAGATTGCGACGACAACATACCTGTTGTTTTTCTGTGATTCTACGATCTTAATTGCCACCAACTCACCAGTTTCGGATTGGTGTCTCAGCCCTCTCATATTGATAGGCTGCAAGGCTAATTGTGATAGGT
>CALJJR010000181.1 GCA_937973905.1 uncultured Arenicella sp. | reverse complement strand
TCGACCCCACCTTAGCCTCTTGCCCGTGGGATGAAGAGCGCGATGGATTCGTGATGGGAGAGGGCGCTGCCGTCTTGGTGCTTGAAGAGTTAGAACACGCCAAAGCACGTGGCGCACGAATCTATGCGGAACTTGCCGGCTTCGGCATGAGTGGCGATGCCTATCATATGACGTCACCAGCGCCAGGTGGCGAAGGCGCCGCCCTTTGTATGAAAAACGCGCTAAGAAATGCGGGCATCAATACTGATCAGGTACAGCATCTTAATGCCCACGGTACATCAACGCCGCTGGGTGATGCGGCTGAAACACAGGCTATTAAACTAGCCTTTGGCGACCACGCTAAAAATATTGCCGTTACCTCCACCAAATCAATGGTAGGTCATTTGCTTGGCGCAGCCGGCGGGGTCGAGGCAGTTTACACCGTTATGGCACTGTATGATCAAGTAGCGCCGCCGACCATAAACCTCAATAACCCATCCGAAGGATGTGATCTTGATTACGTGCCGAATACCGCTCGAGAAATGGCGATGGAATACGCTTTAAGCAACTCCTTCGGCTTCGGCGGCACCAACGGCACCTTGGCCTTAAGCAGGTATCAATAGGTCGCGCCGAGGCGATGCACCTTGTAAACAGTGAGGCTGCGACGCAGGTCTCCTTGCTAGATCGTGGTTTGCTCTATGGCCACAGCGTGTTTGAGACCGTCGCTGTTCATAACGCTAAACCGCTACTGCTCGATGCTCATCTTGAGAGAATGCGAGTAGGGTGTGAAACACTCGCTTTGCCCTTTGATAGTAAGCAGTTTAAAGCCGATGTGCTGACTCTGTGCTCACAGTATTCAGAAACTCGTTTCGTCGCACGGTTGAGCCAGACCATGGGTCCAGGAGGTCGCGGCTACCTTAGCCCCGCCAAGCCACAGGGCACTCGTATTGTTTCCGCATTTCCTTGGCCGCAGCAGCCAGCCTCTCACTGGGAAGAGGGTATTGTGTTGGGGCAGGTTGATCTTCGTTTAGCAGCACAACCAGCACTGGCTGGCATCAAGCACAGTAACCGCTTAGAACAAATTTTGGCGCGCCAGCAATGGCAGCCAGCTTGGCATGAGGCCATAATATTAGACCAGCAAGACAAGGTGATTGAGGCCACCCAATCCAACCTTTTTGTTTGCGATGGCAACACTTTAAAAACACCAGATTTAAGCGCTTGCGGTGTCGCCGGCATTATGCGCGATCAAGTGATCGAATTAGCCGCCAGCGAGCTTGGCCTTAAAACCAAGCTTGTGTCATTATCGACGCCGGATCTGGTTGACGCGCAGCAAGTGTTTGTCACCAATTCGCTGATCGGTGTTTGGCCGGTCAAGAAATTCTTGGACCACACCTATTCATCCGTAGAGCTTTCTCAGACCTTACTAGAAATACTGCAAAATCATGAAGCTATTCCGCCTCGTTAGGCTTACCTTTTACGCGGTATTTATTCTCGCAGTGAGCATTGGCTATTACGTGTACGTACAAGCCCTTTCTAAGCCGCTGCAAAATCGCGAGCAGACCGTCACAATTCCCTCAGGTGTGGGCGTATCTTGGTTGGCGAATCACTTAGAAAAACAAGGCATTATCGAGAGTAAGTATATTTTTCGCGCCTATGTGTTTATGAACCAGCGTGAGCTTAATATCAAAGCCGGTGAATACACCTTAGTTGATATTGATAGCATTCCGGAGCTCGTCGATAAAGTTCAGATTGGCAAGGTCATTCAATACTCAATTACACTTATTGAAGGTAAAACCTTTAAAGAATACCTGGCGCTTCTTACCTCCCAAAAACGCCTAGCAGACGAACTCGCTGATCTTTCGAATGTTGAGATCATGCGCGCGCTGGGTTCACCTGGGCGTCATCCGGAGGGGCAATTTGCCCCGCAAACCTATTTCTTTCAAAAAGGTGACAGTGATCTGGACGTGCTGCGCATGGCGCATGAACGGCAAAAGCAAATTGTTGAGCAAGCGTGGTCGAACAAACTCGATTCAGTACAGGTGAAGAACCCATACGAGCTCTTGATTATGGCGTCTATCATCGAGAAAGAAACCGGGGCCGCGCATGAGCGTAAAGAAATCTCCGGTGTGTTCAATAACCGGCTGCGGATTGGCATGAAGCTGCAAACCGACCCTACGGTGATTTATGGCATGGGTGACGCCTATAAAGGCAATATTCGCCGTAAAGATTTACGCACCGATACTGAATACAACACCTATACGCGCTACGGTTTACCGCCAACACCGATTGCCATGCCTGGCGAAGCAGCAATCGTCGCTGCTGCGAATCCGGCGGTTACTGAAGCCTTGTATTTCGTGGGCAAAGGCGATGGGACGCATCAGTTTTCAACAAACTTGAAGGACCATAATAACGCCGTCATCAAGTACCAATTGGGCGGCAAACCCAAGAAATTTTCATCCTATTCAGGTGATCAAGAATGACACCCGCTCGCGGTAAATTCATCACCGTGGAAGGCCAAGACGGTGCTGGTAAATCCACCAACCTCGAGGTGATTGCAGAGTATCTGCACGCGCAGGACATAACTTTAGTTCAAACCAGGGAGCCTGGTGGCACTGTGTTTGGTGAGCGAATTCGCGAGCTACTGCTCGATTCGACTGACAAAGATTTCGGCGATCTAACCGAATTACTGTTAGTTTTCGCTGCTCGCGCACAACATCTTGAGGAAGTGATCGAACCGGCGCTGGCTGCTGGGCAATGGGTGCTCTGTGATCGTTTCACTGACGCTACTTATGCCTATCAAGGTTCTGGTCGAGGTATTGCTTGGTCGGCAATTCAACGGTTAGAGCATTTGGTGCAGCAAGGCCGCAAACCGGACCTTACCTTGCTCCTCGATTTACCCGTTGAAGTGGGTCAACAGCGCGCTGATGATCGCAGCGCCGCAGATCGGTTTGAATTGCAAAAACTGGAGTTCAAACAACACGTTAGAGATGGTTATCTAAAGATTGCTGACGCAGAACCCGAACGCATCAAAATCATAGATGCTGGTCAAACCAAGGACCAAGTAGCCGATGCTATTCGACGCTGTTTAAGCGAGTACGTTGATGGCAAATAGCTCACCAACCATCCACCCTTGGAACAGCGAGCTGTGGGCGCAGTTAACCGTCGATGGTGAAGCCGACCAACGGCGCAATCACGCCTTGCTGTTTTCAGGGCATACTGGCCTTGGCAAACTGGATTTGGCCTTTGCTTATGCGCAACATTTGATTACCCATAATCATCAGCAATCTGCCGCGCTTTTTAGTGCTGGTTCACACCCAGATATGCACTTGCTGATGCCCGAAATCGAGGTTCAGTCGCTGCCAGAAGGCAATCTCATGGCTTTATTTGCTGCGCGCTATATTGAGCCCAACAGCGGTAAGGCAAAACGTGTATTGAGCATTGAGCAGGTGCGGCGGCTTTCTGAGGCGCTCACAACTCACCCGCACATCGCGCAACATCGGGTGATATTGATTAGTCATGCGGAAACTCTAAATCGCAACGCGGCCAATGCGTTGCTGAAAAGCTTAGAAGAACCACCCGCAAAAACGGTGTTTATTTTAGTCAGCGATGAGATATCCAAACTGCCAAAAACCATACGTAGCCGCTGCAGCATTGTGAGCTTTAGAGCGCCGACTCAAGCGCTAGCAAGCGAATGGTTGGCAGCGCAGAATAAATTGCCAGCACATGAAATCGAGCCGCATTTAGCGATGGCAAATAATCAACCTTTGCATGCATTGAGGCTCTTCGACGACAGCTACGTTGAGACGCTCAAAGTGGTGTTCAACGATGTCAACGGATTATGGAATCGGCGCAGACAGGTGGTTGAGGCCGCGAAGAATTGGCAAGATGTGGGCGGTATTCGCAGCGTTGAAATTCTACAAAAGCTGTGTGCCGATTTATTGCGCTACAGATTGAGTAAGCAGCCCGCCGATATCTTCTTCCCAGTACAGCAGAACTGGGTTGAGACCACGGCACCAAAGTTATCGCTGCCTGAACTGTTGTCAACAATTGACGCATTAGCCGAAGCGCGAAGGTTGCTCGGCACCACTGTTGATGAACTATTGGTGCTTGAAACGGTGTCGCACAAAGTCAGTCAAATGCCAACTTAGAAAAGTCGGCGCCATCGCGCGCTTGTAAGCAAGCTGGTTAAAGAGTATAAAGTTGGCTCAAATCTCGTTGGGTGGTTTCTCCGTGGATCTCGAAAATAAAGAACGTAGCTCGGTTATCTCAATTGCTATTAAAGATAAGCAGGCGCTTTACATGTCTTACATGCCGTATGTTAAAAACGGCGGTTTATTCGTGCCCACAAAAAAGGAATACAACCTAGGTGACGAGATGTTCTTGCTGGTCAAGATCATGGAAGAACCCGACCCAGTGCAGATTTCTGGCAAAGTGGTCTGGATTAGCCCGCCCGGCGCACTCGGCAACCGTCCACGCGGTGTGGGCGTACAGTTCACCGGCGACACTGCCAAAAACGCTGCAAATCTCATCGAAAGCAAGCTAGGCGCGTCAATCTCATTAACTCGCGCCACGCACACAATGTAAATTCGGCATTCGCCGCCACGCCTTAAATACTCCCATGCAGCTGGTCGATTCACACTGTCACATCAATTTTGATGAGCTGAACAAACGCCTTCCCGATGTATTAAATAACGCGCGGATGAACGACGTTGCATTCATGTTGTGTGTTTCAGTGAATTTGGAAGACTTTCCTCAAGTTTACGATCTGGCGCAAGCAAACGACAATGTATTTGCCTCGGTTGGTGTGCACCCGTGCTACGAAGACGTAAAAGAACCTAGCACTGCAGAGCTCATAGAGCTGGCGAGTGACCCGAAAATCATTGCTGTGGGCGAAACTGGCTTGGACTATTTTCGTATCGAAGATCAGGACATGACCTGGCAGCGTGATCGATTTGTGCGTCATATCAACGCGGCAAAAGAGGTCGATAAACCGCTTATTATTCATACCCGCGCGGCCGCCGAAGACACCATGAGAATTCTCAAGGAGGAGGGCGCTGACCAATGCCGCGGTGTTATGCATTGTTTCGCCGAAGATTGGGAAGTTGCCAAACAGGCATTGGATTTAGGTTTCTACATCTCGTTTTCAGGCATTGTGACGTTTAAAAGTGCCACCAATGTGCAAGAAGTTGCTCGAAAATGCCCGCCTGATAGAATTCTGGTCGAGACGGACGCACCGTACTTGGCCCCTGTGCCGCTGCGCGGCAAAATGAATGAACCTGCTTATGTGCGCCATACCGCGCAATTTGTTGCTGATTTACGCGGTCTAGAATTAACAACACTGGCTGAACAAACCACTGATAATTTTTTTGAACTATTTCGAGCCGCTAAAACCCATCTGAGTGAGTGAGCTAACTAAATAGTTACCCCAAAAAATAATAAACCGAGGACCTAAGAATGAATCAAACCGCCACCCCACATCCAAATTCATCGCGCGGTTTTCTCGGTTGGGTTGAGCGCACTGGCAACGCGTTGCCAGACCCCGTTTTTCTATTTGTATACCTGTTTCTTGCGGTGGTTGTTATCTCCGCGTTGGCGGCTTTATTTGGCCTTAGCGAAACACTCAGCCCACAAATTCTCGCTGGTATGCCGGATGCGCAAAAAGCCCGATTTGGCATTGGTCCAGATGGTGTGATTACCGCGCAAAGCATTCTGTCACCAGCAAACCTGCAGCGCTTGCTGGTTGAAATGCCTAAGACGTTTACGCATTTTCACCCGCTTGGCATGGTGTTAACTGTGATGCTGGGAGCCGGCGTTGCAGAACGTACAGGCTTGTTTGGCACCGCCATGCGCGCTGCAGTAAGTAATGCACCAAAATACATGCTAACGCCGCTAGTCGCATTGATTGCAATGATGGGGAACTTAGCCGCGGATGCAGCCTACGTTGTGTTGATTCCTCTCGGCGCGATTATTTATGCTGCAGCCGGGCGGCACCCCATTCTTGGCATCGCTGCAACCTTCGCCGGCGTATCGGGCGGTTTTTCGGCCAATCTATTAATGGGCCAGTTAGACGCCTTATTGCTGGGTATCACTAGCGAAGCCGCCAATATCCTAGTGCAAGACTACCCAGTCAACATTGCGGGGAATTGGTATTTTATTGCCGTAATGCTGCTCATTTATGTGCCCGTCATTTGGTATGTGACGGATAAAATCATTGAACCAAGGCTTGGCCAATGGGAAGACACAAACAATCAATTAGCCAGTAAAGCAGAGGAGGGGGTTCAGACCTCAATTACCGACGCCGAGCGAGTGGGATTAAAACGTGCAGGGCTGGCCTTGTTGGTCGTATTTGGCGCGTGGGCGGCACTGGTGTTCGGCCCAGGTACGCCGTTGGTGAACGAAGCAGCCTGTCCGGCGGCGGAGCTCGCGGCGGGTGATTGCTCATTTCAAGCGAGGCTCACACCCTTTTACCAATCACTCATTGCCGCATTCTTAGTACTCTTTGTTGCAACTGGTTGGGCCTATGGGGCTGCGGTTGGTACGGTCAAGGGTCATCGCGACATCGTTAAGATGATGACTGAAGCAATGAAAGACATGGGTTACTACTTAGTGCTGGTATACGCAGCAGCTCACTTTGTGGCCGCGTTTAATTGGTCTAATCTAGGTTTGATATTTGCCATTAAAGGCGCAGCAGCCATTGAAGCCTCAAACCTGCCATTGTTCGCAATACTCGGAGTCATGGTCCTGTTTGCAGGGCTACTGAATTTGTTTATTGGCTCAGCCAGCGCGAAATGGGCCTTTCTTGCGCCTGTGATTGTGCCCATGTTGATGATTTCCGGTGTCAGCCCTGAGATGGCTACTGCGGCGTACAGAGTAGGGGACAGCGCAACCAATGTTATTACCCCGCTAAATTTTTACTTCCCATTGGTGCTTACTTTCGCGCAACGATGGCAGCCTAACTTTGGTATTGGTAGCCTAACCGCAGTAATGATACCTTATTCGGTCTGGATGCTAATCACCGGCCTTATTCTCACGATGATTTGGGCCGCATTCGGCTTGCCGTTGGGTGGTGGTGCTACGGTGGAGTATTTGTTGCAATAGCCGCCCTTAACTGTAGTCAATGGCGGGAACAGTCCGCGCACATGCTATAAATGGGTAACCGATAATCATAACCCCTCAGAGGGAGAGACTATGAAAACATTTGTCTGGTCGTCATTGATCTTGTTCGCAGTGAGTTCTCTGCTGCAATCTGGTGCTGCTTCTGCGCAAGAAACTGGCGCCACCTATATTGAACGAGAGCTCGACTATCTAATGAAAGTCTGGCCAGGTGACTACGATAATCAGGAGCAAATCAGCTTCGATGCTCGAGCTCAATTTGAACAAGAATTAGGGCAGGGCCGCTTTCATGCTTTTGTCGCCCCGGTGAGTTCAACTGATCTTGGTAAGAGCCTGCTGTACGTTGAAAAAAGCATGGATGGCGACTTAAAGAGTATCTATGAACAACGAGTGTACTCGCTAGAGCCTGATGAAGCACAAAAAGCCATCCGTGCAACGGCCTATCGTTTTTCTGGCTCCAATGACGTAAGCGCTCAAATTAGAGCTTCAAAATCACCGCTAAAAGTTAAGCGCAGCAATCTAGAGCTCTTAGAAGGTTGCGATGTGCTATTTCGCAGAGATGACATGAGTTTCGTCGGTGCAACACTCCCAGGAGCATGCAACGACGCTGAACACTCCGGATACTTAACACGGAGCATCAAAGTCTCTGAAGGCTTATTTAGCTTTAATGACGCGCGATATTTGACTCAATCAAGCGCGCCCGTTACAAGCACGGTCACACCGCGTTTGATGCGTAAAGCCAGATGGTTTGCGTGCATGGTTGATGTGCCTAAAGATACGCCGATGCGTTCAAACCATACGCAACACTATATAAAGATTCATGACCAAGGCGGCTCATTTGCGTTCACTCATCCCGACGGCCGAGAGATGGCCTTATTGATGCGCAACACTTGGTCATACGGAATGCATCGTGAAACCTTCTTCATCGGTGTTTTTGAAGGCGGTGTTGATGGCAAGTTATTGGTTTACTCCTGGGGCGCACCAGGTGCAGATCGAGTCGGCATGAACCCCGGTTACATCCGCATTCAATGTGACCTTGATACGCCTGAAAATGTACGTTTGCAGGAAGGATTACGAGAAGATTCGTAAAGTTCAGGCGCACGCAAAGAACTTAAAAAGGGATCGAAAGTAGGGCGCTGCTATTGGAATTTCGGATCTTTTATAAGCGCCCTTCACTGCCGTAGATTCTTACTCCTACTTGCTACTACTCGCTACTAAGAATCGACGTTCAAGCGCCCGTCTC
>CALJJR010000180.1 GCA_937973905.1 uncultured Arenicella sp. | reverse complement strand
TAGTCGAAACTAAAGCGCGTGACGCGCATATTTTTGACCACTATATTTGCGAGACCAGCGAAACTTGGGTTGGCCTCCAACGAGATAAGAACCGGTCGCAGTCGTCGCAACTTAAGCGCTAATTCCTCAAGCTCATCAAGGTTTAAGTACAACAGCCCATTACGCGAAAAAAATTCTCCACTATTAGGCGTGGAGATCCGGTTGAAGCGTCGAGTGTCTTTGGCTAATTGACTACCCAGTTGAGTGGCGGCCGATTGTGCCTGCCAAGGAGACGCTGCGTCTATGACAATAAATAGTGCGTTCTCGATATCTGGGAAGACTGCAGAAAACTCCGCCTGATACTGACGCGATTCGATTTCTGGAGAAAGCAAATCGAGATTGTTGGAATTGATCCCGAGTTTGAGGGCAGCTACGGCTCCGAGCGCTATCGTGCAAGCCGCTAATAACATCAGTGTCTTGCTGGTGTTGGCTTGAATAAACGACACCCAGTGGACCAGTCGCTGGCCTACATAGGAATCAAGTTTGGATTTCATTTTTATTATTATTGAAGAGTGCGCAGTCGGTCGACATCAAAGTGTCGTAGTGATGCTGATTTTGACCTATGTGGCCCGCGTTTGATACCTCCATTGGGCAAAACAGGTTCCCCAATTTAAACAAATTGTGTCGAGCTTTTTTGTGTATTGGGAAAGCGCTTTCAATATATAAGCATATGTTATGCTGTTAGTTTAATCGGTGTGCAGACTTCACGCCTCGATCAATCGTTCTGAGCGTAATGAAACAACAGTCTGAAAATACAGCTATTGATGGCCGTCGCTTACGCAGTGAGCGTAGCAAGCATCAAATCCTCTCTGCTTGCGAGTCACTCCTGCAGCAAGGGCAGCTGGTGCCAACGGCACAAATGATTTCCGATGAAGCCGGCGTGCCGATTCGTTCGTTTTTTCGTCACTTTCCTGATATGGAAACTCTGTTTCAAGCGTTGGATGAAACGCTAAAGCCGAAATACGAAAAACTTTTTTCGCAACCACCAGCGCAGGGTTCATTGCATGAGCGCATCGCTGCAGCATTAAAACTGCACGCCGATGCCTATGAAAGCAATATTCATATTTACCGATCGACCAAAGCTCAGCTGTGGCGCTACGAAGCGCTGCAGCGTAATTACGCACGGGCGCAAAAGCGCTTACGTAAGGATTTAGATATTCGCATTCCAGAACTCTTAGAAGTGAGTGCAGATTCTAGAGAGCTAATTGACACCTTAGCTTCTTTTGAAACTTGGGCGCGACTTCGCGACATGCAAAAACTCTCACGCAAGCGTGCGATTGAGATCATTCTCACTTCCCTAGAATCGATTATTAAAGGCGAGACATCCTGATCGGCATTATTAAGTAGGTCTTATGAGTCAGCAATTTAAAGAGCAGGGCGGCGCCGCCACGATGGACCCGGGTTTAATTAGGCGTTGGATTACCTCAAGAATGATGACGCGCCTCTCCAGTCTGGAACACCAAACTAAAACCCGAGAGCGCGCTGAAAAGCAACGACGCCAGCTTGGATTGCCACATGTGGTGGAGTACTTTCACCAAGTCGATGATGGTTATAGCCACCTAGCTATTCAGTTGCTGCAAAAACTCGCCCACAGATACGATATCGAGCTGAGATGCCATCTCGTGAGTGCGGCGGCTGGAGACAATGCGCCGGAGCCAGAGCTGTTGTTAAAGTTATCTGCGCAGGACGCTCGACAAATCGCGCCTCATTATGGGCTTGGGTTTCCAACCCAAGAAAGCTCAGTGACGCCAGAGAGAGTGCGTAAAACGCTTGGTATGTTTGCTGGCTTAGACGGCGACCAGTTTCTAGCACAGGGAGCCTTGCTCAGTGAAGCGCTTTGGAATCCAGACCCATCGGTGCTTGACTCCCTTAATCAGGAGTTTAGCGCGGTTGGCGAGCAGCAAGTTGAACAGAAAATCGCAGAAGGCAATGCGCGCCGAGCGGCGCTTAAACATTACTCAGGCGGCATGTTCTTTTACGGTGGTGAATGGTACTGGGGGGTAGATCGGCTCTACCACCTTGAGCTTCGCCTAAGTGAACTGGGTTTGGATCGAACCCTTGGGGAAGCGTTGATTGCGCCTCGGCAAGACGTAGCCGATGGACCATTGCAAGATGACGGCAAACTCACTTTAGAAATTTATCCATCGTTACGCAGCCCGTACACCGCCGTGGTGTTCGATCAAGCGGTTGAGCTTGCTCGTCGCACCAATGTTAGTTTAAAGATGCGTCCAGTTTTGCCGATGGTCATGCGTGGCGTACCAGCGACCGTTGAAAAGGGCAAATATATCCTCTTCGACACCGGTCGAGAGGCGCGGGCTGCAGGCGTGCCGTTTGGTCCTTGCGCTGATCCTATTGGTGAACCTGCCCGACGCGGATACTCGCTCTATAAATGGGCCGTTGAGCAAGGTAAGGGCGTAGAGTTTTTCTCTGCGTTCATACGCTGTGCCTGGGTTGATGCGATTAATACCAATAACCTCAAAGGCATGCGCCAAGTCGTTGAGCGAGCGGGGCTCGATTGGCAACAAGCAAAAGACATCATCGGCCGGGCGGGCTGGGAAACTGAGCTTGAGCAAAACCGCTTGGCCATGTACGAGTTGGGGCTATGGGGGGTGCCGAGTTTTCGCTTGTTGGGGCCAGATCAAGAAGACTTGTTGTCGGTTTGGGGGCAAGATCGTTTGTGGTTGGTGGCAAAAGAAATTCAAAAAACTCTAAAAGAGATAACCGAAAAATGAAAAAACTAGTTCTGATAATCGCTATCTTGGCGCTCGTGTTTGGGGCATTAAGTACGCAAAAGGATCGCATT
>CALJJR010000179.1 GCA_937973905.1 uncultured Arenicella sp. | reverse complement strand
TCGCAAGGCTCTACTAAAATGCCACCAGAATGGTGCAAGGATGGCGTCATATAGGTGATCTTGATCAGCTTTTGCAGGTCCTCCATATTGCCGTAGCGCCGGCCTCCATCAAGGTCGCTCACAAAGGGTGGGCAGTGCACCGGGCTGAACACCGCGTTGTTACCACCGATTTCCACATTGAAATGTGGGTTGCGTGCATGCTGAGTAAACTGCTCGGGAATGGTGGCGCACAATTGTCTGGCCATGCCGCTGGGCATTCGCACGCGTACGCCATCAACATCAGCGCCCGCCTCTCGCCAAATTTCTAATGCTTGTGGATCATCTCTAAACTCAACACCCACTTCTTGCAACAACCAATCGGCGTGATTTTCAATTCTAACCAGGGCCTCTTCATTCAGGAAATCGTAGTATGGTATCTGGCGTTTGGCGAACGCGGGCGCGGATACCGCCGCGGATTGTTCTGCCTTTTTCCGCTGTTCGACACGAGCAGCGCGGCCGCCACGCTTGCGTTTAGAACGCTGGCAACTTTCAGACGTTACGCCATCCAAATTAATAGTCAGATCGCGACCTATGCTCATCGTTCTACCTCCTGTTTGCTTGTTTATTGCTGTAAACCCTGGTCCTTATATTTATAATCTAGTATTGACCGCCCAGTAATATCGAGAAAAATAATAGTACAAGTACTCACATTAGGTACAACTCGAAATATTGGATCGAAGTATTTAAAAATTTAACCTTAGGTGCCGCTGTCTGATTGGTCAGGCCTGCACCACTAGCGCGTGAAATAGCATGAATTTAACGTTCACCACTGCCGAATTAGCCTCGGCTGGCGTCATCTTGTTCGCTCTGCTGATGTTGATCACAGCGCTGCGTCGCTTACGTGGCTCAGAGGCGAGCCGTCGTGAGCGCCTCTTTAAACGCAAGGACTGGCAACACGCCGTATCAACGGAATCACCACTCGATTACCCGCGCAAGGAGGCGAGTTCCGTAGCTGAGGAAAGTCTTAAAGCGCGCTTTACAATCATTCGCCGTCTTGTTGTTGCCATATTCATCCTGGTGGTTTTGATCGCGGCGTCGTTGCCGTTTCTTGGCACCTTGCCAACCGCTCTGGTCTCCTTATTTGTGGCTGCCGCGAGTGTGGTGATTGGTATTGCCGCAAGACCTTTCCTGGAAAATTTTATCGCTGGCGTGGTCCTCACCTTTGGCAAACCGTTTCGAGTTGGCGACACGGTGTTTATTGATGAGACCTATTACGGCACGGTTGAAGACATCACGATGACTCATACCATCATCAAAATCTGGGATTGGCGGCGCTTTGTTATCCCCAATTCGGAGATGATGAATAAGAACTTTTTGAACTACACGCTTAAAGATCGGTATATCTGGAGCTATGTCGAGTTTCGTGTTGCGCCAGATACCGATCTCGATGTGGTACGCGAAGAAGCCGTTAAGGCGGCCCGAAACAGCGTTGCCTTTGCAGGCTATGAAGAGCCGGAAATGTGGGTCATGGGCATGGAAGAAAAGGCCATCAAGTGCTGGATTGCAGCGTGGGTGGATTCACCTGCCGAGGCGTGGCAGTTAAATAGCGATATTCGTGAACAACTCTCCAAAAAATTCGCGAGCTTAAAGATTACGCCGCATCGTCATTCTATGGACATCACTAATGGGTCGCTACCTCACGTGTCGCCGCCGCCTAGCCCAAAAAGCTAGATTTAAGATCAAATAAACTCGTTAATCTGATCGATCAATGACTGTGGAACCATCACACCTTCAGCAATATTGGTGGGCCGATTCTGTTTCGCTTTATCACCGGGCAAATGAGCGCCCTCTTGCATGCTTATAGCCGACGTCAAGGCCGCAATTTGTGAATAAAATTCGCTCCCGGAAAATGCTTGTGGATCAAAAGCAATAAAACACTGCCCAGTACTTGGTGGCCCACCTGCGGTGCCGGCAAACGGGCTGGCGTCTTTACTTAATACAGCCCCTGCCAAACATGAAGCGAGCACCTCAACCAGCAAACCGACACCAAACCCTTTGTAGCCTCCCGCGGGTGCCATTGAGCCTTTAAGCGCTTCTGCTGCAACCGTGGTGGGATTACCATCGGCATCCATTGCCCAGTGTGCTTCGATGGGCTCTTCATTGCGCGCTCGCAGCATGATTTCAGATTTTGCCACCACGCTGGCAGACTGATCCAGTGAGAATGCCACACCACCTTCACCATCTGGCACAGCTAATGCAAACGGGTTAGTACCAACGACCGGTGTGCTGCCACCCGCAGGCGCGATTGAAGCCGGCGCATGGGTAAAGCAAAGGCCTAGCAAACCGGCCTCGGCAATTCGTTGCGCATGATGGCCCAATACGCCGCAGTTATAGGAATTATTAACTGTGAGCACTGCGGTACCTTGTTGTCTAGCGGCGTCGACAAACTGCGACCACCCTGCATCAATCGCCGGATGTGCAAACCCGTGTTTGGCATCCACTTGAATCGCGGCAGGGCGCGATTGAACAACCTCAGCTTGCGCCTGCCCATCGACCTTACCGCACTGCACATGCAGAGCGTAGATAGGCACATACATTAGCCCATGACTACGAATGCCATCTCGCTCGGCCAGCTGGGTTGATCGAGCCACCGATGCGGCGTTTACTGGCGTGGCACCCGCACCCACCAGGGCATCATGCGCTAGTTGCTCAACTTCCTCTAAGCTTAATAGTTGTTCTGACATGATTTCCTCTTATCAATGGGCTTAAGTTAGGCGCCGGCGCCTTGCCGCGATTGGGCACTGCTGGGCACTAATATTTGTTTCGACATCTGGATGAGCTTGTTCCAAACATCATTCGGCACATCAATGCCTAATTCAATACTCTCGGCATGGGCGGCAGCGTAGGTTTGCGGTTCAGACTTTATAACTTGTGCGGCCGAGGAACCCTTCCAATGACGGTCAAAATACTGAGATAACTTGGCCTTATTTCTCGCAATCACCAAGACTGCATCGGTCTCACTTAAATCTTGTTTCAACGACGAGGTGGTTTGTGCGGGATACGTGGATTCCGCTTCGATGTCATAGCTGAGCGTTATTGTCGTACCGTCTTTTTCGGTTACCCAAAAACATGTCGCTTGCAAACCGCGTTGCGCTGCATGTACCAACTTAGGCACCAAGGTTTCTGGAAAGCAAGCATTCTCGATGCGCACCGCCGACAAATCATTGATCAGCGCTTGCGCGATCGCAAAGTCTCCTATCGCATTGGCATGCGCAGCCATGCAAGCGCCACCAAAATCAACGTTTAAAGTAAATCTTTCATCAAGTTCCCCAACCGGATAGCGAAGTTTAGCTGTGGTTTGGCAGACAACATCAATGGCTTTCTCTATCTCAGGCCAACTGATCAGACGATGCAACATGCCCCACAATAAGAGCTCACTGGCACCCGTATGGTCACCGGACTTAAGCGCGCTTTCTGCAAGCGCTGCTTTGAGTGTTGAGAGCATTTCATTGCGGGCGACGAGCATCTATAAATCAGCGCCTGCAGGTTGGGCAAAATCTTCACTGTTGACGAAAAACCAATCGTCGGCGAAATCATCGCTTAATTGCTCGCGAGTGGGCGCGCCCTGAAACATCGTGTTGCGCACCCACAAAGAAGACTTTGGATCAAACTTCGCCACGCCAAAGAATGACAATTTGCAGCGCAATAAATCCAACGGCAACATGTCTTTATCAGCGAGATTTACGCGGATTTCACCGTAAACCTCATTTGCCATGGTTTGAATCCGCTTTACGATATCCCGTTGTTCAGGATGCTTTAGTAAAAACTCAGCAACAGTACGCTGATTTGCCGCAGACGATTCCTGCAAAAACAGTTCTACCGCATTCAGACAGTCTTGCACTCGACGTGCAATGACGAGCGGTTGTTGTTTTTCTGCGCCATCATCTATGCCAAGACGGCCGAGTCTTGGCTCCGACTTTTCTTCCGATACATACCAAAAATAATGATTCGCCTGTGCTGATTGAAAATCGTATTTGAGCGCCCACGCATAGGTGGAGTTAATCAGGGAGCGCAACTGCTGCACAGGCATTTCTGCCATCAATGGCGAGTTCTCATCAACGCCAGGCAGCTCTTGGAGCTCTGATTCAAGTTCCGGGTAAAGCTCCAACAATACCGAGTTCAGTAACTCCTGCGTTTCTAAGCTGAACGTGTTCTCAACATATTCGACAAGACCACCCCAATTTTTCAAAGGGCTATTAACCTCTAGCCAGTCGAGCAGCGCTGATACTTCGGAGACAATCGTGGCGTATGCTTGGTTTTGGCGCACATCGTCAACCTGTGTTTCCTTGAAGTGCATATGTGCTTTTCGCAACACAAAGTCCAGCCGCTCATGTCGTGATACGCTAATCGTTGGCTGTGATTTAACCTGTGCCAAGGCCGTCTCTCGGGCTAGTACCCAGCGAGATATTAATAAGGGGTGTTTGATCAAAAATGGCGCCATGCCTAACCCCGTGGCGTTGCCAATCCCCAATATCTGCCGCACATTGACATCCATCTTTAGCGCCGATTCGGGAGCGCGCTGCTTGGCTAAATGCTCAGCTTGTTCAATACTAAATTGGCGCAGCAAATAGCAGCTCAGCATCTCGGCTGCGAAGGGATAAGCTAAATCAGGGCAAGTAGACTTTACTTTGTGCCAGTCGGCCAGACCGAATTTCCCACTGCCATAGACGGCAGTTGTGCGATACAGATAACCGATTTTTGCCAAGCGTTTTATTGATGGCTGTTTGCCAGCAGATAATTCTTCGACTACGTATTCGAAATTGCGCGAACTCTTGTTGCCGCGTGACAAAACGATCATGTCTGAAGTCGCCCGGCCTGCTTCTTGTAACGGCACGTTGGCGCGCATTTGTGCTAGTTTCTTGGACGAAACCTCTCCGATACAGAGCGCCATTGTCACATCCCAGCGTTCTGCAATTACTCGATCACTGCGAAGCTCATCGTCTAAGAAATCGGCGAATAATACGTGGCTGTAACGACCAGATGGAGTATCAATTTGATAAACCACAGTACCAAACCCATTGTCATCCAAGTCCCAGAGCTTGGTGGTGATTTGCCACTGTTCAGCCGACATTTGGCGAATAAGACGTCGCATAAAGCTGAGTCGAGTTTGGTGCATCGCGCCCAACCGCTTGATGTCCATCACTTGGTCGGCAGGGCGAAGTGCGAGTTCAGTCATGTTTATTGAGCAACGAAGCCCGCTTCAAAGAACCGCAACCAGTTGCCACCCATGATTGCGGCAACTTCTTGCTTATCGAAGCCTACCTCAGACAAACCGACAGCAATATTGTTTATGTCTGAACTGGATCCAAACCAGCTGGGTTGTGCCGGCCAGCTAGGGTTGTCCGCCGAGCCCTCACCAAAATCAGCCGCATACGTCCAACGACCACTGCGCATCCATTCAAGCGTTTCGTAACCCCACCCTTCGCACAAGTCCGAACCGATACCAAGATGTTCTACGCCCATCATCTCAGCGGCGTCTACAATCATGCGGCAAAATTCTTGTAAGGAACAATCCGAACCATTTTTAAGATGAAAGGGATACAGGCTGAAGCCGAGCATGCCGCCAGATTCCGCCAGCGCTTTGAGCACGTCGTCGGATTTGTTACGCAGAGCGGGATGGAAAAAACTTGGGTTTGCATGGGTAATGGCTATGGGGCGAGCGGAGATCTCAATGGCTTCCAAGGTTGAACGCTCCGCTGAGTGAGACATGTCGATAATCATCCCGACCCGATTCATTTCGGCGATGGCTTTGCGGCCAAAGCGAGTGATGCCAGGATCGTCATCTTCATAACAACCGGTCGCGAGCAAGCTTTGATTATTGTACGAAAGCTGCATGATTCTGGCGCCCAATTCATGCAATACCTGAATCAAAGCTAGATCATCATCGATTGGCGAACAGTTTTGAAATCCAAAGATAATCCCTAAACGGTTGCTTTCCTTCGCTGCACGAATATCCTCAGCAGACTTAATCGGCATGATGAGGTCAGCATGATTCTCAAAGTGGCGATGCCAAGCCGAGATGTTGGCCACCGTCTCACGAAATGTTTCCCAATACGACACGGTGACATGCACCGCCGTGATACCACTGTCTCGCGTCTTCGCAAAGCGTT
>CALJJR010000178.1 GCA_937973905.1 uncultured Arenicella sp. | reverse complement strand
CATGTTTCGTGAAGTGCGAATTACCTGAGCATGATAAATCGAGCTATTATTTTTCTGCCATTCTTGCTGATGCTCGGCTGGAGTAGCAGCGCAATCGCTATGTTCAATGATGACCCTTGGCTGACCAAGATCATGTCTGAGCTGGAGTATTTGCAAGAGGATGGTGAAGGCGTATTGGAGTGGGATATCGATGCGTGGACTGGCCGAGATTTATCTAAGTTCTGGCTTAAAACTGCTGGCGAGTATGCCGACGATGAATTTGAAAGTGCCAACATCGAATTTGTGTACAGCCATGCGATTAGCGCTTACTGGGATCAACAATTTGGTGTGCGTCACGATTTCGAACCCGATTTAAATAACGCAGACCGCAATTGGGTTTCTTATGGTTTTATCGGCACGGCGCCTTATTTTGTCTCAGTTGATGCGCGGGTATTTATCGGCGAAGAATCGAGTTCGCAATTATTGATCGAGCTCGAGCGCGAACTGATGCTTACTCAAGAATGGGTGCTCACACCAGAAATGGACATTATCGCGAATGGCCGGACCAATCCTGCCTTCGGCGAAGGCTCGGGACTATCTGAAATTGAATTTAGTTTACGCCTAGGTTACGAGCACGATGGCAACCGTCGCTTCCAACCCTTTGTCGGCATTGTCGGCAAGCAGCTGTTCGGTTCGACCCGGCGCTTGGCTAGGGCAGACGGCAAAGACAGCAGCGATTTGGAATTGATGTTGGGTGCGCATTTTTGGTTCTAAGCTAGCTTCGCTGGTCTTTGCTCAACAAATGCTTCATTCAGATTAGAGGCCCCACCTGTCACCAAGCCAGTCATTGCAAGCCAAAGACGAAGCAATCTCTAGGTTTCGGGCTCTGCAGTTGCTTGCTCAGTAATGCTTTGCGCGCTTCGCTCGCAATGACACGTGAGTTGCTATGAAGCTTCCCCAGGCTCTCATAACCAGCAACCATTGCTCCCATCAACAAACGTCATAACCACTTAGTTGCTGGTGTTCTATACTGGTTTGGTCGAAACAGTCGGTGTATGTGATGGAATTTGACCCAGTATTACTCTCACGAATTCAGTTTGCGCTGAATATCTCGTTTCACATCTTGTTCCCGACCATAACCATCGGGTTGGCCTATTTTCTGTTGTTCTTCCGCATTCGCTTCACACAAACGGGCGATCCACATTGGGAGTTTATTTACGCTTTCTGGGTGAAGATATTTGCGCTGACCTTTGCTCTGGGAGTGGTCACTGGCATTGTGATGAGCTTCCAGTTTGGCACCAATTGGCCGGGCTTTATGGAGAAGGCTGGCAATATTGCAGGGCCATTGCTGGGTTATGAAGTGTTGACGGCATTCTTCCTAGAAGCGTCATTTCTGGGGATTATGTTGTTTGGTAAAAGCCGTGTTTCAAATCGCTTGCATTTGATCTCCACCGCTGTAGTTGCCCTAGGGACCACATTGTCAGCGTTTTGGATTCTAAGCCTGAATTCCTGGATGCAAACGCCTGCTGGTATTGTGATTGAAAATGGCGAGATGATTGCCACATCGTGGATGGAAGTGATCTTCAACCCATCTTTCCCCTACCGATTCGCACACATGATGGTTGCGTGCCTTATTACTGCGACCTTCTTGGTTGCCGGGGTGAGCGCGTGGCGGGTTATTCGGAAGGTGGATGGGCCGGCGACTAAAAAAGTATTAAACGTGGCAATTATTACGGCTGCCATTCTCACTCCAACGCAGGTGTTTCTCGGTGATCTGCATGGACTCAATACCTTTGAACATCAGCCAGCAAAAGTGGCGGCCATGGAAGGTGTGTGGAACACCCAGAAGGGCGCACCATTAACCCTGTTTGGCATCATCGATGAAGAGGCTCGTGAGACGAGGTATGCAATCAAAATACCCAAGGTCGCGAGCATAATTCTGACCCATGACCCCGAAGGTGAGGTGCCCGGCCTGAATGACTTTATTGGCGAACACCCACCGGTAGCGCCGGTATTCTGGTCGTTTCGGATCATGGTTGGGCTCGGCTTTATCATGCTGCTGGTGTCTTGGTTGGCACTCTGGCAACTTTGGCGAAAAAAGGAGTTGGGCCCTCTCATGTTACGCGGGTTATTCGCGATGACGTTTTCAGGTTGGGTTGCCGTACTCGCCGGCTGGTATGTCACTGAAATCGGCCGACAACCCTGGATAGTGAGTGGCGTTATTACCGTCGCTGAGGTGGTCGCAGATCATCCTGCCGGATTGGTGCTCACTTCGCTCATTGCCTACGCCGTTGTTTACGCGTTCTTGCTCGTTAGTTACATCGGCGCCGTATTTTATCTCTCAAGCAAGCCAGCCAAATCTCTGACCGCCTTGCATGACTATGACCTGCCTTCTGAGCCGGTTCAACAAAGCGGTTCGCCGCTTGGAGGCGCAGCATGATGGAAACAGCGTTACCGCTTATCTTCGTGAGCGTGATGGGTTTATCATTACTCTTATACGTGATCTTAGACGGCTACGATTTAGGCGTCGGTATTCTCTTGCCCTTAGCTGAGGATCATGAAAAAGACATCATGGTGGCGTCCATTGGCCCGTTTTGGGATGCCAACGAAACCTGGATTGTCATGGGGATAGGAGTGCTGTTGATAGCCTTTCCGACCGCGCACGGTATCGTGCTGACCAAGCTCTATTTGCCAGTTACGATTATGTTGTTTGGCTTGATCTTGCGCGGCGTAGCTTTTGATTTTCGAGTCAAAGCTGGTGATGACAAAAAGGCCATGTGGAACCGATTCTTCTTTATCGGCTCGCTAGTTGCCTCAATGGCGCAGGGGTGGATGTTGGGTTCTTACATTACTGGGCTAACTGGCTCGCTGACCAACACGATTTTTTCAGTATTAATCGCGTTTTGTTTACCTGCCTTATACGTGGTGCTGGGCTCAACTTGGTTGTTGATTAAAACCGAGGGAGAGTTGTTTGAAAAAGCCGTTGGCTGGGCACGGCGCTCGGTGCTGCCAATGAGTATCGGTTTGTTTCTGGTATCAATCGCGACGCCTCTGGTGAGCGAAGTGATTGCTTCGCGATGGTTTCAACTGCCCAACGCAATTGGTTTGCTACCGATTCCCGTGAGTTCTGCCATTGCTTTGATTCTATTGGTGAGTTTGTTACGCCGTGATCTTGAACAGCTGCGCACCATGAACCCTTGGCATCTGTTTATGTGCCCCGTCATCATTTGCCTGATGGCCGCACTTGGTTTGGCCTACAGCATTTTCCCTGACATTATTATTGGCCAACTCACGATCTGGGACGCCGCGGCAAACAGCGCATCGCTGCAGTTTGTGCTGTACGGTGTGTTGATCGCTCTGCCCTGTATTATCGCCTACACGATTTTTATCTACCGAGTATTCGCAGGGAAAGCCACTGCTTTATCGTACGATTGATTAGAAGTTTGTTCTTTGTTGATCACACGGCGAAAAAACCGATCCATGTCATCCAAGGTTGGCACATCGCCCTTTAGCGGTGGGGTCAAACTCATCAATATTTTGATGTGGCCGACGCCGTCATAAACTTTGCCATCGGCATCAATATTGTGTTCTCGCAACTTTGTCAAAAAGCTGGTTTGATTTTGTAGCCCGACGGTTTCATCGGCACGACCATGCAGTAGCAGCATGGGCGGTTCATCGCCATCGACAAAGTTGTTGAGCTGCATATTGGGGAACTTTTCAGGCGGGCCAAATATCTCTACCAATGTCGGGCTGGTGGGGGTGAAGTTGTAAGGCCCTGCGAGGCCAACGAAAGCCTTTATATCTTGAGGTTGGCGCTCATGCTGAGCGAGATATTGCGCATCGCTTAATAGTAATGCGCCTAAGTGGGCACCAGCTGAGTGGCCAGCTACAACGATGTTATTGGGGTCGCCGCCGTGATTTTTGATATTGCTTAAAACCCAGTCAAGCACAGCCGCGCCATCGTGCATGAAGGCAGGAAACCTAGCATCCGGGTATTTTATATAGTCTGGAATTACGACGATGTAACCGCGTTTCGCAAATGAATTCGCGACGAAGTAGTACATCTCCTTGCGCCCTGAATCCCAGCTACCACCGTAAAAGAAAACCAGTACCGGCCGAGGCGATTCAGTATTTGTAGTTGGTACGTGCACGTCGAGTCGTTGCCAGTCACGCTCGCCATATTGAAGGTTCTTTTCTACGGAATGATCCGCACCCAGTTTCAAGCTTGAATTAAGTAGGTACAAGCCGGTAGAGCTGCATCCGCTCAAGAGAAGTGTGCCTAGGGCCATAAGGATAATTTTCAAACTACTGCCTATTGAGTTGCTGTTGCATCACCTAACCAAAGGTTTGTTACAGAAACGAGACCCGCTATCTCGGGTTATTATTTCGTCTATGAGTGAATATCACCTTTATACCGGTACCGCCGCCGCCGAGATTGACCGGAAAGCCATCAACGACTTTGACATACCAGCGTACCAACTGATGTCACTTGCGGGCGTGAAAGCGTTTGAGTACCTAGCGGAAAATTTAGCCCAACGGGCCTCAGCGCCGCGAATTTTAGTCTTGTGCGGTACTGGAAACAATGGTGGTGATGGCTATGTGCTTGCACAACGAGCGCTAAACTCCGGTTGGCGTGTTGATCTTGTGGCCGAACGCGAACCAAGATCCGCTGAAGCAGTGCGCGCTCGACAATCGTTTTTGGAGGCGGGCGGGCAAATTGAGCCCTTTGGATCCGTCGATGCAAATACGAACTATGATGCGATCATCGATGCTTTGTTAGGTATAGGGCTAACATCACCGCCACGAGCGCCGCTCGCAGACGTGATCAAGCGAGTGAATCAGATGTCCGGATTTAAGCTGGCCTTGGATGTGCCATCAGGAATCGACGCCGATACCGGCAACGCCTTTGTGCCAACTTTTATGGCAACGGCAACAATCACCTTTATCGTAGATAAGTTTGCTTTGCATACCGGTGCTGCCTGCAATTTTGTGGGTGACGTGCGCTGGGAGAGTTTGGAGGTGAGCGATGAAATTGTTCAGAGCGTGCCTCATCACGCTACTCGTATTGAACCGCATTGGCGCGAGCGCAAAGCTGATTCGCACAAAGGCTCATACGGTCATTGTTTAATTGCCGGTGCAAGTGATGGTATGTTGGGTGCTGGCTTGCTAGCCGGTGAGGCATCACTCAGAGCCGGCGCTGGTAAGACGACCTTGCTGACGACGTCGAACAATCTGGATAAACCAGCCTTGTATCACCCAGAACTCATGAGCGCGGCGTTTTCTGAGGGTGTGCCCGAAACCCTGAACGCTGTTCAAGCGGTCGCCGTTGGGCCTGGCATGGGCTTGAATGCTTGGGCGGAGCGCTTGCTCGAATCTTGTATTGCTCTGGCAAAACCGATGGTCGTTGATGCGGATGCCTTAACACTGCTGGCTGGTAAAAACATCGCTCTTCCGGAGCAAACCATACTAACGCCTCATCCTGGTGAGGCCGCTTCATTACTTGCAGCAACAACGCCTGAGATTCAGCAAAACCGTGCGCAAGCAGCGTTGAGCATAGCGAAAAAGTACCAAGTGATTTGCGTGCTCAAAGGGGCAGGTACGCTTGTTGCCACCCCACAGGGTGAGCTCAGTTTGTGCGACCGCGGCAATCCGGCAATGGCTACTGCTGGGATGGGCGATGTGTTAACTGGAATTGTCGTGGCCTTACTCGCACAAGGTTACGCGGCGATTCAGGCCGCGCAAACTGCTGTTTGGTGGCATGCCTCGGTGGCCGATTTTCTGGTGGGGCCAGGTAAGCAATCGTCATTGCTTGCGAGTGACGTAGCCAAGGGATTGTCGCTCACGCCAATTAAGTGAGTGAATCGTTACTGTATCTGCGTATGGTTAGTGCGTAGAAAATCACGGCAATAATGCCGAGCGCAAACGCTACTAAAAACGGGGCGCCCGGAAAATACAGTCCGACGTCATCGGCATAGATACGAAACACAGTGGTCATTAGGATAGGGCCGATAATCATGGTTAAGCCGATGGTGCTGGCGATAGCGCCCTGTAGTTCACCTTGGGCATCTTCGTTAATTCGTTCGCTCATAATCGCTTGCATAGCAGGAAAAGCCAGCGCGCCAACGGAACCAACGAGTATGCCTAGCACGATCACCCAGCCCGCTGGGGCGAATGCGAACATCAAGTAGGCGGGTAGCCCGAGACCGATGCTCCAAAACCCTGTTTTGGTGTTGCCAAAACGTTTAATGACATGGCCGGTTAATACGCCCTGTGCGACAGCAATGAGTAAGCCAAAGAATGCCACGCTGAGCCCGATCTGCAGTTCATTCCAGGCAAAACGTTCCACCAAGAAAAACGCCCAAATCGCGAGCTGTACCTGCGCTGCCAGCTGCAGCATAAAGATGACGGCAAGAATCCCAATTACCAGCGGTGTTTTGGACATCTGAATCAAACTGCCGAAAGGATTCGCGCGAGTAATTTCGAAGCGCCGTCTTCGATCTGTTGGCAGTGTTTCTTGCAAGATATAGAAGCCGATTATGGCACCGCTTAGGGCCAAAATAGACGCTGCAATAAAGGGTAAGCGATCACCGAATTGGCCAAGTATTCCACCAATTGCAGGGCCGAGAATAAACCCCGACGCGCCCGCGCCGCCTAAGATGCCGAAGTACTTTGCTTTTTCTTCTTTACTCACTAAATCGGCCACGCAACTGTTGGCCGCGGCCCAGCTGGCACCCATGATTCCAGAAATCAAACGGCCCACAAACAACCAAGTTAAGGTGGGTGCCCAGGCCATAATCGCATAGTCGATGCCCAGCAAAGCTAAGGTGATAAGGAGTACCGGACGACGCCCGTATTGGTCGCTTAGACCTCCGATTACCGGTGCAAACAGAAACTGCATTGCCGCCGCTGAAAAAAGCAACCAGCCACCAATTGCCGCGGCTTCAGCGGGGCCGGTATTGGTGATACCAGTGATTAAAGATGGCATCACCGGGACAATCAGCCCAATCCCAAGCATGTCGATAAACACAATAAACGCGACAAACAGA
This sequence comes from uncultured Arenicella sp., assembly GCA_937973905.1. GTDB lineage: Bacteria > Pseudomonadota > Gammaproteobacteria > Arenicellales > Arenicellaceae > Arenicella. Next base: position 14,904 of record CALJJR010000178.1, on the reverse strand, counting down.
AGGGCTCGTTTAGAACCCTTGGGTTCTATTTGCGCATGATGGCTCATTGTTATTGGGTTTTAAGTTTAACCGCTGACTTGCTTGGATTTACGAGTGTACTGAGACCCCAGCCAATAGGCGACTGAGCACCATGCAACGCCGAGACCAACACCGATGATCGGAATGGTGGTGCCAGCAGCACCCAAGGCTCGTGCACCGGTATACAGCCACGAGCTGGCGGTATCTCCGGTGCGTAAAATCGCCGTGTCGATAAAGTTTTTGGCTTTGTATTTTTCCTCGCGGCTCACGACTGAGAACAACATCTCGCGCGTTGGTTTCATAATCGCGTAGTCGCCGGAGCGACGAAAGACTTGCAAGGCAATCATCATTTCTAGAATGGGCAGGCTGGCGACCAGCGCAAAGCCAACCGTAATGCCCACCGGAATCATCATGAGGGTGGTTCTATAGCCAAACCAGCGAATTAGATTGCTGGTCACAACCAGTTGCAAGAGCAAGGCAAAGAAGTTGGCGCCGAAATCAATCTTAGCGAACAGTTTGGTACGCTCAATAGGGTCGGTGAACACCTCTGAGATGGCTTCTGCTTGCTGAATTGTGACGAAGGTAATACTGATGGCATACAAGGCGATAAATGCACAGATGCCGAGCAAGTAGGGCGATTTAAGAACCAACAATAAGCCATCAAATGCGCCTCCTTTGAGCGATTCATTTCTTACCGTATGGGCTTCTTGAGTGGTTTGGGTGTGATCTTCATCATCGAAGGCTTGGTTTTCCCAACGAATTAACCAGTTGATACACAGCAGGGAACAGCTCAATACCACCGCCGAAATCAGCAGCAAGTAACTTAGCCCCACGGTTTCAACCAAGAGGTTGGTGATGATGGGGCCGCTCATCGCACCGGCGGTACCACCGGCTGCAATAAACGCAAATAAGCGTTTCGCTTGGGCGCGGCTATACACATCGTTCATAAAACTCCAGAACAAGGAGACAATGAACATATTGAACACGTTGACCCAGACGAAGAAGGTGCGAGTGACCCACAAAGGCCGTTCTGCAACGTTGAATAAGAAGAAAAAGCCGACCAGACAGACGGCGAAGAAGAGCGTGCACACCGCCATAAACTGACGAGTCTTGTAGCGTGTGGTGATCCAGCCAAAGATGGGCATGATGGCGAACAGCACGATCATGCCGAGCATGAACAACCATTGAATATTCTCGACCCCATTGGCAATGGTCATTTCATTGCGGATCGGTCGAAAAATATAATACGCGCACAGAACGAGATAGAAATACAAGCAAGACGTGAGTAATGCGCGCAGCTCGCCCGGCTTGACCGCGACTAATTTCTGGATCCAGTTCATTATTTTTAAGATCAAGCTCGGGTTTAGTTCGAGAAAGTCTAGCACTGTGCTTAGTTGGCAAAAAGAATATTCTTAATAATAAAACGAGCGTTCGTTCTATTTATGTGCTAAATTAAATCCGATGAGCACAGCAATACAGCCCACGGGTGTACACTCGGTAGCCGCAGCGCAAGATCAAAACTGGTCGGAGCTGAATTCATACGCGGCATTTTTGAAGTCGTTTCCCCTGCAAGGCGATCAGCTGTATCAATCTTTGTTTGATCGTCATAGCGACATAATTCAGACTCAAAAGCCGAAATTTGCGATTGCGAATCTGCAGAAAATATTTGCCGCTACTTTTGAAGTCTCGGCCGTCTCTGGCTTTGATAGGATGTCTTTGCGAGATTTATCACGCAGTACTGGCATGAGCATGGGTGCTATTTACTCATGCATTAGTAAAAAAGAAGACATCGCCGTGATGGTTGCAGACATTGTGCGCCAGAGCAGTGAGTTGACTCGCGAGCACTCGCGGCTGGCTGAGACGCCTTGGCAAGCGATCGATCGGAGCATACGTTTTCACTTGTATGCAAGCACGTTTCTGCAGCCGTGGTATTTTTTCTTGTACTTTGAGACGCGCAGCTTGCCGGAACCGCAACAAACAGACTCGAAGAACATCGAGCTTGACGGGATTGCTTCGTTCCAGGCGCATATCGAACAGGGCATGCGCAATGACGATTTCAAGTGCCACGATGCACGAATGGTCGCTAATACGATCGTGGTTTTGTTGGAGGATTGGTATTTGAAGCCGTGGAAAAATCGCGGGCAAAATGCGGTGTCCAAACGCGGAACTCAAAGCCTTAAACAGCAAGAGCAACAACTGAATAACTACTACCAGTCATTGATAAAACTGGTGACTAACATGTTGGCCATTGAGGTGGCCGGCGCCGATTAACTGCACTGCGCAACGCAGTGAACAGAACATAAAGAGTGTAAACGATGGATTATAAAGTCCCCTTAAAAGACATGAAGTTCGTCATGAATGACGTGTTAGAAATGCCCGAGCACTACAGTAAATTCACCAAGGGTCAGGCTGCTGAGCCGGAATTGGTTGAAGCTATTTTGGGCGAAGCTGCGAAGTTTTGTGAAAACGAATTAGCGCCGTTGAATAAGGTTGGTGATGAAGTCGGGTGTAAGTTTGAAGATGGCGAAGTAACTACACCACCAGGCTTCAAAGAAGCCTATGATCAGTTCGTGGCTAACGGTTGGCCGGGTTTGTGTGGACCGGCTGAGTATGGTGGCCAGGACATGCCGCAATCCATTGGTTTGATCATGATGGAAATGATGATCAGCACCAACCACAGTTGGAGTATGTACCCTGGTTTGAGTTTGGGTGCGGTTAAAACAATCGCGTCCCATGCACCACAGGAGTTGCAGGCTCGTTATATGCCACCGATGGTGGAAGGCAAATGGACCGGCACAATGTGTTTGACGGAACCGCACTGTGGTTCCGATCTTGGCCTGCTTAAGTCGTATGCGGAAGACGACGCCAGTTTGACTGAAGATGGCGCCTATCGAATTAGCGGTAGCAAGATTTTTATTTCCAGCGGTGAACACGATATGGCTGAAAATATCGTGCACATTGTGCTTGCGCGCTTGCCTGGTGCTCCAGAAGGCATTGGCGGTATCTCCTTGTTCATTGTGCCTAAGTTTAACGTCAATGAAGACGGATCTTTAGGTGAGCGCAATGGAGTGAGCTGTGGATCGATCGAAGAGAAAATGGGCATTCATGGCAATTCTACCTGTGTGATCAATTTTGATCAGGCCAAAGGTTATTTGATCAGTGCGCCGCACAAAGGCATGAGCGCGATGTTTACCTTTATTAATGAGTCTCGGCTCGGTGTAGCAATGCATGGTCAAGCTCATTCCGAAGTCTCATTTCAGAAATCTCTCGCTTACGCTAAAGATCGTGAGCAGTTCAAAGGCAGCAAACGTAAGAATCCGGACCGCCCGGCGGACCCAATTATCGTACATGCCGACGTGCGCCGTATGCTGTTGACGCAAAAAGCTTTTGCCGAAGGCGGCCGCATGTTGAACATGTATTGCGGCAAGATGGTGGATATCGAAACCTCTGCGGATTTCTCTGATGAGGAGCGCCACTGGGCCGATGCCATGCTTGCCATTTTGACTCCAATCGCAAAGGGTTTCTGCTCAGAAACCAGCTTGGAAGCGACCAACTACGGAATTCAAGTGCTCGGCGGGCATGGCTTCATTAAAGAATGGGGCATGGAGCAAGAAGTTCGTGATGCTCGTATTTCACAACTCTATGAAGGCACTACGGGGATTCAGGGGCTGGATCTGCTGGGCCGAAAGATTCTTAAAACACGTATGGAGGCGATAAAGCCGCTGTGGGAAATGTTTGATGAATTTATCGCCGAGAATCGGTGGAATAGTCATGCCAAGCGCTTTAAAGCTTATTACAAAAGCTGGAAGTCACTGACGCGTTCGATTGGTATGAAAATGATGCGTAAAGATTTTGATGAGTTGAACGCTGCTGCCGTTGAGTACCTGATGTTCTCAGGGTACGTAACGCTGGCCTATTTTTGGGCCAAAGCGGCAATTGTTGCTGAAGATCTCATTGAAAAAGGCGAAGGCGATAAAGATTTTCTCGAAGCTAAAATCGATATGGCTTATTTCTACTACCATCGCATTATGCCTCGTACTGAAGCATTGGCGGCCTCCATTCAAAATGGCGCTCGCTCTTTGATGGAGATGGATGAAGATCACTTTGTTTTTCTAGACGCCTAGTCAAATCCGTGGGGTTTCCCACGCGAAACGCACCGTTAAGATTCGTGCAAGCGCCACTAAGCGCTTGCTAATCTGCGCGGTGCGTTTTTTAATGGGAATATGAAAAAATTCTCTCAGCTCATAAAACTCGCAGAGAAGCGCAAGGGCGGCAGTGCTGCGCTGAAATCTCTGCTCTCACAGCCACTCAGTAACAAGGCGTTGGCCAAGATCCCGGATGATCGTTACTTAGCGCAGATGTCGCGCTGCGTATTTAATGCAGGTTTTCATTGGCGCGTAATCACCCAAAAGTGGCCTGGCTTTGAAGCCGCGTTTCACGGTTTTGACCTCGGTGAGCTGTTGACCAAATCGCCCGAAGAATGGGAGTCTTATTTAGAAGATACGCGCATTGTGCGGAATTGGCAGAAGATTCAAACGGTTTATGAGAACGCAAACATGGTGGCTGAGGTCTCTGAGCAACATGGTAGCTTTGGCAAATTTTTTGCTGATTGGCCGGTCACGGATCAGGTTGGATTGTTGCAATTCCTAAAGAAAAATGGCGCTCGCCTAGGCGGTCAAACCGCCCAGTATTTTATTCGCTTTATCGGTAAGGATGGCTTTGTAACGTCAGGTGATGTGGTCGCAGCGCTGATCGCAAATGGCATTGAAATCAATCCTAAACCAACCAGTCAAAAGGACATGAAGGCGATCCAAGGAGCGTTCAATCATTGGCATGATGAGACCGGTTTACCAATGTCACACATCAGTCGAATTTTAAGTTATACAGTCGGCGACAATGTCCCTGTAGCAGTGCTACAAAGTTATCAAGGTGGTGCGGCCGTTGAATGAGATCGACATGCTCTCAAGATTGACGAGCATTGGCTGTCCTAATTATCGTTTATGTTATAATGATATGCTTATATATCTAATTGAATTGGTAGAGTGTTGATTGCCTCTGAGCGCTCAATCAACTCAGCCGAATTAATATCTACTTAGGAGCCGTTAATGACTACTGTATTAAAAGCTTTTGTAGCCTCTTTGCTATTAATTTCAGGAGCCACATCATTGGCCAAAGAGCGACCAGAATCCTATTTGGCAGCGCCGCAAGTGTTACGAGACTGGGTAGACGCCCGCGCTGGAACGGGCCCCGCCGTGCATTGGGTTTCTGAAGGAAAAGTCTATGAATACCCATCTGGCAAGCCTTTGTTCGGTTTGGTGGGATTCGACAGCTCTACGGTTATTTGGCCAGAAGAGGTGGGTGGTGAAATCGTCCATCTGACGCGCAAAACCTTTGCCTATACAGACCTAGAGTCTGGTGAAGTACTCAAGGAATACAATGGTGAGACGGTCGAGCCAATTGCTTATCCCTACCAAATGATCACTTACCGTCTCGAAAACGATCGAATCTATGGGGATGTAGAGCAGGGCGTGGGGGATAGAGTTCAGTTTATTAAAGCCAAAGACGGCATTCCTTATCGCAAGATGGGCGACGGTTATATTTTCAATGCCCAGGTTTTCTTGGATTTTCCGCTACCAACTGGCGCTCAATACGAAGCTTGGGAGAATTACGACTTCTTTATTCAACCTGAAGGCAAAGTAGACGAGCCTCACCAAATGACTTGGCAACGTTATGGGAAACTGCCAAAGTGGGCAGGTCAAGATGGCCCGGTCATCACCCATTTGCACTCTTGGCGGGTAGAGAGTCACGACGAATTTCCCAGCGTTATCTTAGATTGGGCTAAAGAAAACAAACCAAATTGGTTGCGCCCTCCTCAGAATATCGAAGAGGTTCGTGCGCTGCAAAAAGGCCAAGGTGGCCCGGGTTGGAGCGGATAGAAGAGGGTAGTCGAGAATTGATGAAAAGCCGAAAAACATAACTCACTCCTTTCTAATTTTATTTTTTATGTATGAGTCCAACTTAGTTTCATCAGCGCAACTGAAACACGCACTTGAAGATCCGGCTATTAAAATACTCGATTGCTCTTGGTATCTCCCCAATCAGCAGCGCAATGCTTATGCGGAATTTCAACAAGCGCATATTCCGGGCGCCGTATTTTTTGATATTGATCAAATTTGCGATCAAACTTCTGATCTCCCGCATATGTTGCCAACGCCTGATTATTTCGCTGCCGAGGTGTCCAAACTAGGCATCTCGAATACCTCAAGCGTTATTGCGTACGATGGTAGCGGTGTATTTTCAGCTGCCAGAGTTTGGTGGATGTTCAAGGTCTTTGGCCACCAAGATGTAAGAGTTTTGGACGGCGGTTTGCCTGCATGGCGGCGGAATGACGGAGCGCTTAGCCAAGAAGATGCTCAGAAAAGTGTTGTGCCAATGCGTTTTTCAGCGACATTAACGCCCAGCTATGTAGCAACCAAGCAGGACATAATCGACAACCTATTGACGAATACTGCGTTGGTGGTCGATGCGCGCTCGGCAGCGAGGTTCTCTGGGCAAGCGCCTGAGCCGCGCCCCGAGCTAAAATCTGGGCATATGCCAAATGCGATATCACTGCCCTTTGAGGTGTTGTTGCGAGATGGCAGCTTCAAACCGGTGACTGAACTGCGCGAAATTTTTTCCAAGCTCCATATAGATAGCAGCTCCAAAATCGTAACTAGTTGTGGCTCGGGTGTTACGGCCGCGATCATCTCCTTAGCACTGGCGGAAGCCGGGTATGGCTTACAAAGTTTATATGACGGTGCATGGGTGGAGTGGGCCAGTGATCCCACGCTACCAATTGTAAGCAGCTAATTAGTGTTTAGTTTCCGTTGCCAGCTCGACCATGTGGTTGTGGCAGTGCATGATCTGGATGCGGCGATAGCCAAATATCGCAAACTCGGGTTCTCTGTAAAAGAGGGTGGTATCAATGGCCCGGTTAAAAATGCGCTCATCCCGTTTAATGATGGAAGTTATATTGAACTGTTAGCGGCAAGGTCAGGCTCTTCGCGGCGTTTTATCAGTTTTATTCATGCTCTCGGGTTTTTGTGGGTGTGGGAGAAAGTATCAGCGAAAATGGTGTTTCGCTTTTTACATTGGTTGTGTGGGCGAGAAAGGATTTGTGATTGGTGTCTGCACGGCGGTGAATTAGAGCTTATCGCGCAACAGCTTAGCTCAAGCGGACTGACAAGTTTTGGCCCGCACGACTTCGAACGACAACGCCCAGATGGCGTTCGACCAAAATGGCGACTACTCGCTCCTGCCAAGCGGAGTTTGCCGTTTTTAATCGAGGATATTACTGATCGCAGTATGCGAGTTGGTCAAGATTTGAGCGGAGCTCATTCCAACCGAGTTGTTGGTATTAGCAAGATCACCTTAGGGGGGCAATACGCGCTCGATTTAGAAAATACCAAGGTGTTTCTCGATTTAATTTCTTGTGTTGATGGTTTTTTGGTTGAGGCTGATGTGAAACTCAACAATAGTATCGAACTCGATTTGTCTAAGAGCGACGGTACCGCGCTGCCTTTTCCTATCTAATCCACGTAAAAAAGGCCGCAACGATAAGTTGCGGCCTGTTCGATGATGGAAACTAGGGTTGCTGATTAAAGATCAAATCGATCCAGTTGCATCACCTTAGTCCAGGACTTCACGAAGTCGTTTACGAAGTGCTCTTTCGCATTGTCATAAGCGTACACTTCAGCGATGGCGCGTAATTCTGAGTTTGATCCAAACACCAAATCTACAGGTGTTGCTGTGTATTTCACCGCGCCGGTCGCGCGATCCACACCCTCATAAATACCCTCTGTGCCTGAAGCTTTCCAAGCGGTGTTCATGTCCAGCAGATTGACAAAGAAATCATTGCTGAGCGAGCCAGGTTGGTTGGTAAACACGCCGTGAGCAGAACCATCTGCATTCGCACCTAGGCTGCGAAGGCCGCCAATCAAGGCGGTCATTTCTGGTACCGTGAGGCTCAGTTGATCGGCTTTATCGACCAGCATTTCTACCGGAGGACGATAACCGTCTATCGCGTTGTAGTAGTTGCGGAACGCATCGGCAGTTGGTTTCAGCAGTTCAAAGGAGTTGATGTCGGTTTGTGCTTGGCTGGCATCAGCGCGGCCAGGAACAAACGGAACTTCAACATCAACGCCCGCTGCTCGAGCTGCTTTTTCAATTGCTGCGGCGCCGCCGAGAACGATGAGATCTGCCATCGACACTTGCTTGCGAGAAGACTTTTCGTTGAAGTTCTGTTGGATTGATTCCAAGGCCGAACTTACTTTGGCTAGCTCGGCTGGATTGTTAACCGCCCAGTCTTTTTGTGGTGCAAGTAAGAGTCGAGCACCGTTGGCGCCGCCACGCATATCGCTGGCTCTGAAGCTAGACGCCGAAGCCCATGCGGTGCGCACCAGTTCTTGGGTGCTTAGTCCGGCAGCAAGAATTTCCTTCTTCAGCTTGGCGATATCACGACTGTTAATTGCATCGTAAGTAACCGCAGGGATCGGGTCTTGCCAGATTAGCTCTCCTTCAGGCACGTCTGCTCCAAGATAGCGAACACTCGGGCCCATATCTCGGTGCGTGAGTTTGTACCAGGCTTTGGCAAATGCCAATCGGTACTCTTCAGGATCGGCAAGAAAACGTTCAGCGATTTTCTTGTACTCGGGGTCAAATTTAAGTGCCAAGTCTGCCGTCGTCATCACTGGAGCATTAAACTTGCCTTCAACGTGCGCGTCGGGCACTGAGTTGTGTAGAGACTCATCACTTGGAACCCATTGAATGGCGCCGGCAGGGCTGCGTGTTTCGACCCAATCAAAATTCAGTAGATTGGATAAATACAGTGTTGTCCAACGCGTTGGAGCTTGAGTCCAAGCACCTTCCAAACCACTCGTTACTGTGTCTTCAGAATGGCCTTTGCCGCACTTGTTCTTCCAACCCAAGCCTTGCTCAGTGGTGTCGGCAGCGCCAGGTTCTGCTCCTACGCAGTCGCCTGGTTTATGAGCGCCGTGCATTTTACCGAATGTGTGTCCACCGGCGACTAAGGCAACGGTCTCTTCATCATTCATTGCCATTCGGCCAAAAGCTACACGAATGTTTTTGGCAGAAGCAACCGGGTCTGGTTTACCGCGGGGGCCTTCTGGGTTCACATAAATTAAGCCCATGTGCATCGCGCCAAGTGGGCGTTGCAATGAACCGTCTTTTTCAAACCGATCGCTGGCCAACATTTTTACTTCAGGGCCCCAATATACGACATCAGGTTCCCAGTCATCACTGCGACCGCCAGCGAAGCCATAGGTTTGAAAACCCATGTTTTCGAGTGACACGTTGCCAGCGAGGATCATCAGATCACCCCATGACAAGGCAGCACCGTACTTTTGTTTTACAGGCCACAACAAGCGGCGAGCTTTATCCAAGTTGCCGTTATCCGGCCAGCTGTTTAATGGATCAAATCGCATTTGGCCGCCATCACCGCCACCGCGGCCGTCTAAGGTACGGTAGGTGCCAGCACTGTGCCAAGACATGCGAATAAAGAACGGGCCGTAGTTGCCAAAGTCGGCTGGCCACCAATCTTGTGAAGTGGTTAGTAGGCTATCCACATCTTGTTTTACGGCGGCTAGATCAAGTTTGTTGAACTCGGTCGCGTAATCAAAGTCAGCGCCAAGTGGGTTTGATCGCGAGTCATGATCTCTGAGGGGGGAGAGATCGAGCTGGTCTGGCCACCAAAATTGGTTTGTTTTGGCTTGCGCAAAGCTGGCACTGGGTGCCAAAGCAAGAGCACACAGCCCTGCCAATGCAGTGCTTGCTATCTGTTTGGTAAGTTTCATTTCTGGTTTCCTTTGGTCTGGTTAAAGAGTTAGTTCATGCACCGCTTGGCTCGACATAACACGGCGTGAGCACTTGAATTGGCAGCGCATGCTTCTGGATCACCGTTGAACTGTCATTAGTTTTCCAATGGCCTAACTCTAATAGACTGTTGTAAATAGATAAAATCGTTTATAGCTATCTTAAATATAGGAAATGTCTATAAGTAATAGAAAGATAGATTGTTTTGCTAGCCCAAAAAACTTCTTTCCAAACCCGATCAACTAGAGACATAGTTGCTATCTATTCGCGCCCACCTACGCTCGAGGTTACTGTATGCATTCAATTCCCAGCATTTAGTGGCCGGATGATTGCCGGGCTTTTTCTATTTTCTTTAAAGTCCTTTTTTCCTGAGCGATTTCTCGTTTGGTCGTTGAGATCTGTTTGCGTAGTTGTTTTTGCCCTGCGATCAGATCTTTCTTTGATGTGATCAGCTCCAGTTCGGTTTCCTGAGCTTTAGTCGTCTTGGCTTGGGTCTTGTCAATCGATGACCTTAGCGCCTCTTTTTCTTTTAACTGAGCCTGATGTTGGGCCGTTAGCCTATCTGTTACGGCTTGTTGCTTGGCAAGAGCGGCTTCAGCTTTGGCAAGCTTCTGTTCAGCTTGAGCACGCTTTTTCTGTTGTCGTGCTAAATCCTTCTCACGCTGTTCCAACTCTAATTTGGTCCAGCCGATTTTTTCCCACAGTACGAAGTTGTCGCGTTCTAGACCACTGGTTTGATTCTGCATTTCATCGCGTTTGCGAACAGCTTCGGCAGCAGCGAGTGTGGCTGCTTCCAAAACGGCAGTGCGTGCTTCAAGTTCCGCGTTGATTGAAGCAAGCTGTGTTTCAACTTCAGTTAATTTTTCTGCTTCAGTGGAATCTTCCAAGGGGGGTTCAGTGACCGCGCTGGCGATCGAGATTTGTTGTTCAAGATCTTTGATCTGCTCATTAACGGCGGTTAGATTCGCCTGGCGGTTTGTGAGTTCTGTTTGTCTATCCGCCACTCGTGTCTCTATTTCAGAATAGCGAGAATCGAGTTCCTTTTTGTTGTTTTCCAAAGCGGTGAGTTGGGCATTCAAGTCGGCTTTGGTACTGGCAGCGCCCACAGTTTTTAACTTTAGGTCTTCAATTTCTTGCTGTTGCACCGATAACCTTGCTTTCGCAGACTCTATCTCTTCGCTGCGGTCAGCGATTACGGATTGTAATTCTAGAATTCTAACGTTCTCTTGCTCTATCGCTTCTGGTTCTGAACTTGCCAGAGCTTTTTGTTGCTCTACTTGATTTGCGAGTTCGGCATTGGCTTGCTCTAGCGTTTCTAACTCTTGTTGCTTGGCCGCCGCTAAACGCGCCGAACGAGAATATTGATTCTGAAGTTTTGCGAGTTTTTCGCTGGCACCATCGACTTCATCGGCCGAGGCAAGTAGGTTCTCTTTTAACTCAGTATGTCGCTGGTCGAGGTTTAGTTTTTCAGCGTTGATCTCATCTATTTTTTGCAGAAGGCTAGACAACTCCCCATCCTGTTGCTTAATCGACGTTTCCTTGTCCTTTAGTATGGTGGTCACTCTCGTTAGTTGTCGTTGAGTGTTCTGCAACTCCGTTTCGATTTTCGTGACGTCTTCTTGGAGTTTTTCTACCTTAGCCGCGCTTTGTTCTATCGTTGGCTGGTTTGCCGGATTTGCCTGATCGAGTAAGGTAATTAATTTGGCTCTAGCTGCAGCCACTGCACTACTGCCACGTTCTATTTCAGCTGTTACTGATGCGACCTCTTGCTCAAATGTCCCCACATCAATGTCTTGTGCTGCTGAGATATCGGCAAACGCAAGTGAGCAGATGCTGAGGATAAGCGCCTTATTTAGTTTCTTCATTGATCTTTTTCAACCCTATTTTCTACACCTACGACAACGCTTTTAAGATGCGTGGCCGCCCAAATATTGAGTTTGCCTCAAATACGTTTTCGTCACAATTGCCCAACATTAGATTAGTTCGTTTTTAACCAGCTTAGGTTCAATCGTTGCTGCTAAATACAAATATTTAATCGTTGGCGGGTGGCTGTGAGGGCGTTTAGAGAATCACTTAAGTGCGATGTAATTTGATGAGTGATCAAAAGGGCAGTTCTTGTCCCGTCGATGAGATATTGAACCCCTTGCTTCGAACCTGTTGCGCTGCCGAGCTTTGCGGATCTAGAAGCGGGTTCGTGTGGTTGAAATGGATAAACCAAACTTTATTGCGGTGATGTTCATTCAATGAAATTAATTTAAGCATCGTATCTGTCACTAATGGGTGCGGAACCTTACTCATGTCTCGATTCGGTAATTCGCCGTCAGCATAAAATGTCGCATCCAGAAAGGCGTAATCAACATCCATAATTAGCTCAGGTAAACTTTGCTGCCATTTTTCCCATTTATCGATGTCGGGAATAAAAATTGCACTTTTCGACGGGCTGCTGATTTTAAAGCCTACAGTTTCTGAAAATTCGTCGCGATGCGGTACCGTAAAGGGTTGCACGGTGATACGACCAACGGTGTGTGCTTTATCCGCTTGCAAGGTTTGAAGCTGGATATTGTTGAACTCAACCAACTGGCTCCAGGGTCCATTATTTTCTAAGAAATTCCGCAACCGAGGCATTACGAAAACAGGTACGTTCTGCGCGCCTTGAGCTTCATGCCCAAAGTACATTAGCCCAGTGTAGTGACCGATATGAGCGTGCGTGATAAATACCCCTTTTATTTGATACTCATCTACCGGTGCTCGTTTATGCAGTTCATAGAGTTGTTGAGGTAATTGAGGCGTGGCTTCGAACAATATCGTTTGCTTGGTGCTGGGGTCGATAATTGCCAGAGCGGTTGCAGCTTGTTGTTGATTTCTATCCTCCCAAGCTGGGCTGCAGCGAGCCTCATAGCACCCTGCTTGAGGAAACCCAGCATCCTGTGCAACACCCAGAATACGAATCACTGGGTCATCTGAATTGAGCGCAGATTCGGCTGAGAGGGCAGGGGCTATCAACGCTAATGTTAAGTAAATGGCAAGAGCAAATTTGTTCATACACCAATACTAACAGTTTCCTGATTTGACGCTGGTTGGCGGGATGAAGAAGAGGTTAAAGAATAATGAAAAAGTTTTTAACAATCTGACGTTAACCCTTACGCTAAGATAGCCCGACCAACAACAAGTTCGGAGCTTAGATATGGAGTATTTACAACAGTACCTTCCGGTGGTTCAAGAAAACGCGATGGTTTACGGGATAAATTTCCTCAAGGCGATTGTTATTTTTGTCATCGGGAAAATGATCGTTAAATGGATCGCTAAATTAATTGGACGAGGTATAGAACGGTCGGGTACCGACCCTATGCTTGCCAAATTCGTGTTTAATATTGCCTATGCATTGATGCTTACCTTTGTGGTTATTGCTGCAATCTCTCAGTTAGGTGTTCAAACGGCTTCATTGGTCGCAATTTTAGGTGCAGCAGGTTTGGCAGTTGGCTTGGCACTGCAAGGATCTTTGGCTAACTTTGCGGCGGGCGTCATGGCGATTATTTTTCGCCCCTACAATGTTGGTGACGTTGTAGAAATTGCAGGGCATACTGGCCAAGTTGAGGAATTGGATATCTTCACCACCTCGTTGCGATTACCAGATAAGACCAAAATAATTATTCCGAATGGGCAGGCTCTCGAAGGGCCTATCGTCAATTTTACCGAGGCGGGCAATCGACGCATGAACTTGTCAGTAGGCATCTCATACGACGCAGATATTCAACAATCGCGCGAGGTGATCTTAAAGGCAATTGCAGAGTCTGAATACGTACTCGATTCACCAGCACCCAGTGTGGGAGTGACGGAATTGGCTGATAATTCGGTGAATTTGACGGTACGCCCTTGGGCTAAGGCGTCAGACCATCCAGCAGCGACGCTTGAGTTGCTGGAGCGAATTAAAGTTGCATTAGATTCCGCAGGCATTGGCATTCCTTATCCACAGCGTGACGTTCACGTTTATAAGCATGAAGCTTAGATAATAGGAACAAGCGCGGCGAGTATCGCTCGCCGCGCTATCAACACTAAGTTGTGGGGCTTAGGGATGGGAGAATTCTGTGAGTATCGAAGGCGTTACCCTCAAACCCAAGCCTCCGTGAACGAATGACTGGGCGCTCTCGAACCCATAATGAAATAGAAGTAAAATAAAAGGACAGGCACTCTAAGAAAAGTTCAAATCGACAGTTGTTTATCGCCATTTTTTGGGTTCCACTAAAACTCACACCGCTATTTGGCTAAACTAACTTTGCAGAATATTGTGTTCGTTGGAATTTGTTTTGTCATACGTGTGGTTTTTGGATACCTTGTCCGAAGGTAAAAAAATGAGTCGCTTATCTAGCGGTTAAGATAAGTGAAGAGGGTTCTTTTTCTTTGGATATCATGATTTACCGGTTACATAGATGTCCTGACTTTCTACTGATAGTTTCTTAAACGAATAGAGTTTATTTTTATCGCCTAATGGCTTCAGATTTAGAACGAAAAATTTCCGCACTTGCCGACATCGAAGATATTGATGGGATGACTCGACTTCTTTGTGAATGGCCGGATAAAACGCCCGAATGGTTGCTTTTTGTTGATGTGCGCATCGGTGCGCCAAGCACCAGTAAAGAACAAAAAGCATTACTAAAACAAGTGAAAGCCGAGGCGCTGGCAAGCCAACCTGATTTAGCCGAGCAAAGGATCAATGAGCAACTTGTGGCTGAATCGAGCAAGCCGCCTACGAGCCTAGCAACACAAGAGACGTTTGTGTTAACAGAAGAAGATCGCAATAACTTTGAAATTATTGAGACCTTGCAAGACTTTGAATGTTGGGATGCCGAGGAAATTACCGAGTATATTGCATCATTAGATTACGCGAAGCTGGATGAGGCCGTGCAACACCTCGTTAATCAATATGTATATGGCTTAATCGCAAATGGCCAAAAGGACAGCGCGCTTGACCGCTTGGTGGAGCAACATTCGTATCAGGTATGGTTGCATTCTTTTGCC
>CALJJR010000177.1 GCA_937973905.1 uncultured Arenicella sp. | reverse complement strand
TACGATCAAGGCGAAACCTCGAGCGGCAGACCCGCGTTATGATCTCAACCTCGCTTATTTTCATCTTGTTGAAGCGCCTAAGGGCATCGCTCCTCCGGATCCAATAAACTCGGATCTGCGCCCAGCTGATTATCCAAGCGTCAGTCTGAATGCCAATACCTTTGTGGTGGCCAAGAAGACACTCGGGCGCTTATTGGTCGAGGGCGCACCTGCTGTGGACAATTGGAATATTAGCAAGGTGTCGTTGGACAATACCGACATTAGCACGACTGGCAGTGGCCAATGGGTTAATGATGCGGAAAGCGGTTCCAACAGCAGTCTAACGTTGCTCACTACGATTGATGAAGCCGGCGGCGTTCTCGATGAGATGCAATTCAATGACTTAATCCGTCAAGGGCAAGGACGATTTAATGGGGAGCTGCGTTGGATTGGCGCGCCGCATGAGTTCGATTTTGCTCGTCTCAATGGCGAGTTTGATCTGCAAGTAAATGATGGCGAATTGATCCGTGTAGAATCTGGTGCTGGCCGTCTCATAGGCTTGCTGAACTTCAACTCTATATTGCGCCGTCTCACTCTGGACTTCCGCGATGTCTTTTCATCGGGTCTGAAATTCGACAAGATGCAGTACACCGGAATCATTGCTGAGGGTAAAGCAATCATGCGCGAGGCGTTCATGTTGTCGCCTGCGGTGTTTGTGCAGATGGAAGGAAATATTGATTTGCATCGTGAAGAAATTGACATGGAGATTCATGCCTCACCAGAGCTTGGTGGCAATTTGGCTTTGTTGAGCGCCATCGCTAACCCAACAGCGGGCGCAGTGGTATTCCTTACGCAAAGAATCTTCAAAGACCAAATGCGGTCTAACAGTCTGCTCAGTTATCGTGCCTTAGGCACTTGGAAGGATTTTGAGTTAGCTGAGATCGACAGTGATGGCCAACCAGTCAGTAAAAAATCATCTAAGAACAAACCCAGTGGAGCAGGTGAGTGAGCTTGAGAATAGGCTGCTTGCAAATGTGTTCGGGCCCAGATGTTGATAACAATCTAAATTTTATTGACCAGCAACTGAGGTTGGCAGTCGACAAAGGGGTTGAACTTGTGCAGCTACCTGAAAACTTTGCCCAAATGCCGCTGTCTGCCAAAACTCAAGTGATCGAAGTTGACGGCGCAGGTGCCATCCAAGACTTTCTGCGTACGGCGGCCAAGCGCCACAAGCTCGCGCTGATTGCAGGTGCGATACCCATCAAAGAGCATGCCGACAGCGACGCTAACCCGTTCGCTCGCTGTCTGCTTATTGATCGTAATGGTGAGGTCGTCTCCCAGTATGACAAGATCCATTTGTTCAATGTTCAATTGCCTGATGGTAAGCATTACTGTGAATCTGATCGCTTTTCACCAGCACATTCTATCGCTGAAAATTTACGGGTTGGCGAGGTTGCGGGTGTGCAGCTAGGCCTCAGCATTTGCTATGATCTGCGCTTTCCTGAAATGTATCGATTGCTGGCGGAAAAAGGCGCTGAATTGATTAGTGTTCCGTCGGCGTTCACCTATGAGACCGGTCGTGCGCATTGGGCTACTTTACTCAAAGCACGCGCGATCGAAAATTTAAGCTTCGTGTTTGCTGCCGCGCAAACAGGTGAACATGCCAGTGGTCGGCGTACTTGGGGGCACTCGATGATTGTCAGCCCTTGGGGCGAGGTTCTCGCCCAGGCAGATGAAGAGCCCGGTTTGATTTATGCGGATATCAACCTCACAGAATTGCAACAACTCAGAGCCCAATTTCCGGCTTTGAATCACAGAAGAATTTAATATGACTAATGATGCCTTGGCGATAGCCGAGCAAACCCTGCTCGCACCAACCGGTTTAACAGATCAAGATTTACAGCGCTTTATGCATGCCCTCGGAGACGTTGGCGGCAATGATTTTAGTGACCTCTATTTCCAATATTCAAAACATGAGTCATGGGCTTTAGACGAAGGCAAAGTTAAAAACGGCAGCTTTAATATCGATTTGGGCGTTGGTTTGCGCACCATCAGCGGCGAGAAAACGGCCTTTGCGTACAGTGAAAACCTAGATGCTAAGGCTATTTTGGCCGCCACGGATGTGGTGAAAGCAATTGGTCGCCGTGGCCAAAACAGTGGCGACATGCAGTGGCAGAAGCCGGTTTCTTCGCGGCTGTATACGGATCTTGATCCGATTTCAGCCATGCCAGATAAGGAAAAAATCGCCATTCTTGAATTGGCTGATCGGGCGGCGCGCACGCACGATACCCGGGTGCAAGAAGTGATGGCAAGTCTATCGTCGGTCTATGAGGTGGTGTTAGTGGTCACGAGCGACGGGCAAAAAATCCCCGATGTTCGGCCGTTAATTCGCTTGAACGTGTCGGTCATCGTAGAAGAAAACGGCAAGCGAGAACGTGGCAGTATGGGCGGCGGCGGACGTCTTGCCTTAAACTATTTTGATGATGAATTAATCACTTCTTACGCGCATGAAGCGGTGCGTCAAGCCTTGGTCAGTTTGCAGGCAATAGATTCACCAGCCGGCACTATGGAAGTTGTGCTGGGCTCGGGATGGCCCGGTATTTTATTGCATGAAGCCGTTGGACACGGCCTAGAAGGTGATTTCAATCGCAAAGGCACATCGGCTTTTGCTGGCCGAATTGGTGAGCAGGTAGCGTCCAAATATTGCACCGTGGTCGATGACGGAACATTGGCTGATCGACGCGGTTCATTGAGCGTCGATGATGAGGGTAATGCTTCGCAAAATACCGTATTAATAGAAAACGGCATCCTCAAGGGCTATATGCAAGACAAGCATAATGCTGGCTTAATGGGTATGGATGTAACCGGTAACGGCCGCCGAGAGTCTTTCGCGCATTTGCCTATGCCGAGAATGACCAACACCTATATGCATGCGGGCGATCACGACCCCGATGAAATAATTTCATCGGTCAAGAAAGGCCTCTACGCAGTTAATTTTGGCGGTGGCCAAGTAGATATCACCTCAGGAAAATTCGTTTTCTCTTCCAGCGAAGCCTACCTGATTGAAGATGGCAAGATTACTCATCCAGTTAAGGGTGCCACCCTTATTGGCAACGGGCCAGAAGCCATGCAGACCATCAGCATGGTGGGCAATGATATGCAGCTAGACAGTGGCGTGGGTGTATGTGGCAAAGAAGGGCAGAGCGTGCCAGTAGGCGTAGGGCAGCCGACTCTTAAGATGGATGCGCTAACCGTAGGCGGGGTGCAGCTGTGAGTGAAGTATTACAAAAAGCCGCAGAACTGGCCTTATCGCACGCCAAGGCACTTGGCATGGACCAGGCAGAAGTATCTGCCCATCAGGGCACGGGAGTTTCTATCACTGCGCGCCAGCAAGAACTCGAAACAGTGGAAAAGCATAATGACTCGCAACTGGTGGTCAACGTGTTTAACCAGCATCGAACCGGTTCAGCCAGTAGCGCAGATTTAAGCGAAAACGGAATAAGAGAGACCGTAGCGGCAGCTTGCTCGATTGCTAGCCATACAGGCGCCGACGATTGTTTAGGGCTGGCTGATGCTGATTTGATGGCCAATAAAGAGGTCGACCTGCAATTGGAACACGCATGGACCAACGACATTACTGAACTTTCTGCCATGGCGCTGAGCTGTGAGCAAGCAGCATTGGAGGCCGACAAACGTATTAGCAACAGTGAGGGTGCTTCTATCAGTACCTATCGAGGCGACGGTGTGTATGCAAACTCACATGGCTTTGAGAGCGTCCGTACTGGCACGCAGCACAGCATTTCGTGCTCAGTAATCGGTGGAGTTGGCGACGCCATGCAGCGTGACTACTGGTATGACAGTAACCGCAATCCGAGCATGTTGGCGCAGCCCGAAGAAATCGGTAAGAAAGCGGCCGATCGAACGATTGCGCGGCTAGATTCGAGAAAAATCGCTTCGACCGAAGCCAGTGTGTTGTTTGACCCGCAAATGTCGAAGAGCCTTATAGGGCATTTGATCGGCGCGTTAAAAGGGGGTTCGATCTACAAAAAGGCCAGCTTCATGTTGGATAAAGTGGGGGAAAGGATCTTGCCGGAGTTTGTGTCAATTACCGAGAATCCACATCAAGTTGGTGGGTCAGGCAGTGCTTGGCACGATGGCGAAGGCGTGCAAACGCCGACCCAGCGCGCGATTGTCGATGCGGGCGAGTTACAAAGTTACGTACTCGGCTCATATACCTCTCGCAAGCTTGGTCTCACCACCAC
>CALJJR010000176.1 GCA_937973905.1 uncultured Arenicella sp. | reverse complement strand
GCACAAAATAAGTTACTCGCTCTATTTGCAAAAAGATCCGAGCAGGGTGCATTCTTTTCTACTTGGACCGAGACTCACCTGTTAGCTGCACCGGGAAGATGGTCGGTGAGCAAAAAACTCCACTGGGCCTGGATACTCTATTTGTTAGGTGGGCTGGCTGCATTATTTATCGCCTTGTCTGGACGTCAATACGACTTTGTTTGGGCGACCACCATTTTATCCGCCGATGCGTTTGTGAGGATCACGGAACTATTGGGCACGATTCCTTCAGCATTGGGGTTTAGTGTCCCCACCAGCGAACAAGTGCTGGCCAGCCGACTACTAAGCGACCCGGAGTCTTTGGCAGCCCTACGTAACATCTGGTCTAGCTTTGTTATCGCGTGCATTGTCGTCTACGCACTCATTCCACGCGCGTTGCTA
The DNA here is from genome assembly GCA_937973905.1 of uncultured Arenicella sp. GTDB lineage: Bacteria > Pseudomonadota > Gammaproteobacteria > Arenicellales > Arenicellaceae > Arenicella. The sequence continues at coordinate 20,881 of CALJJR010000176.1, read as the reverse complement.
TGGATAGTCTCCGCGGTACTTTTATTTCTTGCCCAATCACGCTATGAACCCGATTGGGAGCAACCGTATTTTTATGCCCTGCGCGCGCGCCTTCTACCTGAGAGTCACTCCCTAGGAGTGGTTGATGCAGACCAGAATCCTAATTCAGCGGCTACGTCGAGAACCGGCTTAGAAAACGACGAAAGCGAAACTCTCGAGCACTTGAACCTGCCGGAAGATGCCTATGTAGGTGCGTTTGAATGGGCACCAAACCGCCTGCCAGATGTTCCTATAAAAGACGCGATTGTGTTGGGAGAAATTAACGATGTGCATGCTCAAACAGGGGCTTTGCAAGCCATCAGGCAACACCCTAAACCCACCGTCATCTTCGTCGAACTGCAGCGCGCGGCGGATCGAGGTGCCGCGCGGTTCTTGGGCGAGATAAACAAGCTGACAGAATTGCACATAGTTGTAGTCAAATCTCGTTCGCAGGCATCAGATGCGGCTCGATGGGCGGGTTGGCAAAGCGTGTGTGAACGTATCAAACTAGCTGAAGACCATTCTCATTTGGTGCACCTGCTATGACCAATAAAGCGAGTGCGGTTCGTATGGCCGTGGTGGGGCACGCCAATACCGGAAAGACTTCCCTAATTAGAACACTGCTGCGAGATGGCGAGTTTGGTGAAGTCGCAGATTACGCGGGCACCACTCGTCACGTTGAAGCTGCTGCACTAAAGATTAAGGGTGAAATTTTTCTCGAAGTCTTTGACACGCCTGGGCTTGAGGATTCGGTAGCGCTGAAACAATTGTGGGACCGCCAATCTCAAGATGAAGAAGCCAGCAACAGCCAGAAAATGGCTGCGTTTATACAACAACTCGATCACCACGCTGACTTCTCGCAAGAACAAAAGGTGCTAAGGCAAGCCCTTAAAAGCGATGTGCTGCTCTATGTCATTGATGCGCGAGAACCTTACTTAGGCAAATATCGCGACGAAATTAGTTTGCTCAGAGCGAGCGGAAGACCGATTGTGCCAGTGCTTAACTTTATTTCCGCTGAAGCTGAAAATAAACAGCGCTGGCGAGAAAAGCTCATAGATCATGGCCTGCATGCCTTGGTTGAGTACGACACGGTAGCGTTCACTATGGAAGCTGAGCGCCGTCTGTATGAAAAACTTCAAACTATGGCGGAAGCACATTATGGAGTTTTCCAGCGCGTTATTGATCACAACAGTGATCACTATGAACAACGTTGTCGGGCTGCGGCGCGTGCGATTGCAGAACAGTTTATTGACGTGGCTGCCTATCGAATCACAGTAGACCAAAATTCACTCGACGAGAGCACTCCAAAAATTCAAGACCTAGTGCGGCGAGCAGAGCAAAAAGCCGTCGACCAATTGTTGAGCATTTTTGGTTTCAGCAAAGATGATGTGCGCAATGAATTTCTGCCTGTACAAAACGGAAAGTGGGAACTCGATCTGTTTGATGCTCAAACCTATAAAGATTTTGGCCTGCAGGCCGGCACGGGCGCCGCGAAGGGTGCCGCAGTTGGCGCCGGAATTGATCTTTTTGTCGGTGGAGTTTCAATGGGCGTCGGCGCGGCTATTGGCGCGGTAGCCGGAGTGATCTGGAACAGCCTACAAAAATATGGTGGCTCAATAAAAAACACCTTCACCGGCTCCAGTTATGTATGCGTCGATGAGGTCACAGTGCAATTATTTTATCTGCGCCAAAGATACCTATTGAGAAGCTTGATGGCGCGCGGACACGCCTCTCAAGAAATATTAGCGCTCGATAATGAGAGCGCTGACGACGTCGTAAATTCTACAACCTTGACTGCATTGACGAGACGTATTCGAGACAATCATGATTGGTCAAACCTAGGCAATGCGTTCTCTTCGTATTTAAGCGATGGCAATAAAAGCCGCGTTGAGTGTCGAGACGCCATCGCCAACGAATTACTAGAAATCAAATCAACTTCACTTCCGGCCAATGTCTGATATGAAAAGCGAAATAACTTCAACCACACTTAAGGTTAGCATTGCGGCCTTAGCGCTACTATCAATGTACGGCTATGCACAGGACTCGGCACCTAATCTCCCAGTATTGAGAGCGCCAATAAGCAGCTTAGATAGCCAAGAGGGAATTATCGCAGACATCAATATTCCTGCCGGTGCAGAGATGCCTAAGCACAAACATCCTGGTGACGAATTTCTGTATATGATTGCGGGTACTGTAGAGTTGGAACGCGATGGGTTACCAGTAAAGATACTCACCGCCGGTGACGCTTTTCAAATTCCAGCCGGATTGGCGCACCGCCCCAAAGCAGGGGCCAACGGAGCGCGTGCTATTGTATTTAGAGTGCATCCTGAAGGTCAGGAAGTTACAGTACCCGTGGTGGATTGAGCCACTGAGGAATTAATTTGGAGCCAGCCAATGAGTGAATACGTCGCATACTTGCATGAAGTCTTTGCACATTTCGGTACGATTAGAAGTCGGAAAATGTTCGGCGGCCATGGCATTTACCATCAAGACCTGATGTTCGGCTTAGTAGCTGATGACGAACTTTATCTCAAAACAGATGCTAAAAACCTTGCAGAGTTTGAGGCCTTAGAGCTTGAACCATTTGAATACAATAAAGACGGCAAGATTATGAAAATGTCCTATCGTCGGGCGCCTGAAGAAATCTATGACGACCCAGAAATCGCCGCTCGCTGGGCCGAGATTGCCTACGCTGCCGCAGTGAGAAACAAGCGCTAAAAAATTTAGACTACTGGATCCGAGCGACAGGCATTACGTTCATAGTAATTCTTGCGGGCATATATTTTTGATGAGAGCGCTGGATCATCGAAGTCATCCAGAAACATTTGATCGATCGCCTTCCGCAACCAACGCATCCCTAAGCCGCACTCACCCATCTCGACCAGAGCAGCCCCCTTCAAACTAGTCGCAGCGTAGTTAAGCCATTGAGGCAGGACATCTTGCGCTTCAATCAATGCTTGCGCTTGGACAATCTCTTGCATGGCCGATTTCGGCTGCGCAGCTCGCAACAGTGCATCTGAAAGCTTTAGTCGCAAATTGCTGATTGCTAGATGGTTTGAAGGATAGTGCTCTCTCACTATCGAGATCAAAAATTCAAACTCCTCAATAGCACGATCGATATCTCCTTCCGCCAACATTGCTTCAGCTAGGGCACCCTGCATTAGCAATACGCGAGGGTGATGCTGGGGGTAGACTTGTTTGAGCTTAGTCACTGCTTGTTTGTATAGACGCACCGACGCCGAGTGATCTCCCTGGCGCGATCGTAAAAATGCACCTCGCTCGAGTAACGACACTTGGTTAAAGAAATCACTTTTCGGCTGCATCTGCATTCGCGTCTCTAGCCGTTGCAATACTACTCCAGCATCATTAAAACGCTGTTGTAGGGTCAAATTATTGACGAGCTTTGACTCTAAGGAATTCATTAGCTCGTTAGAACTTGAGAAATTTTCGACGCTAATTTCTAACGCCTCTCTCCATAGGTTTTCTGCACCAAAGAAATTACCATCAAACTCATGGAGTCCAGCATGGATGCTGAGCAACTCAACAAGCGCCAGGCTTGCTGGCTGGTGCTTGCGCATTAGCGTAGCAGCAAGAACCATCGATTGACGCGAACCGTCCAGCGATTGATTCGCTCCGCTCACTCCCTGGGCGATCTTAGTTAGCGTTTTAGCTCGCAAAATTTCATTCGGTTGATCAAAGCTTGCTTGTACATGCAAGGAAGCTTCAATCGCTCGGGTTCCCTCTTGCCATGCTTGAAGACACATCAATGCCTCACCCAATACCAACAATTGCTCAGCTTTCGCTTGTTTGGCAATAGTCTGATCTGCAAACAATTGCCAGTATTCTTGCGTCAATTGAAGCACTTTGGCTTTGCGAGCTGCCTCGGTTTTACTCGTAGCTGAAGCGATCTCCGCTGATCTGGGGCGTTTAATTCCGAATGGCTGTGATTCTATTAGCTGGCTCTTGTCATTTTGCGCTACGCTATCCGCCTGGAATTCTCGCTCAGCCAGCACCTCTGAGTTCAATAAGCCATTGGTGATGGTCCAGGCGACGATACCTACAGTTAAAACAGCTACCGCAATCATGCCTTGTTGAAACGCATTATTTGCGGCCTCCAGGGGCGACAACCAAGGCTCCGGTCTTGATTCATTTGCAGCCGTTGAGAATCCTCGTATTGAAGCTCGAGCTCTGATTTTCTCAGGTGAATCTGAGGAGGGTTGTATAATCAGAGAATAGCCCGTACCGCGCACGGTACGAATAAACTTTGAGTTTTTTGCGCTATCACCCAGCGCACTTCTAATCGCGCCAATATGATGAGAGAGAGCGCCGGGATCTCGCAGACCCTCTTCGGCTAAACACAATATCGTATGCAGCTTTGCGCGCGATACAACTTGGCCGTAGTTGTCGGCCAGTTCTTTGACTGCGGCGAGTTGACGCGCAGATATCTTGGTAACCACGCCATCCGCGGCTGTAATGCTATTCAGGTGAGGCTGAACAACTACAGAATCTAGATAAAACGTTTGATCTGTTATTCGACTCATACAACAAGCTTACCTCAGGGTCATCAACAATTCCAAAATCTCGCTCATACTTAATCCGAGCTTGAAGTTATACATCCTCAAGTTGAATTGAAATTGAGAACTTTGTGAGAAGTGGCGCTGTTAAGTGTCGTTTTGATTGGCGATAACCTATACCTGTTGGCATCGTTTATTAACCACAACGTACGATTTTTGTGACTAATAGCATTGCCCACGCTGACTTTAACCATCGAGTGGCGTGTAATTCGCCCGCTGATGCGGTTCAGCATATTCAAAGCTTGTTCAATCGAGGTGAGTCGCAAAACGCCATGACGCTGGCTCTAGATGCCGTATCTGTGTGGCCTGATGATCAAACGCTCTTGCTAGTCTCCGGTCGATTGGCAAACCGCTTGGGCCGCCCGAGCATCGCACTAAAATTACTCGAGAACGCGTCAAGACTCGGAAATGAGGTTGCTACCCAAGAAAGTCGCGCGATCATCAATGCAAATGCGCCGTTTTGGCATTTCCGCATGATGAACGATGAGTTACGCAACCATGCTTACGATTATGCGCTACGACAATCGATTAATAGCGATACCGTTGTATTAGACATTGGTTGCGGAGCAGGCTTGCTATCAATGATGGCTGCGCGAGCTGGCGCAAAACATGTCTATGCCTGTGAAGTTTCGGAATTGATGACAGAGCAAGCTCGTAAAATCATCAAAAAGAATGGTTTTGCAACAAAAATCAGCCTGATAAATAAACTCTCCAACCAGCTGCAAGTTGGCATAGACCTTCCTGAAAAGGCCGACGTCATCGTAGCGGAAGTATTTGATACTGGGCTACTTGGCGAGCACGCGATTCGCACCTTTGATCATGCCCGTGAACATTTACTGAAACCAGGCGGTGTTATTTTGCCGCCTAGAGCCAGTGTCCACGCTGTTCTTATCGAGAGCGACGTACTGCATCGAGAAGTAGTCACCACGGAATGCTGTGGCTTTAAGGTCGATTCATTAAACTCGCTCTCACCGTCATATTTTCAAGCCCGTATCGATGCCTATCCACACCGGATCTTAAGCTCGGAGATAACCGTCTCTCGCTATGACTTTTCTCGACAAGAGAATGTTAGCTCTAACCGCTCGGTTGAATTTCATGCCACATCTGCTGGTGTTTGCCACGGGGTTTGCTTTTGGTTCACGCTTGATTTTGGGCCACATAACCAACTCTGCACTGGCCCCACCGACCCGTGGAACTGCTGGATGCAGGCGATGTCAATGTTCGAAACACCGATCGTTCTCGCAGCAGATCAAAAGCTGAAGGTTAGTGTTGAACAAACGAATAGCTACATACATTTCTCGCCTCCTAAGATAGTTAGCTAGTCGAGCTTGTAGGTAAACATGGTTTGCATGTTTTCGGTGGCAATTGGTTTCCCGCCAACATGCTTGGGCTTGTACTTAAATTTCTCTATCGCTTTAAGAGACGCCTTGTCGAACACCGAACCAGGTTCAGACTCAATGATGTATGCATTAAATACCGAGCCGTCAGCTGCAACACTGAAACCTACAATCGCATAGCCTTCAGTACCCTTGGCAATTTGACTGTGCGGGTAAACAGGCGGATATCCCAATATTAAGACCAACTGATTATCAACCGGGGCTGCGATTAGGTCTCGAGGGGAACCTAAACTTGGTTCGGCCCAGGTTGTTTCGTTCAAACCATCTAAGGTTATTCGCTCCTCGCTTTTGGTCATCGACGGTGGGCGCTGAGCTTCCGGGGGAGGCGTTGGGCGCACGACGATGATCTTCGGCTTCTCCTCTACTGGTTTATAGGTTATCGGCGGCACTTTGAAATCAGGGCGACGTTGGAGTTCCGGTTCCTCAGTTTTTATCAACAGATACATAAGATAAATCAGCAAGCAAGCGACGAAGATCGCGTTCAAGCCAGGCACAGCAATACGCGTTAAGGTTCGCATAGAATCCTCCAATTTTACGTTTGGTTGGGTCTAGAAAAGCTTAGGCTATCCTTGGCCAGGCGAGTCGAGTTTGGCGAGCGCCAAAGCCTCCAAAGAATTTGGTAATTGGCAGGCGTAACAACGCTGTCTTAATTCGTTATATCGAGAACGGGCGAACTCCAGCTCTCCAATTCGAATCATGCTGTTAATTTCTGCAAGCGCTGAGATCAGCTCAATGGTGGCTGTGGTTCTATCGCTGTCTGCCACAAACTCCATGCTACGAATCAAGTCTGGCACACTGGGTAAACTGATCTCAAGCAACACTTGATCAGGAGTGTAAATCTCGTACGCTGGACGCTTCATTGAGGAAAGCGCCATCGAGCTTGAAGACAGAGGGGCGGGAGTAGAGAGAGTATTTTCTTGCGGCGATGAAGCCAGCAACACTGGTTCAGAGAGGATGACTTCCGGTTCTGAGACCGCGACCATTTTCGCCATGCCAAAAAACACCAGCATAGTCACCATCACCGAAGCTGCGACATTGCCAGCAAAACTCGCGGGGGCAAGCAACCAAGCAAGCCAAGACTCAGATTTATCAGCTCGCTCTAATTCAAGACGCGCGGCTTTTTTGACGCTCTCGTCTAGCCGTGGAGAGGGTTGATCAGGTGTGCGTTGTGATAACAGTTCTTTCAACGCCTCATCTTGGTTCAGCCTCATGCGCTCACCTCCAAAGCTTCCTTGAGGTGGTTTTTCGCATATCGCAAGCGGCTTTTAACGGTCTCTTGTTTGCAAGATGTTATCTCGGCAATCTCTTGCCGACTAAACCCCTCGATCTTCAGCAGCATGGTAGTGAGTTGCTCCGGTGGCAAATCTTGGAGAACTGCGAATAAATCTTCTAACTCAGCATCGCTACTTGTTCGGCAAGAACCGGCTAGACGATCCGTCAGCTCCTCGGTAACCACATTTGCCGTCGCACCGAATTTACGCCAATGATCGATTAATCGATTCTGCGCAATTCGAAATAACCAAGTTGTAAATTTAGCCTGCGGAGAGTAATTCTTAGCCTGACGAATAACGGCCAACCAAGCGTCTTGAACCAATTCTTCAGCGATAGCATCTGACCCACATTGGCGCCGGATAAAAGAAAAGAGTCTGGTGCGATGACGTTCGTACAAACAATCAAAGGCTCTAGCCCTGCCGCCAGCGTATGCTCGCATGAGGTTTTCGTCAGATAGATTTTTATACAGCCAACGTGGCATCGCGGATTAACTTAACTCATTACATTTATCATAGCTTATCTATCGATGGTTTTCCTTACGAGGGGTTAAGACGAGAACGATGAATTCAACCTTCTACTTTTTAACGTGGTTTTCAACCAACTGGCAAAAGCCTGCACACTTGGCTTGAGGCTATTGCTCTTTGGGTAAACGAGGTGATAGGTAATGTCGTTAGCAACCTTCATATCGTCAAAGGGTTGAACCAAATTACCTTTTTCCAGATCATGCTCGGATAAGGCTCCTGCGGACAACAACACACCCATCCCCTCAACTGCGGCCTGTAGCGCCATGGCTTCGTTGGAAAAGCGCGGCCCACTTTCAGGATCTTTATGCGCCACTCCGGCGGCTTGCAACCACGTTGGCCAGTGGGGTGCAGCATCACTGGTTGAGCGCCATTCCACATGCAATAAGGTGTGATGCGGAAGGTCATGTAGAGAGCGCAAAGCATGATCGCCAATCAATAGTTTTGGACTACAGACAGGGATCGTAAAATTATCCAGCAATTTCTCTACCACGAGACCATGATAGTTGCCGGTTCCATAGCGAATGGCAACATCCACACCATCATCTTCAAAATTTGCCAATCGATCACTCGCATCCAGTCGCACATCAATATGAGGGTGTGCTATGCGAAATGACTCAAGTCTCGGCACCAACCACTTGGAACCAAATGAGCGCGGCACACTCACCGTTAATATCGACCTAGAACTCTGCTTTAGCGTGAGGCGCACTCCGGCATCAAGCTGATCTAACGCGTCACTTACGAACGTCAGAAGCTGCTCACCTGGAGGCGTGAGCTGTAAGGCACGTGTTAGGCGACGAAACAGAGGTTTTCCAAAATAATCTTCAAGAATTTTTACTTGCTGGCTCACTGCAGCAGGAGTCACGCTGAGTTCATCCGCAGCTCGTGTAAAACTGAGTAGCCGTCCTGCGGCTTCAAACGCTCTGAGACTATTAAGGGGGGGCAAACGACGCATCTATGATTTAGTATTTCTAATTTATAGACAAAATATACTCGTTTGTCTGGCTTAAATATAGGAGCTATCGTAATTTTTCCTTAGATTTACTAATAGGTTAAATAATGAAGAAGTTAATCAAAACCACATCAGCATTTATTGCCGTGGGCCTAAGCCTTACCTCTCAGTGCTCTCTGGCCCAACTCACCTCAGAGGAAGCGCCGAGCATGAAAGTGTTTTCAGAAATTGCAGGTGCAGAAGATATTGTTGCGGGACGATATGCAACGGCGATTGAAAAAATCACGGCCACCAAGGGCGCTAATACCATGCTCAAGTTCAACAATCTGTGCGTTGCTCATACTCTAAGTGGTCAATGGCGGGAAGCCCAATCCAATTGCGAACGCGCTCTGAAAGAAACCCATCGACGCCAAAACTATGGCGTTACCTGGTTAGAACAGACGGCCGCACCACGCGTTAAACAATTGCATCAAGACATTGCGCAGACGCATCTCGAAATTTTTGCGTCAGCGTATTCTGAGGCTATTAGCAGTCAAATTGCACACGACTAATGGTAGTACGCGCACGACCAATAAAAATAAATAGCGCGCTAATCGATCTTATTCAATAATTTGCGCTCAGCGGAAGTCAGAACAATTTGATTTGTGATTGGCTCCCCTGAGCGCGTGAAAAATACTGAGTTGCGGTATTTCCCCGTAATTCGCGACGTTGCAACAATCTTGAAAACTCTCAAAATCATCATAGCAATACCTTTTTGCTCAGGCTTTGGCTCACCCAGTGCTGAATCAATATTAACGATCGCAATAGCAGTACCAAAATCTTGATCAATCAGCGAGCTTTCCATCGAGGAACTGAAAAGGCCAATAAATGAAAACTTCTGATTATTCACCGTGTTGCCAATTGGGCTGCGACAACAGGAAGTAAACCAGCGCAGCAAACCATTTTCACTAAGCTGCATTGCCGCTAAATGTTGTTTCCCACTGGAAAAGACAATGCGGTGTTGGGCTAATTGCACGATCTCGGTCCCACCCTGCGCATCTAATATGTCGTTCGTACGACCAAGATAGCGTGCGAAGGCTTGGCAATCGGCGCAATAGCAGCTCACACGATTAGACGTACCCTCGCCTTCGATGTGACCAGTTACAGCACCACACTCACATTGAATTTTGTGCATGACATCACTCTCTACCAACAACTTGAATCCAAATAGATGGTATCCGAGTCACCGCTGGATTTCTGGGTAATTTCTGCTTTATTGATCTTGGTCTTATGTAGGACTTGGTATTCTTGAGCTATGCCAAATCTAGAATCGAAAATGAAAACCGCCAACTTCTGGCTGACTCTTGGCGCCATTAACCACGGCGTTGCACTACTCGTGATTTTGCTTGGATGCGCCTACTCCAACTTCACCTGCCAAGGCGATTCTATGAAGGCGGTCTTATCAACTTATGCCTTCACCCTATTTACGCCCCAGCTGGCGTTAGCCGCAATTATTTTGATGGCGGTTTTTTTGGTCACAAACTCCCTCAATGAGTTTCGCCAAAACTGGCGGCCAATGGCACTATTTTTAGCTACCTTCGCGTTATTGGCGTTATTCTCATTAACGCAACAATGATGATAACGAAAAAGCAGGGCTGCTAATCCGAGAGACTATCGCGATTTGTGGATGATCACTCATTCCTTGCGCAAATAAAAATCAAAGCGTTCACGGCCTTGGATGCGGTTGTTTAATAAAAGAATCGCCATCCCTTCTACATGTTTAGCCGCATCGAGAGACCCGACGTCGATGGGTTCAAGCCCCATTCCAGTTACCAAAGCAGCAACTTTGTTTTTGGCGCTCTCATCGTTGCCAGCGAGCAGGATTGAAATCGGTCCACCAGATTCTTCTGGGCTCACCATTTGCTTAACATTGAGCGTACTGAACGCCTTAACCACAAAAGCGTCTGGCGCTGCGCGCTGAATAATCTGTGCGTTGGATTCTGATCCCAACAGACGCACATTGTTTTCTTCCCATCCTGCAAGAGGGTTAGTAGGGTCAATGATTATTTTGCCTGCGAGATTGCCCAAAGAGGTAGTGATTTCTTCCACCATTGAGCCTGGTACCGCTAACACAACCATGGCAGCATTCTCAACGGCAGCAGGCGGCAAGGCCACCGAAGCCGACTCACCTGTGCGCTTGACTAACGCCAGCACATCTTCTCTTTCAGGACTTCTGGACCCGTAGACAACTTCATGGCCTAGTGCAGCGAACTCAGGACCAAGCGCACTTGCAACGCTGCCCGTACCGATTACAGCGATTCGCTCTGCGTGCGCTAAGTTGATGCTCAGGACAATTAACAGAAATATTTGTGAAAAAATTCTGCATTTTGAAATTTGTAGCATTCATCTTCTCCTGTTCTAAAAAAAGAGGTGAGCCTGTGAAAAATTAAAAATGTCGCAGTACGTAGTCAACCCGTTCATTGCAGTTTGGTGGCCGTACGCGATCTAAATTTTCTATTTCTCTTAACCGTGAAAGTAGGCCCATTTGATTAGCGATTTGAATCGCTAAACCGGGTCTGGCGTTGAGCTCTAAAACTAGTGGGCCACGGTTTTTGTCCAGCACTATATCGACACCAAGATAACCTAAGCCTGACATCTCGTAACAAGAAGCCGACAACTCCAGTAAGGCACGCCAATCCGCAACTTTGATCTCACTCAAATCCCTACCTGTATCTGGATGATGGGTAACGATTTGATTGTGCTGTACGGCGGCAACCGCGGCACCCGTTTTTATGTCGATGCCGACACCCACCGCTCCTTGATGCAAATTCGCCTTACCATCGCTGGCAAGAGTCGCTAAGCGCAGCATGGCCATCACTGGGTAGCCTTGAAACACAATGAGCCGAATATCAGGCACACCTTGATGACTAAGACCATCAAAAACTGGGTCGAAGCGAATGAGCGCTTCCAACATAGCAACGTCTGGTGACCCTCCCAAACTAAATAGGCCGGCAAGAATATTCGAAATGTGTCGAACAATGTAATCGTGATCCACCAACTCGCCTGACGCCTTATGGAAGCCATCATCGTCGATTTTGGTTACGACTAATATGCCCTTACCGCCACTACCCTTGGCGGGCTTTATGCAAAAACCTTGATGTTCGGACAGTGTGGCAAAAATCTCCTCTACGCCATGTTGTATTTCCACTTCACCTAGTAATTCCGGAACCGCAATGCCGTGTCGTTGAGCGAGACGTTTAGTCTTCAGTTTATTGTCAACATTGGGATATAGCTTGCGATCATTGTACTGCGCTATAAAAGCCACATTGCGTTGATTCATCCCCATCACACCGCGGCTACGTAATTTTTTTCGACTGGCTAAACCAAACATCGCTGCCTTATCACTCAGAGAGAGGCTTAAAACGTTGTAACTCTAAAAGGCGGTAACCTGTGTACTGCCCCATTAGCAGTATGGCAGCCATAATGAGAGCGTGAATACCAAGAAGATTGAACGCCCAATGTCGTAACAGATCGTTATCCATCATTAGGTAGGCAAGCACCGCGATTAGCAAGCTGCCACCACCTTGCACTAACACCTCGCGGCCACCTTCTTCTTCCCACAGAATCGACATCCGCTCGATGGTCCAGGCCATGATTATCATGGGGAAGAATGTAATCGTAAGCGCCTCGGTTAGACCTAGCTGAAAAGCAAAAATTGTGAATAACAAAATCAGCGCGATCACCACGATAACCACAGCCGATATTCTCGACACCAACAACAGATTGAGATGCGAGAGAAACGAACGAATCATCAACCCGACCGCCACCACAGTAACAAAACCAATCAAGCCATTAAGCAACTCAGTTTGAATGAACGCTGCCGCGATTAGAATTGGCATAAAGGTACCGCTTGATCGAACCCCAACGATCACTCGCATGAAGACAACGACAAGTGCGCCAAGCGGCAACAACAATATCCCTTTGAACATGTTTTGTTCTGCAATAGGTAAGTTATATAAGCCGATACTCGCCTCGGACCCCTGCAGAACCTGGTTGGCATCTTGTAATGCGCTGATTCTTTGTTCGCTGATAGCAAAGCGTATATTGGAGTTCTCACCACCTTCAACGTCCAAAAGCGCTGGCCTGCCCTCCAACCAAATTAACAGCGGCAGCGCCTCATCCAAGCTGCTAAGCTCCACATTGCGCAGCATCCATTCACCATCGACATACATTCTCACCAATGGAATCAACGATTGATTGCGGCGGCCATCCTCTAGCTGCAAGCCTCGCACAAGATTCACTGGAATTTCAGCCATTTGTAGTAGGTGTACGAACGTTTCCGTGCGCGATAAACGAGACCGCAACATGGCCAAATTTTGATTCTCGGAATCGAGTAATTCAATGAGTTGAGTAACCAGAGTTTGCTGATTTCCTGACTGTGCAACGGCCAACGCCAAAATTGCTTCAGCACTACTTTGATAAGGTTCAGCCAAGGTTGGTATCGAAACCGGCTCAGGAGGCGTTTCGCTGTTGGGTTTGGGCGCTGCTCTCGCCAGTTTGAAAGAGCCTTGGTAATACATGGTCTGCCGGCCTGATGCTTCTCGCTTACTCCAAACCACTCGCGAGTTTTCATCGTCTCGCTCTACTGATACTCCATAGGCTGGCGACGCCGTGAACTCCTCAATTAATTCAAAATTTGGGTCATTGGGTAACGCGAAGGTAGCCGTGACCGAGCCCCCTTGGCCGGTAAATGTAATTTCTGCTTCAACCTGCCAAATAGCAATTTGCTGGCCTGGCGTTAGCGGCACACCATCGTTTACATGGCGATGAAATATATGCGAGACACCCAGCACCACCAATACCAAAATCAACAGCATTAAGGGCCCACGCGAGCTCATCCTATTTCTTTTTCAGATTATGTTTCAGTGCAGTGTCCACGATAGCAATATCCTGCAAAAAACTGCGGCCTATTAACGCTTGATAATCTAAATAGCTGCGATCCGCCAAATTAAACGTTTGCTTCACGAACCGCTTGTCACCAAGGCGAATATCCATTCTGACCTCTAGCCGGTCATCACTTGTGTTTTGGTCTCGTTGCTTAATCGTCGCTCGCCCAGAAATTGGATACTCATAGCTGGGTGCAGACTTAGTCTTCTTGAGTTTAAAACGTACCCAAGCTTTACCATCACGCTCAAATTCAACGAGCTTATACACTCCCAAAGAAGACGTCTCAGCCCCCGTATCGACGCGCGCGTTAATCGTGCGTTCTTCGGCCAAGAAATACACGGCCTCGATCTCACCTAGGATAAGTTTTTCGCCTTTAAGTCTCTCGGTCTTACAAGCAGTCTTTGCCTTAGAGTGTTTTCGTTTTTCTGAACGTAAACTGTCTTCGACATTTTTTAGCTTGCCTTGCAGTTCTTGCGTTTGTGCGTCGCAGATAGCTGTAAATCGCTCAGCAACACTCTGTTCAAGGTTCGTGATGCTTGATTCAATACGCGCTAATTGTTGAGCTTGTTCAACATTCGGGGCTGATGGTGTGACGCAGGCGCTAATAACAAATGCTGCGAACAACATTAAGGTGATCTTTTTCAAGTCTGGGTAGGCGGTCGAGATAAATGCTGTGCTTATGTTACCTCGTTGTGTCGACGATGGACACCCGTCAATCATCATCTACCTCATTCTTAGACTTTAATAAATTTTGAGTTAACTGATTCGATAAACGGCCAAAAAAAGTAGTTTAGGCTGAACTCAGAAGATGTACTCTCACTCCTTCGACCGAGAAGCACCCACGCCCGCAGCTAGCATTTTAGCCAAGCCAGCCGGATCTCTGGCAAGAGCTGCCCGTATGCCAATGGCATGAGGATCAGTGTCATGCTCATCGATCTTGTTGGCGGCGGCGAATATTCCCGCTTTGGCAATATCTCTGGGTTCCGCTTGCAACACGCCTTTAACATGCTCGGCCATGCGGGTTTTTACAGAACCAACAATCAACGACGCTACATGAATTCCCTTAGGTGTAAGCTCTGCTCGAAGACAATTAGATGCCGCTCTCGCGGCAAATTTAGACGGACTGTATCCGCCCATCTCTGGCACTGAAACAATGCCGCCGGCAGACAGCACGTTAATGATGGCACCGCCACCATTCGCTTCGATAATTGGGGTAAACGCGCGGGTCATTGCAACCGGCGCCAAATAATTTACCTCAATCTCATTGCGCATCGCTTGCATGTCTGGGGCATTTAACAATGACTGATGGTTGAACACACCGGCATTGTTCACCAATAGATTTACGTCTGAACAGTCGCTCGCCGCCGCTACAATATGCTCAGAATTAGAGACATCGAGCTCTACTGAAACGAGTTTGTCTGGATCAGCGGCGCATAATTCGGCCGCATTTTCCACAGCGCGAGTGCCCACGTAGACCTTCGCTGCACCTGCTTCAAGCAATTCTTGCACGAAGCCTTCGCCGATCCCGCGGTTGCCGCCAGTGACCAGCGCAACTGCGCCGCTGATGTTCATCTTAGCCTCCTGCCAGCGCGACTCTAACTGGCTCAGGGTCCATAAATTCTTCGACCCTTGATATTCGGCCATCGGTAACCATAATCAGCGCCAACACTTCAACCGAGTGAATTTCATCACTGCCAGCGGCGGAGACATCCAAACGATGACGCTGCACATAACCACCCTCCACTTCATCGAAGCGATGGATGTGATAACTGCGATGGCCGCATTTTGCGATCATCAATTGCATGAGTGCCATATTTTCATCGACAGTTTGAGTGACATTGTCGAAGTTGTGCCAGATCTCTGCGTCAGGCTGCATGCAATCACGTGCACCAGCTTCATCGCCACGGCCCACGGCATCCATAAATCTTTTGGCCAGCTCCAAGTTCGACATATTGATTAACCTATGCTGATTGGAAGATCACGTACACGCTCGCCCGTAGCGGCGAATACTGCCGCCGCGATGGCTGGCGCAATGGCGATGAGCGGCGGTTCACCCAAACCAGTAGGAAACTCCTCGCTCGGCATAAACTTAATGTCTAACTCAGGCACCGATGACATTCGCAACGGCCGATAAGTATCCAAATTGCGATCTTTCACCTGGCCATTCTCAAACTCGGTACCTTCGTGTAAGGCTAAGCTTACCCCCCAAAGCATGGCGCCTTCGGCCTGCGCCATTGCCCCACTCGGGTGTACGACCGTGCCACAATCGATGCTTTGCCAAATCTTCTTAACGCTAATCTCTTTGGTTTGTGGGTCGACGGCAACATGAGCAACCGCTGCGGTCCACGTGGGCATTGTACGTTCTTGCCCTGAACCAACAGCGACACCGAGACCTTCATTTGAGGGCAGCTCACCCCCCCAAGGCGAACGTTCGCGAACGTCCTTGAGCACTGCGGCAAGCCGCGCCGCGCCACCCACAGATTCCGGCGCTTTACCAGAATTTTTACCTGCCGCATCGAGCAAGGAAAGCCGAAACTCGATCGCGTCCTTTCCCTGCTTCTCAGCAAGTTCATTCATGAAGCTCTCAACGCCCCAGGCAACCCAGCCCGGCCCGACCGTACGTAACCAGCCAGGCAGAAAGGTCTTTTGCGCGAGATTATTATTGATCGCTCGAACACGGTGGTTGCTGAGGCTATACCAATGATCGCCGCCACTTATTGAGAAGGTGTCATATTTGCCACTTTCTTTTTGGCCATCAGCCAAAAAGCCAGGCGCTAAAGTCAGGGTTGGCCAGCCGGCTACCGCTGCGTGTTCTATTCCGGTGACGTTCTTATCTGCATCAAGCGATGCTTTAAACAACTGCACCGACGGAGATCGTACACAGTCCATGCGCGAGTCGTCGGCACGTTGCCAAAGCATTTTTACCGGTTTGCCCAACTGCTTGGCAGCCAACGCGGCTGGTATCATATAGTCGCCCCATAAGCGCCGTCCAAAGCCACCGCCAAGATAGTATTGATGGATCACAATATCAGTTTCAGGCATTTCCAAGGCGCTAGCGAGCGCTGGCAGAATTAACGATTGCCATTGATTGCCGGAGTGGATGTGACATTTCCCATCGGTGAATTCGACCAGTGCATTGACTGGCTCTAAAGCAAAATGCAAAGCCGTACCAGTTCGGTACACCGCTTCGTGCGTGTCTTCAGCAGCCGCATGCGCGGCAGCCACATCGCCATCATCAACGACCAACGCTCCTTGTTGCGCATCACGGGCGAGAGCCTCGCCCGCAGCAAATATATCTGCTTCACTGACTTCGGCAGTATCTCCCGCAGCCCAATCTACCTGCACCACCGCCGCAGCTTTGAGCGCAGTTGGGAAAGAATCAGCAATCACCACAGCCCAACCCTGTAGGTTGTCGCTGGGGTCTTCAATTTGTAAAGTCTGCTGATAACCAAAAATCGCTTTTGCAGCGCTGTCATCGATATTATTTATCTTGCTGCCATATCGTGTTGGTGGCATCAGCGGGGTGGCATACACCATGCCAGGCAGTTCAGCATCAATACCATAAACGGCCTCGCCCTGACTCTTGGCAGGAATATCCAGCGCTTTGGTTGGTTTGCCGACCAGCGTTCTGGCGGAAGCTGGTTTTAATGGCAATGCATCAAGTTGTTCTTGCGTAAAGCTTCGGCTGATATCTCCACGCGCGACTATGTCGGCATAACTGATTGATTGATCGCCTGCGGTCACCATCCCATTGGCTGCAGAACACATACTTCGATCAACACCCAACAAAGCGGCTGCGGCATCAAGCAGAACTTCTCTGCCTGCAGCACCGGCTTGTGATAGTAGTTTAAAACTGGTGAACACTGACCATGAACCACCAGTCACCATGTATCCCCATTTGGGGTCAGTGTCTACATGCTCGATCGAGACAGAAGCCCAATCGGCACCGAGTTCGTCGGCCACGACTCTGGCTAATGCGGTACCAACATGCTGCCCCATTTCGGCTTTCGCAATATTGATAACGACCTCACCCTGCGCGTTCATGTTAAACCAAACGGCGGGTGAAAATACTTTACTAAGATCAGCTTCAGGAAGACTTAAAGACTGCACCGCTTCTTGTTCGGTACAGCCACCCAGCAAGCCACCGAAGCCCATAAATAAGCCTGCATTTACAGAGCCTGCTAAAAAAGTTCGGCGGCTGATTTTGTTCGAAATCTTTTCAATGGTCGCCATGCTTATACCTCCTGCGCAGCGGTTTTAATCGCCTTACGAATTCTTGTATAGGCCATGCATCGGCATAAATTGCCGTCCATAGCACGGCTAATGTCATCATCTGTGGGTGCTGACTTGCTTCTAAGTAGTGCTTCTGCGCTGACGAGTTGCCCAGACTGGCAATACCCACATTGCGGAACCTGTTCGCTAACCCAAGCTTGTTTAAGAGCTAGGCCAGCGGGGCTATTCAAGCCTTCGATGGTGGTCACGTCTTTGTCAGCAACGGCGCTAACTGGAATTACGCATGAGCGAGTAGGAGTACCATCTATCTGTACAGTGCAAGCTCCGCATTGAGCTATACCGCAGCCAAACTTAGTGCCTTTGTAGTTTAGCTCGTCGCGCACCACCCACAGTAACGGGGTTTCACCCTCACTGTCCGACTGCACATCTTTACCGTTTAACTTAAATTTGATCATTGCCATCCTCACCATTATTTAGAACTCGTTCTCACTCTCTACGCCAGTATTCGCTGACGCTGGTTGCGTAGCTAGTTTAGTACATTTTTATGTAGCTCTTCCAATGCGAAGCTCTGAGAGCTGGCGAGATAGCTATTTTGATCGCTGATATTTGTATTGCGTGGGGCAATATCCTCGTGAGACTGTCGGCGAGCGCAGTGCTGTATGTTTGGTTGCACGGCCTGATACTCGAGTGCGCCAGAGCTTGAAGCTTCGCGGTTTCAATTGCCGACGCATCAAGGCAATAACGCTGGGCTCGCTGAGACCGTAGGTCGCTTTAATCGCATCAAATGGCGTACGATCTTCCCACGCCATCTCGATTATTCGATCAACGTCAGCGGAGTGTAATTGAGGTGCTGTGTTTTGAGGCAAGGCTAAAATGCATGCGTATTGGTTACGCTAGAGAGCTTAACTGCTTAGGTGCGTTTTTGTGTGATTGCCGTCACTGAGTCGCCAAGCTTAATCAATCCTGATTCAAGCACTCTAGCGGTAATTCCGCCATGGCCACGCATGGCATTGTAGCCACCCTTGCCTAGGGTCTCCTCCATAAATGAGCAGGGATGACATAAGCCAGTAAATTCGAGCTTTGATTCACCCACCCAAAAATGCTTGTCTTTAAGTGCAAGCAAATTCAAACCCGCAACAACGATGTTCCTTCTTAGTAGCGTCGGAGAACATTCTGATAACCCAACTAGAGACGCAATCACAGCTAAGTGCTCCGCTTGTATTAAAGTAACTTCGCGTTTACCACTGCGCCCAGCGTAGCGATCCCCCACCAGACCTTGACCGAGCGCAGCTTCAACAGAATCAACTACCAACATCTCGGCGCGCCGTTCTGGGCGCAGCCCAATCCATGTCACCTTGCCAACTTGAGGTAGAGTGTTGAGTAATTGATCAATAGAAGTTGAAATCATATGCAGTGTTAAACCTGTTAAGCACTGCATAAGATTAGCATTGCGTGGTGCTAACGTTATAATCATTAAGCAAGCTAAACTAGGGAGTTGGTTACTCTTCACCCAAGAGTTAGACTGTAAGCCCCATTTGCCTCGCTGGCATAATAATTGGAGTGCCGTAACCAGTTCTTACTTTCGAGCTTTTCTGTAGTCTGTGAGTTTTTGACTCAGCTTGCTACAAACACAGTGTTCACAACAACAAAACTCCAAGGTCAGAGAATTGATCGGCCGCATCATTTCTCAGGGTAAAAATATGTATTTCTTAACGGCACCACCGCGAGTTTTGTGCATAAACGAAAATCCTCGTCAGAAATGAAAATTTGGGTCGATGCCGATGCTTGTCCCGTTGTGATTAAGGACATTCTCTTTCGGGTAGCTGAGCGGGCTGAGGTGATGGTGATTTTGGTTGCGAACCAAGCATTGAATCACCCAAGTTCAGAGTTCATTCGATCAATTCAGGTCGGTCGAGGATTTGATGTCGCCGACAATGAAATAGTGCGCCTGGTTGAAGCAGGCGACCTTGTTGTCACGGCTGACATTCCGCTCGCTGCAGAAGTTCTTGCCAAAGACTGCTTTGCCCTCACCCCTCGAGGCGATCGCTTCACGAAGAACAATATCGAGGCCAGACTTACGATGCGCAGTTTTATGGACACGCTGCGCGGAAGCGGTGAACACTCTGGAGGGCCACCACCGTTGAGCGCTGCTGATCGAAGAGAATTTGCCAACCAGCTTGATCAACTGATCTCAAAGTGGCAGCGACAGAGAGACAAGTAAATACTCGCGGCCTTAAAGAAACGCTATGATTGTCGGGCAACTCCGAACTCCCTCATCAAACTAAGCAATAGTTATGGCCTGCTGGCAACAGACAAATATTGAAATTCACACATCCGGCCGCTCCACTGTAGAACTAAGCGCACAGGTAAATAACGTCATCGCGCAAAGCGGGATTGACCAGGGCTTAGCCCATATTTTCTTAAAGCACACCAGTGCGTCATTGATGTTATGCGAGAACGCCGACCCCACCGTACTCACAGATATGGAAACCATCATGCAACGGCTGGCTCCAGACGGTGACCCTGAGTACCAACACGATTACGAGGGTGACGACGATATGGCGGCGCATGTTCGTTCGGTACTAACCAGCAACGATATAACCCTACCAATCAGCCAGGGTCGGCTTAACCTCGGCACTTGGCAAGGCGTATTCTTATATGAGCACAGATACCGACCTCATAGACGACAGCTTGTCGTTACCTTGAACGGTCAGTAGTGGATTCAAAAACCATCGTGAGAAAACATAAGTTCGATGTCATTGTGCTCGGCGGAGGTGCCGCAGGTTTAATGGCCGCCGCTACGGCTGGTCAGCGAGGGCGCAGCGTTTTAGTGCTGGAAAAAAGCAATAAAATAGGTAAGAAAATATTGATGTCTGGCGGCGGGCGCTGCAATTTCACCAACCTTGACGTCAGCTCCGATGAGTTTATTTGCCACAACCCGCATTTCGTAAAGTCCGCGCTCAGTCAATACACCCAATGGGACTTTAT
>CALJJR010000175.1 GCA_937973905.1 uncultured Arenicella sp. | reverse complement strand
TACGCGAGAGTAAGAAATCGACCGCCGACAGCTCAGATTCACGCAGCGATAACTCTTGCTCGATAGCCACAATGGCATTTTCAATATCGACTTCTTCTGAGTCCATATCCGCCGCAACGTCAGAGCCGCCCACTGGTGGGTCTTGATCAAATTGAAAGTCTTGTAGGTCGATCCCGGAAGACTCTGCAATTCGCTGCTCTACGGCATTAATGCGTGAAACCTGAGCCTGCAAGCTACCGATGCGCCGGCCTAAAACATCCATGTGCTGGCGAACGTACTCACGAGTTTTTACAATCTCGTTTTCTTGTTCGTTAACCCGTGTTTCTACCGCGATGCGATATTGTGGATCAACGAATGGATTCAGTGATCGGTCGATACTTGCTACCACCCAGTAACTCGCGAGACCAGCTAAAATCGGCATCGCCACTAACACCAGTGCGCCGCCTAGGACAAGCTTGTGGCCTGAAATGCACACTGTGCCTTTCTTAGCCGTGCTGTCTCTTAATAACAGTATTTTCAAAATTAGCCTTCAAAAAAGTTAAAATACACTCAGCTAACTAATCAACCAAGTTCATTCCACGAGCAAACCAACGTGACCCAGTTTCGATATCAACCCAAAACTGCAGCTGACATCGTGCAACGATTACCGTTGCATCGCAGCATGAACGCTTCTCAAGCTGCATTGCTGGCATTGACTCCACGTTGGCAACTGTGGCTTAAACAAGCCGTTGCCGAGGGCAAAATTTCATCCACCTGTGCAGAAACATCACAGCTTATCGCTTGGCAAGCACGCGCCGGCCAGAGCCGAGCGGGTAAATTGTTGATACAAAGCAACAATTCGGCCAATGCGACGCTGCTAAAACAGCATCGAAACAGCATTATTGAGTTTTTGAACTCGGCTGCCGACTCTAAACGCTCGCGGTCTGAACGTGCCCAGACAAAGGCCACTCAGACCACTTTAGGGTCAGCACCTAAAGAACAAAATATCCTCACGGTGGAACAACTAGTTATCCGCCTCAAGTTCGACGATCAACAACTCTCGTTGCCTAGTCAATCTGCGACCAGCGATGAAGACTCAGGGCCAAAACCACTCAATCAACAACACGTTGAACAGATTTCTAACGCAATCGAAGTTTGTAAAAATCAAACCGAAAACGAAAAGCTGGCCAAATCTCTTGAAAATCTAGCCAGCACACTTAGCGCTTACAAACGTTAGGCCGAAACCATGGCGCCCGTGCGCTTATTCTTCTCAATGTAAAAACTGTAAACCGGGAAAGCTCAAGGCCAAATAAGTGGCCATCGCCCTTAGGTTTATTTTTATTATTTTTTCTAGGCGTTAGCCAAATGCATGAACGCAATTGGTGCGTTCACAGGGTCATCAAAGGTTACCAACTCCCAAGCATCTTCTTGTGCTATTAGAGCCCGCAACAAAGTATTGTTCAGCGCATGACCGGACTTATGTGCACTGAATGCCCCGACCAAAGGATGACCTAAAAGATAGAGGTCGCCGATGGCGTCGAGAATTTTATGTTTAACAAATTCGTCTTCGTAGCGTAAACCATCGTCGTTAAGGATCGAATAAGAATCCATCACGATTGCGTTGTCATGGCTTCCGCCCAATGCCAACCCAGCCTCGCGCAACGCTTCTACCTCATGCATAAACCCGAAAGTACGTGCACGACTAACTTCTTTTACGAACGACGTGGTAGAAAAATCAACCGTGGCTTGCTGCGGGGATTTGGCGAAGATCGGGTGATCAAAATCGATTGAAAAGGACACTTTGAAGCCTTCAAACGGCTCAAATTTTGCCCATTTATCACCCTCTTCCACGATTACCGGCTTGGTAACGCGGATAAATTTTTTGGGAGCATTTTGCTCAACCACTCCTGCCGACTGTACCAAAAATACAAATGGAGCAGCACTGCCGTCCATGATCGGCACTTCTGGAGACGTAAGTTCAACGTAGATATTGTCAATACCCAGACCTGCCAAGGCGGACATTAGATGTTCTACCGTGGAAACCGAGACATCCCCTTCTTTTAGCGCAGTGGAAAGACGCGTGTCCCCGACTCTATCTGGAGACGCATTTAGCTCAACGACCGGGTCTAGATCGACGCGGCGAAAGACGATGCCGGTATCAACTGCGGCGGGTCGGAGCGTGAGATACACCTTTTCACCCGTGTGCAGGCCTACGCCAGTGGCACGGATTACATTTTTAAGGGTTCGTTGGTGAATCATTGATAAATAGAGAACTCTGGTGCGGCGTGACTGTTTTGAATTCTATGTAATCGTATTAAGGACGCCAGGCTTTTGACTTTATTGACTCTTTCACAGCTGTTTATCATTTAGCACCCGTAAAAAGTCGTTTTTTGTGCACAGACAGGGTAAACCCTATGTTTAGTCTCATCAAATTTGGATTCCCACTATTCACAACTGAAGAGGAATCCGCAGCATAAAACTATTCTCAATAAAACCCGCCTTAAATTTACTAGCCCAAAGCTTGGTAGCCCAAAGCTTGGGGTTAAAAAGCTGGAGGTTTAAAAAGGTGGTGATCGGAACAAAAAGGTTGGGCTTTGACAACACAATTTGAACTGAACTTAGTGCCATTTAACTCAACTAATTCCTAGATCAAAACATGATCTGGATGAACATGCGGTCAAAATCTGAGCCGGATAAAACCGTACTACTGGACGCATGTCTGAGATGAGCGACACCAATCGCAGAATCGTACACCAAACGGGAGAATTTGTGTAGGTTCCACGCACAGTATTAATGGACTGCCAACGCATACCGTTTTGTCCGATCAACCACTTTTATACTGCCTCTAGTCTGCTTGTTTACGCAGAAATGTAGGTACGTCTAACTTGCTATCGCCCTCAGGATCGAAGAGTGGCAGTTCTGAACTGCCTCGGCGCGAATGCAAGAGCCCACTTTCAGGCTCCTTGTCTTCAACCATTGGCTCCGGCTCATAGCTGCTGCCGACTGCTTTGGCAACTGGCTGAACCACAGCATACCGCTGCGGTTGCGCTTCTTGCTGACCGCGCTCCTGAATGCCGGTGGCAACCATGGTAACCCTGAGTTCGTCTTTCATATCAGGATCAATCGACGTACCAATAACGACTGTCGCATCTTCCGATGCCATGTCTCGAATCATGCCGCCAACTTCACCGAACTCACCAATCGACAAATCTGGGCCGGCGGACACGTTTACTAGGATGCCGCGCGCACCTTTGATGTTGGTGTCTTCGAGCAATGGGCTGCTCAAAGCATTTCTTGCTGCTTCACTCGCCCGCGTTGCACCAGTTGCCGAAGCGGCACCCATCATCGCTTGACCCATTTCAGACATCACGGTTTTAACGTCCGCAAAATCGACATTGATTAGACCAGGGCTGGTGATCAATTCTGAAATGCCCTGCACAGCGTTGCGCAACACATCATTCGCCATAGCAAATGCATCTTGCAATGAAGCTTCTTTGCCCATCACTTCCAATAGTTTCTCGTTGGGAATAGTGATCAAGGAATCGACTGACTCTTTTAGCAACTTGAGGCCGTGATCTGCTAACTTGTCTCTACGTGCGCCTTCAAATCTAAAAGGTCGTGTCACAACCGCAACAGTAAGCGCACCAATATCACGTGCGATTTCGGCGATCACAGGGGCTGCACCGGTTCCAGTACCGCCGCCCATGCCGGCGGTGATGAATACCATGTCTGAGCCAGCCAGTGATTCTGCAATGCGCTCACGATCTTCGATCGCAGCTTGCCGCCCTACATCAGGGTCAGCCCCGGCACCCAGACCTTTGGTCAAGTTGGCGCCGAGTTGCAAAATGGTGTTGCAGCCAGAACTCTGCAAGGCCTGCACATCGGTATTGGCGTTGATGAATTCAACACCCTCGATGCTACTCTGTTGCATGTAGTTCACGGCGTTACCACCGCCGCCGCCAACGCCGACGACCTTAATCACCGCCTGTTGGTCTACCGTATCTAATAGTTCAAACATTGTTTTCTCCCGTTATAAAAAATTAAAAATTACCCTGAAACCAGTGCTTGATACGTTGCCATACCGCACTCATTTTGGATTCTTTCGCAGTCTTATCAGACTGTACGTTTTGGTTGTTGTGCCCGAATTGAACCAGACCAACGCCTGTTGAATAAATAGGGTTCTTCACAACTTCACTAAGCCCACCAAGGTATTTGGGCATGCCCAGCCGCACTGGCACATGGAAGATCTCCTCCGCCAGTTCGATCATGCCCACCATCTTGGAACTGCCACCGGTAAGCACGACTCCTGAACGAATCAAATGCTCAAACCCATTGCGCCGTAAATCCAATTTGATGAGCTCAAACAGCTCCTCAATTCTGGGCTCAACGACCTCAGCCAAGGTGTGCTTTGATAATTTGCGTGACGGTCGATCGCCGACGCTAGGCACTTCTATACTTTCTTCCGCTTCAGCAAGCTGACGTAAAGCGCAGGCATAACGTTTTTTGAGTTCTTCGGCTGCAGCGGTCGGAGTACGTAGAGCAATTGCAATATCATTGGTGATCTGATCACCGGCCACCGGAATAACCGCAGTGTGTCTAACGGCGCCTTCGGAATACACGGCAATATCGGTAGTCCCGCCACCGATATCGACTAGGCAGACCCCCAGTTCTTTTTCATCTTCGGTCAGCACTGATTCACACGAAGCAAGTTGTTCGAGAATGATGTCATCCACTTCCAGTCCACAGCGTCGAATACATTTTTCAATATTCTTCTGCGAACTCACTGACGCAGTCACCATATGCAAGTTGGCTTCCATACGAATGCCATTCATACCAATTGGGTGGCGAATCCCTTCTTGCCCGTCGATGATGTATTCCTGCGGCAAGACGTGCAGGATGACTTGATCATTTGGAATCGCCACGGCCTTGGCCGATTCAATCACTCGATCGACGTCGTTCTCATCAACCTCACTGTCTCGTACCGCGACCACCCCATTGGAATTAAAGCTATTGATATGAGCGCCCGCGATACCAGCGTATACGGAGTAAATTTGGCAACCAGCCATTAACTCAGCCTCTTCGACAGCGCGCTGAATCGCAGTCACAGTTTCCTCAATATTAGCGACTACGCCTTTGCGCATGCCGGTGGCGGGATGATGTCCGTAGCCAATAATCTCCACCTCGTTCTCGGCATTCACTTCACCGACGATCGCCAACACCTTGGAGGTACCAATATCCAGCCCGACAATTAGCTTATTTTCGTCTTTCTTACTCATTGTTATCGCCTCGCTGCGCGAGAGAATCAGGTTGTTCTTTATCAGTCATAGGTTTCGCTTTTATCGCCAGCCCGTCCGGGTAGCGGGCATCGACTCGCTGCAGGCGTTTCGTCGCAGTGTTTAGCTCGGTGTTGTACAACATCAGAAAGCGCTGCAAACGTGCCAACACATCGCGTCTACCCAACTGCAAAGCGAAACTCTTGTCAGCGCCTGCTTCGACGAGTTCAAGCTCATAGGCATGACTTTCTGAAAGACGCATCCCGCTGAGCTCCAGACCGCTTTCAGCAAGTAGTTCACGCCACTGTAAACTGCGTTCAAGCATGATTCGCGCATCGCGTGGATGACCGTTCAGGGTAATAGGAGCGCTCAGGCCATCATCGTTAGGTAACTCGACCACTTTGCCTTGTGAATTAACCCAAGCCGTTTCACCCCAACGCATGACGGGACGTTGCTCTTCAACTTCGATCAAGAGCGTGTCGGGCCATTCTCGTCGAACTTCAGCGTTTTGCACCCAAGCTAACTGTTCAACTTGTTTTTCAATTGCGCGCAATTCAATTGAAAAGAAATTCCCAAGCTCTTGCTCGGCAATCACGTTTTCGATTTTGGCCGGTTCTAAATGCTGAAATCGCCCCTTAATTTTCAATTGATTTATCACGAAGGCATCAGGACGATAAAGCTGGTCGGCCGCTAATAAGCCAACCGTTCCCAACGACAACACAGTAGCCGCCAACAGCAAAAATGCTCGCGCCATGCCGCGCAAACGTTCAGCCTGCAATGCTTGTTCTTGAGTTGCGAGCGCGCGCTTACTCACAAGGACCCCCGCAAAATCTCAATAACGAGCTGATTGAAATCGTAACCAGCCGCGGCGGCTGCCATCGGCACAAGGCTGTGATCAGTCATGCCTGGTATGGGATTAACCTCGAGCAACATAGGTTCTCGATCAGCGGTCAACATGACATCAACGCGCCCCCATTGTTGGCAATCCAGAGCTGTAAATGCGTGCTCAGCAAGTTGACGAACCTGTGCTTCCAACGCTTCATCTAAACCAGCTGGACAAAAATATTGCGTCGAGTCAGATTCGTACTTGGCTTCGTAATCATAAAATTCATTGGCCGCGGCCATACGCACCACTGGTAAAGCATGATTGGCCAAAATACCTACCGTGAGTTCGTCGCCATCAACAAAGCGTTCGGCTAAAACATCGTCGCCAACTGCGGCAGCAGCCTGATAAGTGGCGAACAATTGATCGGCTACAGAGACTTTGCCGACGCCCACACTCGACCCCTCGCGCGCTGGCTTTAAGAACATTGGCAAGCCTAACTCTTCGACTAAGCCTGCTAAATCTTGCTCATTTCTTAACACACGATAAGTCGCAGTCGGCAGCCCCAGGCTTTGCCAAACCTGCTTGCTGCGCACTTTATCCATCGCTAAAGCACAACCTAGGACGCCGCTGCCAGTGTATGGCATCCCAATCGCGTCCAATGCACCTTGCACTACGCCGTCTTCGCCCCAACGGCCGTGCAGGCTGTTAAATACTCGATCAAATCCTTGCCCTCGCAAGCTGCCGATATTGTCAGGCGTGGCATCAATAGCGTGCGCGTCAACACCACTATCCAGTAAGGCCTGGTGGATAGCAGCGCCACTGCGTAAAGAAACCTCACGCTCGGCAGAAATGCCTCCCATCAACACAGCTACTTTTCCGAAATCGGCATTAAGCTTACTCATCTAAGCCCCCTGCACTGGCAAATAAGTGTCTGGCCGCTTTGCCGATACTGCCGGCACCCAAGGTGATAATCACATCGCCATCGCGCACCAAAGGTTGCAAGACCTCATTTAGTTCTTCCACATCGGCAACGAAGATGGGTTGACTGGTGCCGCGTGCACGAATGGCCTGACACAGTGACTTACCAGTCGCGCCAGAGATCACTTCTTCGCCAGCTGGATACACTTCGCACAGCAGTAAATTGGTTTGTTCCGCCAACACCTGAACAAAATCATCGAACAAATCATTGGTGCGGCTATAACGGTGTGGTTGAAAGATCGCCATCAAACGACGCTCTGGCCAGCAACCACGCGCGGCACTGAGGGTTGCTGCGAGTTCGACCGGATGATGCGCGTAGTCATCAACCAAGGTAACTGATTGACCGTTGATCTCCACATCGCCATACACTTGGAAGCGACGACCAATACCCTGAAATTCGTCTAGGCCTCGAATAATCGCCGCATCTGCAACACCCAAGTGCGTGGCAATGGCGATCGCTGCCAGGGCATTAAGAACATTGTGATCGCCAGGAAGTGCGAGTTCGATCGAAAGGTCATCACCTTGCATTGGCCGGGCAACACGAAACTTCATGCGCGCACCATGCTGTGAAATATCATAAGCTCGGTAATCCGCTGACTCTGACAAGCCATAAGACACCGTAGGTTTATGCACTTGGTCGCGAATGGATCGGACGTTTTCATCGTCTTCGCAGAGCACCGCTAGACCATAGAACGGCAGGTTCTGTAAAAACGCCACAAAGGTCTTCTTCAAAGTAGCCAAATCACCTTGATAGGTCACCATATGATCTTCATCAATATTGGTAACCACCGCCATTTCTGGTTTGAGGTTTAAGAACGAGGCATCGCTCTCATCGGCCTCGGCGACAAGGTAATCTCCTTGCCCTAATTTGGCATTGGCGCCGGCGCTGTTAATCAAACCTCCAACTACGAACGTGGGGTCAAGATCACCAGCAGTTAGGATTGCGGCGACTAAGCTGGTGGTTGTGGTCTTACCATGCGTACCAGCAACCGCGATGCCGGGCTGAAAGCGCATCAACTCGCCGAGCATTTCGGCGCGCGGGATCACCGGTATTCCAGCTTGCAGCGCCGCATTGACTTCGGGGTTGGATTGATCAATTGCAGAGGAGACAACCACCACATCTGAATCTTTAATATTATCCACGTGATGGCCAATAACAACTTCAACGCCACTCGAGCGCAAACGATCAACCACTGGGCTCTCGGCAATGTCCGAGCCGCTGACCCGATAATGGAGGTTCACCAGCACTTCAGCGATACCCGACATTCCACTGCCACCAACGCCAACAAAATGTACGTTTCGAACGCGGTTACGCATGGAGAAACTCCTCGCATACGGCAACAACATCGTCTAACGCGTTTGGCTTGTGGAGCTCAGCCGCAGCTAGCGACATCGAATTAAGCACGCTCAAATCGGTAAAAAAAGTGTTCAATTCTGCACTAGATGAAGTCTGTGCAAGTCGCTCATTGGCCAGCATAATGCCGGCGCCAGCGTTGACCATCGCTTGCGCGTTAATCGTTTGATGATCGCCTGCTGAATATGGAAACGGTACAAACACAGCTGGCTTACCGGCAGCGCTGCATTCAGCAATGGTCATAGCACCCGCGCGACAAATAAGCACGTCGGCCCATGCGTAGGCGGCGGCCATGTCATCAATAAATTCAGACACTCGCGCAGGCTGAGACTTCGTTTGATATTGCGCTTCCACGGCGTCGGCTTTGCCGCGGCCACATTGATGCCAAATTTCTATTTCGCTATCACACTGCGCGAGCCGGTCTGGCAAATAAACATTGAACGAATGCGCACCTTGACTGCCACCGATGATCAACACATTTAAAGGGCGGCCGACAATTATCTTCGCTTCAAGACCGTCGATTTCTTTTCTTACCGGATTGCCAACCCACCGAGCATTTGGCAGATCGGTGACTTCAGCAAAACCCGCCAACACCCGTTGCGCAACTTTTGCCAACCATTTATTGGTTAAACCAGCAACAGCGTTCTGCTCATGAATCACTAACGGAGTACGAGTTAAGCGCGCAGCCAAACCACCTGGGCCAGCAACAAAACCACCCATGCCGAGCACACAATCAGGGCGTTCTTGACGCAGCACTTTCCAGCTTTGCCAAACAGCAGCAACCAATTTAAATGGCGCTTTGATCCAGCTTAGTAGGCCTTTCCCACGCAAGCCTTCAATACTAATCCAGCAGATCGGAATGTCATTAGCGGGGATAACTTTGGCTTCCAAACCGGCTTTGGTACCCAACCAACTGACACGCGTACCACGAGCGCGAAGCTCTTGCGCCACCGCCAATGCGGGGAACACATGCCCGCCGGTACCACCGGCCATAACCATTAGATGATTGCTAGGCGTACTCATGTACGCCTCCGCTTAGTTGTTCCTGCTGGGCGACTGGAATCATTAAACTGGCGCTGGCGAGTTTGCCGATCTACAGCAAACAAGAGCCCCATCGCGGTACAGCAAACGAGCAGACTGCTGCCGCCGTAGGAAATAAACGGAAGGGTCAAGCCTTTAGTCGGCAACACGCCAAGATTTACGCCAATATTAACCAGCGCCTGCACCACCAATAAGAAACCAATGCCTTGCGCCAATCGCGCCGCGTATATTCGCCCGACTAATTCAGCCGAGCGCGCGATGGTTAAAGCACGGTGCAACAACAAGGCAAACAGTGCGACGACTAAAACAATGCCGACCAGACCCAACTCTTCACCGATAACAGCCAGAATAAAGTCGTTATTTGCGTGAGGCAGATAATAGAGTTTTTGAATACTCGCTCCCAGACCGACGCCTAGGATTTCGCCACGTCCGATGGCGATCAGTGCCTGAGTCAATTGAAACCCGGTGTTAAAAGGGTCTGACCATGGATCCATAAAGCTCATGACACGTTGCATACGGTAGGGCGACATGCTGACCATGGCGAACATAACAGCCGCCGCGACGGCGAGGCATAACACTGTGTGTGAAACACGAATCCCACCCAGAAACATCATCAGCCCTACGGCAGCGGTAATCACAAAAAAGCTGCCAAAATCAGGCTGCATCAGCAGTAAAAACCCGAGCACAGCTAGAACCAAACCAATATTTAGGATGCCTTGAGTAAATTGCTGAATTTGAGCTTGTTTACGCGTTAAGTAACCCGCCGCATAAATCACCATTGCCAATTTGGCAATTTCTGCAGGTTGCAACCTAAACCCAAACAGCGCAATCCAACGCTGACTGCCATTCACTTCAATTCCAAGCAACAACAAGATTCCGAGCAAAGCAACCGAGCCGATGAGGATTAAAACGCTCGCTCGTTGCCATACCCAAACTGGAATATTTGCCACAACTAAGGTAATTCCAACACCCAAAATCACGTGCAAAAGATGGCGCCAGAAATGGCTAGTATTGGTCTGCAGATCTTGAGCGCCCATGGCGATTGTCGATGAGAAGACCATCACCAAACCCAATAGCAAGAGACTAATAAACACACCCAATAGCATCGGGTCGACGCCAATCGAGTTTTGACTCACTGGGTTGCGAGTTGCGTGCAGTACCGGCTTGATGGTAACGGCCGTCATTACTCTTGCCCCTCAACCCATGCTTGTGCGAGCTGACGAAAATGATCGCCACGTTGCGCAAAGCTTTGATACATATCAAAACTCGCACACGCAGGCGACAGGAGCACCACGCTATTCTGCTCAGCTCTCTCACCAGCCAGATCAACGGCTTGCGCCATATCATCAACCAGAGCGATCTCAACATGATTGCTCAGGGCGTCTTGCATGAGGTGAGCGTCTTCACCGAACAGAACTAGCAACTTAATTCGGCTGGTAATTGCGTTTTGCAGGTCACCAAAATCCGCGCCTTTGCCCTGACCACCGGCAATCCAAATCACGTCTTTATCGAGACTTTTTAGTGCCGTTGCCGCCGCTCCAATATTGGTGGCTTTGGAGTCATTAACCCAATTGATCTGCTTATGCGTCGCCACAGTTTCCATGCGGTGTGGCAGACCATTGAAGGACTTCGCCGCCGCTGCCAGCTTTTTGCGCGGTAAGTCCAAAAAGTCGACCAGCGCAAAAGCAGCTAAAACATTTTCAACGTTGTGTAATCCAAGTAACTGCAAATCTCGAAGCTTCAGTAAGTGCTCGTCACCGCGCACTAGCCAGCGCGCAGATTTTCTCCTCACCACGCCAAATGACTGCTCTGTATCGGGTTCGTCCAACCCAAAGCTCACAGTCGTGCCGGTACTGGTTATTTGCTCAAATGTTTCGTGATGACGTGGCAACACCGAACGCTGCGCGCCACGCAAAATACGTGCTTTTGCCAATACGTAATCACCCATAGATTGATAGCGATCCATATGATCAGGGCTGATATTTAGAATCGTCGCGGCATCAGCCGGCACACTGCTGGTCGCCTCAAGTTGAAAGCTGGACAGTTCCAGCACAGCCACATCAAAATTTTGTTGGTCGGTAAGTGCATCTAGGGCCGGAAAACCGATGTTTCCTGCGACCAGTGGTTTCAAGCCAGCGGCTTCGCACATCAAGCCAACCAATGTGGTCACGGTACTTTTTCCGTTGGAACCGGTAATCGCGATCAACGGCTGCGTGTTGGACTGCATAAACAGTTCAATATCACCGACTAAGGTCGCTCCAGCTTGGCGCGCTTGACGAAACTCCGGTGCCGCCATATCGATGCCTGGGCTC
This sequence comes from uncultured Arenicella sp., assembly GCA_937973905.1. Classification (GTDB taxonomy): domain Bacteria; phylum Pseudomonadota; class Gammaproteobacteria; order Arenicellales; family Arenicellaceae; genus Arenicella. The sequence continues at coordinate 597 of CALJJR010000175.1, read as the reverse complement.
ATCACCAACAAGCTGTGCTGCGCAATTTCGTGTTCATCAAAGCCACCAAAGAATGTGGCGACCTCAGGAAAATTCTTAGCGAGTTCAGCTGCCTTGGGTGGCGCAGCGCGAGAATCCATCACCGCTACTGCCAACCCGTGGTGACGTAGAAATCGCACGACGCTATACCCGGTCACACCGAGGCCCAGCACTAAGGCTTCTTGGTGCTGCTCTATCAGCATTGGATTCGCATTTTCTGGCGTGTTACTCATGCGCTTAGCGAACCTTCAAGGTTGCGAGGCCAATCAACACCAGAATCAAGCTGATAATCCAGAAGCGTACAATCACGCGCGGCTCTGGCCAGCCTTTTAATTCAAAATGGTGGTGGATAGGCGCCATGCGAAAAATGCGCTTGCCAGTCAATTTAAAGGAAATGACCTGCAAAATGACGGAGACAGTTTCGAGCACGAAAATGCCACCCATAATGAATAGGACTAATTCCTGGCGTGCGATCACCGCCACTATTCCGAGCGACGCGCCCAAAGAGAGCGAACCAATGTCGCCCATAAAAACTTGCGCTGGGTAAGTGTTAAACCACAAAAATCCGAGACCAGCCCC
>CALJJR010000174.1 GCA_937973905.1 uncultured Arenicella sp. | reverse complement strand
AATCGAGAATCAGTCCAGAGACGAGACCAGACAGGTTAGCGTAGAGCTAAAAAGCGAAAAAGCGCCAGCGGCCCGGGCCGGCAAGCCGGCCGTGAGCGCAGCGAACGTAGCGAAAAAAAATCGCCGCTTTTGAGGGCGGCGATGAATTAACAAAAAGAAGAGAGAGTTATGAAAATAAATACTCATTTACATTTCATGGGAGCCAGTATAGGGTTTGCGCGGCCGCTAAGATGACGCAGTAAACAACAGTTAACGAAATCGCAGGGCTTTCAATTAATTGTGTGATTTTTACAACAAAATTGGTGTGCAATCCACCTACGCATAATTAAAAACATGTTAAATCAAACGCTTAGAGTCATAAACTAACACAAATTCTTACGCTCCTGCACCTAAACGAATGCTGGTATCAGTCATAGTCCCCACTTTTAATCGCGCACACGTGATTGAAAACGCCATCGATTCGATTCTGGCGCAGGATACTGGCAACTGTGAAGCGCAAATTGAAATTATCGTTGTGGATGATGGCTCAACCGATAATACGAGAGAGCTTATCCGTCAGAATTACCCAGACATTGTCTTCCTCACGCAAGCCAATCGCGGTGTTAGTGCGGCGCGTAACTCAGGCTTGCGTATCGCGCAGGGTGAGTGGATTGCTTTGCTAGACTCAGACGATGAATGGTTACCTCACAAGCTAAACACACAAATGGCCTCTCTTGTTATTTCTGGCTTAAAAGTGAGCCATACTGAAGAGCGATGGGTACGCAAAGGTGTGCGGGTTAACCAGATGAATAAGCACAAAAAAAGTGGTGGCTGGATATTTCAACAATGCTTACCACTTTGCGCCATGTCGCCGTCGTCCATTTTGCTGCATCGCGACGTTGTAGAACATGTTGGCGAGTTCGATGAGACCTTACCGGCTTGTGAAGACTACGACTATTGGTTGCGGCTTACTTCTTGCTTCGAGGTAGACTTTATTGAGCAAGAATGCATTGTTAAATTCGGCGGGCACGAGGATCAGTTGTCGCGAAGATTCTGGGGCATGGATCGATTTCGAGTACGCGCGTTGGAGAAAATCCTCCAACATGATCTTGATGAGGAGGATGCTTGCGCTGCCTTTGAAATGCTGACTGCAAAATTGCGGATTTTGCGCCAGGGTGCCGAAAAACGTGGCAATAGTGAATTGGTAAATAAGTGTCGAACTAAGCTACTCAGTTTAGAGGCTGAAAGAGATTACAATTATGATCTGTTACTTTTTAGCGAAAATGACTTGAGTTCAAATCATGTCGGCTGAAAAACGCTCAAATTTAAATATTCTCACTGCGTTGCACAGTGAAGCTAAGCCGTTGATCGATCGTTTTAAGTTGGTACGTGCACCGGTAACGGGCGTCCAGTTTTATCGTTCTGAACAGAGCGAAATGCAAATCAACCTGGTTGTCACTGGCCTTGGGCGAGTCGCGATGGCAACCGGTGTGGGTTGGTTGGCAGCTCGAACTTCGGGCCATGCTGCTTGGCTAAATATAGGTACAGCCGGGCACGCGAGTCATCCGCTTGCGACTGCGATTCGTGTCGCTTATTGTGCCGGCGAACAAGAGCAACGCGGCCACCATGTACCCCTTGTAGCGGATTGGCCGGGGATGGTTGGAAGATTGCAAACTGGCGATCATGTTTGTACCGATTACCCACAAGATGCACTGGCTGATATGGAGGGCAGCGCCTTCTTTAGTAGTGCTATAAGATTTGCTCCCGCCGAACTGGTCCAGTCTGTAAAGATCGTCTCTGATAATGTTGAAACGGGCGTTGAGCAACTTGATGGCACGAAGATCACGGAATATATCGCCAAGAATGCCGACCAGCTGTCTGAGTTTGCGATGTCACTGGTTCATCTTGCCGATCGTTTGCCATCTTATGCAGCACAAAAAGAAGCCGTATCTTCGCTGTTTAGCCAATTGAGGCTAACCCATAGCCAGTCCATGAAACTGCAAGATCTCGCTCTCAAACAACTGAATTGCGGGGGTAACTTGGAGGCCTTAGGGAGAGAAGTTGCGAGTGCCGAAAATGTTCATTCCTTGTTGAAGAGCTGGCAGCGAGCATTGAGTGAAAACCCACCATTGCTTAGAGATCATTTTGATTAAAACCGTCTATATCGAAGAGTCGGTTATGGATCGGCCTAAAACTCAGACAATTCTTGAGCGGCACCAGCGCGCCGAGCACATTGTTATTGAGCATTATGGCGAAGTGTTTAATTCCCATGCACAAAACTTTCGCCTACAAAAACAAAACCCAGCTTTAATCCTTGCGGAAAAGCAAAATCGCAGAGTGATTGCTACGCCGGCTCAATATGAAACCGGTGGCGGGGCAAATTACTACTTCTCACATATGCTCAATTGTTTGTACGATTGCCGCTATTGTTTTTTGCAAGGTATGTATCGGTCAGCCAACTATCTGCTGTTTGTTAACTATGAAGATTTCGTGACCGACATTGCTGCGGTTGCCGCTGAGCACAAGGCCGACAAGAACCCACCTTGGTTTTTCTCTGGTTACGATTGCGACAGTCTAGCGCTCGAGCCAGTCACGGGGTTCGCCGAGTATTTTCTCGACGCTTTCGCAAATATGCCACATGCGGTTTTGGAACTGCGTACTAAGAGTACCCAAGTCCGATCTTTGTTAAACCGTAGCGCGATTGACAATGCGGTGGTGGCATTTAGTCTGAGCCCAGCAAATGTTGCTGAGAGTCTTGAGATAGGAGCGCCGTCGCTCGACAAGCGTTTGCAAGCAATGCAAAAACTTCAGGGCGCTGGTTGGCGAGTTGGAGTGAGGTTCGATCCGGTGGTTTGGCATCAGGGTTGGGAAGCAAGCTATGCCGAGCTTGTTGAACAAGTTTTCAATGTTCTTGATGCCAGTACAATCGACAGCATTTCTTTGGGTGGATTTCGGCTGCCAAAAGGGTATTACAAGACTATGCGGAAACTCTATCCCGAACACTGGTTATTCAGTGCCGGCTTAGCAGAAAGCAATGGTATGGTTGCCTACGAGACTGAAATAGAAGCTTCCATGTTTGAGACAATTTCGAATCAGATCGCAGATCACATCGCAACGGAGAATCTGTTTGTCTATTATTCCAACGAACTCACAGCTGAAAACCAATCAGCAACTGCCGGTTAAGGGAGCATGAAACAAGCACTTATTACCGGCGCAAGTTCCGGCATTGGTTATGCTACCGCAAAGATTTTGCACCAGCGCGGTTGGCAAGTGAGCGGTGTTGCCAGAGGTTTTGACCGGCATGATGCCTCCTTTATGCAGTGTCATACATTGGATTTGAGTGACACCAAAAACTTGCCCGCGGCCTTGCAAAGCATGGAGATGGCCTTGCCGGATTGTTTGGTGCTGAATGCGGGTAGAGGGCTGTTTGGTGGTTTGGAGCAAATGTCTTATCAGCAGATAGAAGAGTTGATCTCGCTGAACCTGGTCAGCCAACTATTTGTTGTGAAACATTTTTTGGCTAAATTTAAAAAGCATGGTGGTAAGGACATTGTCTTAGTCGGCAGTGAGGCAGCTTTGCAGGGTGCTAAGCAAGGCAGTGTCTATGCTGCAAGTAAGTTTGCACTGCGTGGCTTTGCTCAAAGTTTGCGCGCTGATTGTGCTAATTCGGATGTACGAGTGATGTTAATTAATCCGGGGCCAACATCCACTGAGTTTTTCGATGTCCTGCATTTCGAACCACAGCCGGGTGCCGATTTTAGTCTTGATGCCAAGCAGGTTGGCGCAGCAATTGCGCACGCCATCGAACTCCCACGAAATACCGTGCAAGAGGAGATCGTGCTACAGCCGATGAAGCGTGCCTTCCAGTCAAAGCCTAGCCGTTAGCGGTCGGCAGTTCAATGATTCGAGTTACTCAAGTATCTTCAACGTCGGCTGAGCTCCCCTCGGCCTGGCATTACACCTTGGGTGGTCAGCGTGTGGTATTCCAATCGCGAATCCAGGCACTGGATGCCTATGAAGAAGGACCGGCTTCAGATCGGTATGCAGGTCTGCTCAAAAGCTTGGGCGCTGCTTCGACGAAAAAACTCAGCGAAGCGCATCATCATTACACTGGCTTGGCCCCATTCGCAGGAGGCTTGAAAGAAATCCAGTGTTGGCATCACCTAGGTTATTACCAATTGAACGTGCAAGGGAAACCCGTCTGCACTGTCGATGTGGAAAATAAACATATTCATGTGCTTAATGATTCTCCGTTTGATGAAAGGCTCAATTTGGAAATCGTTACAGGGCCAGCAATGATGTTGCTGATGGCTGCTGAGGGTACGTTCACGCTGCATGGTGGTGCCATTCAGATTGCTGGCAATGATGCGTCGCGTGTAGTCGCGTTTATCGCAGAATCAGGCACAGGCAAGTCGACCTTGAGCGCCGATGCGGGTGCAGCATGGCCGCAGTTAGCCGACGATATGTTGCCGCTGTCTAGAGGCAATGAGGATGAACGTGGGTTTTTGGTACATGGATATCCGCAGCTAAAGCTCGACCAGGCAGCGCCAGAACATAGGATTGATTCGAAGCATCGTCTAGCTGCGTTATTTCGTCTGTCACCAATTCCGGCCGACGCGATCGGTTTTCGCCACATCAATAAGAGCGAAGCCTTATTGCAAGTGGTGCGCCATACGGTGGCTGCCAAACTCTTCGATGAATATACGATGCGCCGTCACGCGAGATTCGCGCGCGAACTTTGTCTAGCGGTGCCTATGTTAGAAGTTGAGTACCCACGTGACCTAGCCCGGTTGCCGGAGTTGCAGCAGCAGATCATGCAAGCAGTGGATAGAGTTTTGCTTTAAGAGCGGAATATTCGTTTTATACCACGCCACAGTCGTTCGCTGTGTGCGAGCAATAAGGAGTCCCTTTGCATCTGTTGACGCATATAGGCAGGTGAGGGGATCAATGTTTCATACAACCAACGAAGGCGCAGCTTGGTATTTTCTAATGCCGCCAATTCATGGCGCAGGATGCGCCACTCCGGCAAATCTCGCTGCAGAAAGATCGCACTAGGCTCTGTTTGCTTGGCACTTAGTTTGAGCACGTCCGTGATCGACATTTCGACCGCCGTTTCGAATAACGATTGGCACAGCATGAGCGCATCCAAAGTAATTGCAGCGATCTGTTTATCCGTAGCGCGCTCCGCCAATGTCTGCCATTCTTGAGGGGACAAATTCTCAGCCAACAGATGCATATCGTACAACCAAGCCAAGCGCTCTTCGCGTTGATGGTGGCCAAGTCTGTGTAAACATGCGACCAGCAGATGATCAACCGGAGTGAGGGTGGCAAAGCCCAACTCCTGAATTGATTGTGCTCTTGAAGACAGCTCAGAATACGAAAATGAGTTGGATAAAATTTGCCGATTGTTAATGCGCCAGTGTAGGTCGATATTGAGCGCGACCTTGTCACTCAAAGCTTTAGAGTAAGTAGCTTGATAGCTGACCAGGTCTCCCTCTATTGCAAATAGCTTTTGATAGCCAAGTTGCGAAAACAGCTCTTCAAATTTGGGCAGTTCGGCTTGATCAACAAAGACGTCGGAATCTGTGCGTGGTCTTAGCCAAGGTTGCGGGTAGACGAGGTAAGCCAGTGCTGAACCCTTAAACAAAAGCGGGCGCAAACCGTTTTCAGAGCATGCTAGGCCCAATTCTTGTAGTGCTTGCTTTTTGAGCGCCTCATTGGCGACCATCATCGCGCGCCGTTGGTTTAGCTGTGGATGAGTATCGAGGCTGACAGTTCCAACAGACAAGGCCAACATGGTAATACCATGATAATCAAGCTCCTCAATACTTGGGGCTGCCGGCAAGGTATTCTTATCGGAGCCGTGGCGCGGAACTATCATCCGCGCCTGCGCTTGCAGTTGGCTTTGGGTTGGGCGAGCTCTTAATTCAGCCCGGCTCATACGCTTCAATAAGTTGCTGGTCAACTAGCTGATCTACCAAATCTTTGAGGTCATCATTGACCCTAATATAGGGCGTTTGATATTGCTCTGAAATGCTCGCGCAAATCTCGTGCAGACTCATCTCTTGTTGAATTCCGCTGACAAATTTCGCGCCGATCGGATTCAGCCCAAAGTAGGAACCCGTATCGAGTTTTAGTAACACGACCTCATCATCGACTTCAGTCACCGAGAGTTGGGGGCTTAAACGGTAATATTGACTCACTGGCATATCGTTTTGGAAAGGGCATTAAGTGCTTATTTTACTGAATTCCTTTTGCAGTTTAGATATGTTTTCGCTAGAATCGCGCTTCGCTTCAGGAGGGCTATCGTTCTCTTGAAGAAAAACTGAGGTTTTTTAAAGACTTACATAAAGTCGGAAAGAAGCTGACTCCTTGTTTCACCACGTTTTGGCACAAAGCTAGACGATGGGAAACTTATTAACCGTGAGGAGCTCAAAAAATGAGACATTACGAAATAGTGTATCTGGTGCATCCAGATCAAAGCGAGCAGGTTGGTGCCATGGCCGACCGCTACAAGGCAGTGATTGAACAGGGTGGTGGTGTTGTGCATCGCTACGAAGACTGGGGTCGCCGCCAACTTGCCTACCCAATCAATAAAATCCATAAGGCTCACTACATTCTTATGAATGTTGAAGTGACGCAAGAGACCTTGGATGAAGTAGAAAATCTATTCCGCTTCAACGATGCGATTATTCGTAATCTTGTCTTGAAGATGAAGAACGCTGAAACCGAACCGTCAATCATGATGAAGGAAGTTGAAGCAGAGCGTCAGCGTGATGAAGAACGCGAAGCAGCTCGTGCCGCTGAGGCAGAAGCTGAAGCGAAAGCCGAAGCTGAGAAAGCCGAAGCCGCGGCAAAAGCTGAAGCTGAGAAAGCCACAGAAGAAGTTGATGCAGACGCAGCTGACGAAGCCAGCGAGCCAGCTGAAGACGCGGAGCCTACTGAAAGTACTGAAGAAAGTGCGGAAAGTGAGGAATCTGTAGAAAGTAAAGAACCAGCTACTGAGGAGGCGGAATAATGAGACGCAACGCACCTAAAAAAAGACGCGGCGGTTTTCGCCAACAGCGTCGTCGCTTTTGCCGATTCACGGCTGAAGGCGCTACGCATATTGATTATAAAGATCTAACCACTCTGAAGGCCTTTGTTTCAGAATCTGGCAAGATTATTCCAAGCCGCAACACCGGTACCGCAGCACGTTTTCAACGTCAGTTAGCCAGCGCGATTAAAAACGCTCGCTATCTTGCATTGCTGCCGTACACAGACAGCCATAAATAAGCGGGGGTTATCATGCAAGTTATCCTGCTAGAGAAAATTGTTAATTTGGGCAACCTTGGCGACCTCGTCAACGTTAAACCTGGTTATGCACGTAACTACTTGGTGCCGCAAGGTCTGGCCACAGTAGCCACTGAAGCAAACTTGGCTCAATTTGAAGAGCGTCGATTGGAGTTAGAAAAAGCGTCGGCCGATAAATTACAAGCAGCTCAAGCTCGCGCCACTGAACTCGACGGCAAGTCTGTTGAGATTGCAGCGCGCGCAAGTGATGAAGGCCGTTTGTTTGGTTCAGTCGGCGTGATTGAAATTTCAGAAGCGTTCGAGAAACAAGGCTTGTCTCTGAACAAGTCTGAGATTCAATTGCCAGAAGGCCCAATCAAGCTGACCGGCGACTACGAAGTGGCGGTTTCAGTGCACCCTGAAGTCAACTTCACAGTGAATGTTTCAGTATTGCCGGAATAAGCCTGTTCAAGTTGAGTTAAAAAATCCTCGCCGCGGCGGGGATTTTTTTTGTCTGACATATTTAAACTCGAGGCGTATTGTTTGAGTTCGTGTAGTAGATTTGCTCAGTAAAGTGAATGCGTACCTATCTTGAATCTTACGGCTTTTAGCTCGCGAAGAGCGTCAGAATATCAGCCGAAATTAGTGCCGTGTGATAAAGTACTCGGCCGATAAAAATTAATCAAAATCCGCTGTTCGATGGCATTAGGCGACTCACAATCTACTCGAGAAGAAGACGTATTGCGGCTTCCGCCGCAGGCGATAGAAGCGGAGCAGTCTATCCTCGGGTCTATGATGCTGGACAACCGTATTATTGATGAGGTCAGCACTGAGATAGAAAGCCGAGATTTTTATCGCAGCGACCACCAGACGATCTACCAAGAGATCATACGCCTTGATGAAAAAGGCGAGGCCGCCGATGTGGTGACCGTCTCAGAATCTTTGACTCATCAGGGCGAGCTTGATCGTGTTGGCGGTTTGGCTTATCTGGGTGCGCTGGCAAAAAATACTCCGAATACTGGCAATGTAAAAACCTACGCCAAGATCGTACGTGAGCGAGCGATTCTGCGGCGTTTGATTGAGAGCGCCAATGACATTATCAAGGCGGCGTATCAGCCTGAAGGCCGCGAGCCCGAAGAAGTGCTCGATTTTGCCGAGCAGATGATCTTCGAGATTGCCAAAAACAATAATCAAGCCAAGGCGGGTTTTAGAAAAATTGATAGCCTTCTGAGTGAGGCGGTCGACAAGATTGAAGAGTTGTTCAAGACTAAGCAAACGGTCACCGGCGTGCCGACTGGGTTTGTGGATCTCGATAAAAAGACCACCGGTTTGCAAGGCGGTGATTTGGTCATCGTGGCGGGGCGCCCTTCAATGGGGAAAACCTCATTTTCGATGAATCTTATTGAATATGCGGCGATCAACGAAAACTTGCCAGTCGCGGTATTCAGTATGGAGATGCCGGGAGCGCAGCTCACAACGCGAATGTTGGCTTCCTTAAGCCGAGTGAACTCAACTAAATTGCGAACCGGCCAGCTCGATAACGATGATTGGCCCAAGCTAACCTCGGCAATGGGCATCTTGCAGGATAAAGCGATCTACATTGATGATACGCCGGCACTCTCGCCGCTTGAGGTGCGTACTCGTGCGCGTCGTTTGGCCGCTGAGCACGAACATGGCTTAGGTATGATTATGATCGACTACCTGCAGTTAATGAGAGGTAGCGACAGCTCATCTGAGAATAGGACATTGGAAATTTCTAACATCACCCGGTCTCTCAAGGGCTTAGCAAAAGAGTTAGATTGTCCGGTGGTTGTACTTTCGCAATTGAATCGAAGTTTGGAGCAGCGACCGAACAAACGCCCGGTGATGTCTGATTTGCGTGAGTCGGGAGCGATTGAGCAAGACGCAGACGTGATCATGTTTATCTATAGGCATGAGGTCTATGAGCCTGAAACTGACCAAAAGGGCATGGCTGAGATAATTATCGGCAAGCAACGGAATGGCCCCATTGGTACGGTTCGCTTAGCCTTTCTTGGGGAATTTACGCGTTTTGAGAATTACGCCGGCCCCAGTTACGGCGATATGCATTAACCCATTTTGAGTTCTGTTTTGAACGGCCCCGAACTCGCTGGCCAAGCCCGCGCTACTGTTCAAATAGATGTGGCTGCTCTTAGCCACAACCTGAGCGTGGTAAGAGAACTCGCACCCAAAGCAGCGGTTATGGCTGTTATTAAAGCCAACGCTTATGGTCATGGCATGGAGCTGGTGGCTGGAGCGCTGAGTTCAGTGGATGAGTTCGCGGTCAGTAGTTTTACTGATGTGGCGCGCCTGCGTGCCATGGGTGTCAGTCATAAAATAACGACGCTTTCGGCCCAGTTTGATCAACCCGAAGTGAATCAACTTGATGCGCAAACTGTGTTAAGCGTGTTCGACGCATCACAAGTCTCAGCGTTAAAAAGTAGTTCGCTAAACAGACCCTTGGATGTTTGGCTAAAAGTTGATACCGGGATGGGTCGACTCGGTTTTTTGCCAAACGATGTTGAGTCTGTTTTAGGCGTTCTTCGTCAGCAAAAATCGGTGCGCAAGGTTGGTGTGATGACGCATCTGGCCAACGCCGATCGACCAGATGCTCCGCAGAACCTTAAACAAATAGAGGCACTGGAATTGCTGGTTGCGAATTTGGATTTTGACATGGTCAGTGTGCTGAATTCAGCGGGTATTTGCTCCTTTGCGGACGCGGCTTATGATGTTGTAAGGCCCGGACTCATGTTGTATGGAATTTCACCAGTAGTGGGTACAACTGCAAACGCGTTGAAGCTTAAGCCTGTGATGACGCTCACCGCGAGGCTGCTGTCGGTGCGAGATCTACCAGCAGGTAGTCAAATCGGTTACGGTGGGCTGGTAACACTGGAACGAGCAAGTCGCATCGCTATCGTGGCTTGCGGCTACGGCGATGGTTACCCGCGTCACGCCGTCAGTGGTACGCCGGTGGTGATCAATGGTGAAATGTGCTCGTTAATAGGGCGTGTTTCAATGGATATGATTGCTGTTGATCTCGGTGATACCAAAGCTGAAGTTGGTGATGCAGCGGTGCTTTGGGGCCGAGGCAACCCCATTGAGGAAGTCGCAGCTAAAGCCGACACAATTGCCTATGAATTGACTTGCGGAGTGACCGCAAGAGTGCAACGAGAGACGATTAATGGCTAAAGCAAAAACGGTATTTAGTTGTACTTCTTGTGGGTCACAACACCCAAAGTGGACAGGACAATGTCAGGATTGCAGTGATTGGAATACCCTGCAAGAAGAAGCCGCACTTGTAAGCACTAGCAGTAAACCCAAGGCTGCACGCTTTGAGGGCTTCGCGCCAAAAAGCGAGGTGCAAAAACTCCAAGAGGTCAGCGTGAAAGGTTCACCTCGATCGCCCAGCGGATTGGCTGAATTAGATCGCGTGTTGGGCGGCGGTTTGGTGGCAGGGTCGGTCATACTTCTAGGTGGTGACCCAGGAATCGGTAAGTCGACGCTCATTCTGCAGAGCTTGAGTTTATTGAGTAACGACAAAAAAACGTTGTACGTGACTGGTGAGGAATCGGCCCAACAGATTGCCCTGCGAGCTACTCGGCTCGGTGTACAAGACGCCGATCTGGATTTATTGGCAGATAATCAGCTGGAAAGTATCTTGCAGGTCTCACAAAGCCATCGGCCTGAAGTTTTGGTAGTGGACTCGATCCAAACACTGTTCACCGATACTTTGCAGTCGGCGCCAGGCAGCGTTGCGCAAGTGCGTGAAACGGCCAGCCGCTTGGTCAGGTACGCCAAACAAACCGGTACGATCGTGATTTTGGTGGGGCACGTCACCAAAGAAGGCGCTCTGGCTGGGCCGCGCGTGCTGGAACACATGGTTGATACTGTGCTTTATTTTGAGGGCGAGCGAAATAGCAGCTTTCGACTTATTCGTGCGATCAAAAACCGTTTTGGCGCAGTAAATGAAATCGGCGTTTTTGCGATGACCGACACGGGCCTTAAAGAAGTGTCTAATCCATCGGCTATGTTCATCAAACGTGAGCAAAAAGATGCCACTGGCAGCGTAGTGCTGGTCTCACAAGAAGGCACTCGCCCATTGTTAGTGGAGGTGCAATCCTTAGTTGATCAAAGCTCATTGGCGAATCCTAGACGGGTTACTGTGGGATTGGACAATCAGCGCTTGGCCATGCTGTTGGCGGTGTTGAATCGTCATGCCGGTTTGTCCTTGTATGATCAAGATGTGTTCGTGAATGTGATTGGTGGTGTTAAGGTGCATGAACCCGCAGCGGATCTGGCGATTATGTTATCGGTACTCTCTAGCTTTAAAAACAAACCCTTGGCGAATGATCTCGCGGTATTTGGCGAGGTTGGTTTAACTGGCGAGATTCGGCCAGTGCAAAGAGGGATGGAGCGTATCAAAGAAGCAGAAAAGCTTGGGTTCAGACAATTGATCATGCCGCATGGTAATCTCAGCGGTGCACGCAGTCAGAACCAGACGGTTGCCGCTGTATCGACACTAGAGCAAGCCGTACAGAAAGCGTTCGAGTAACGCCGAATTATTGATTGGAATAAGCAATATGAATATCCAAAAACGCAAATCAGTGCTGGGCCTAATTGTGTTCAGCTTATGGCTTGCGCTCGCGAAAAATGCCGTTGCAGACGATGTGGCTATCCATGCGGTAGCGTTGTTCAATGACAAAGCGATGTTGTCGATCAATGGCGGTAAAGCAAAGATTATCAAGAATGGCGAAACCCTAAGTGGTGTGACGTTAATTTCCGCGTCAACCAAGGAAGCCGTTGTAGAGGTAAATGGGCAGCGGGAAATACTTACCCTAAACAGCGCCATTACGCTGGCCGGAAGTGTAAGCGGGCAACAACAGCCAAGTGGCGACGAGGGTGTTCAGTTATGGGCGGATGACCTTGGCTTTTTTCGCTCTACGGGATCCATCAATGGCCAACAAATGGAATTTCTGGTTGATACCGGCGCAAACTTGGTCGTGCTCAGCAGCTCGTTGGCGAATCGCTTGGGTATCGAATATCGTAACGGTCAACGCGGAACCGCGACCACGGCATCCGGCTTGGCATCCATGTATATTATTGAAGCTCGAGAAGTTCGTTTTGATAAAATCGTTTTAAACTCGATAACCACTGGTGTTGTCGAAGGTGATTATCCGCTCGTGCCCTTACTCGGTATGTCGTTTCTCGAACGCGTGGATATGAATCGATCTGGCAATATGATGGTGCTGAAGAAAAGGTTTTGATTTGGGCCAAGTGATTTTTCACGTTTATTTCTTAAATAGTTGTCAGACTCGATGTTAAAAACCGACTAGTCCCTAAACTCCTTCTAACACTCAAGGGCAAAGAGTACGAAAATGAGATGGGCGATAGTGTTTGTTGTTTTATCCGTAGTTTATTTTAATAACGCATCTTGGTTGAGAAACGTCCCTGATGGAGAGATGCGTCTTCTGGCGCATAGGGGAGTTCATCAAAATTACTCGAAAGTAAACTTGGATCGATATGAAGGGTGTACGGCTACTCGTATTGACTCCCCGCAACACGCGTTTTTAGAAAATACCATTGCCTCTATCCAAGAGGCCTATGCTTACGGTGCTGAGATAGTTGAAATAGATATCCATCCTACAACCGATCAAAGGTTCGCGGTGTTCCACGATTGGAAAATCGACTGCAGAACGAACGGTGAGGGTAAAACTCGAAGCCATTCACTTGCTTATTTGCAGAGTTTGGATATTGGGTATGGCTATACAAATGATGGTGGTGAGACGTATCCGTTTAGAGGTCAAGGAGTTGGTAAACTCCCGAGCTTAACCGAGGTTCTTGACCAGTTTCCGACGCAGAAGTTTCTTATTAACATTAAAAGTAACAGCGCTTCAGAAGCAGATTTAATAATCCAGTTTTTGGATAAACGGCCCAACGAAGACTTATCAAGGCTCTGGTTTTATGGAGGGGAAAAGCCAACCTCACGTTTGCTGCAGTTGAAAAATGAACTTAAGGGATTCACCCGATCATCGGTCAAACGATGTGCCCTTTACTATGAGCTTGTTGGCTGGACGGGCTACGTTCCAGAAGCGTGTCACAATACTGTTATTGGAATTCCAGAGCAGTATGCGCCGTATTTCTGGGGCTGGCCAAGGCTCTTCACTCGCCGAATGCAGGACGCGGGTACCCACGTGATTTTACTGGGTCAGACTGAAGATCATCTTGATGGTATTGACAATGTGGAACGCGTCGCTGAATTGGCTCAAGACTTTCGCGGTATCTTATGGACAGATAAAATCGAACAAATCGGTACTAAATCAAAGATCAATTGAGAGGTAAAAACTGGAGTCGTTTTACCCTAGTAGGAGTTCAATTGTACTGTATGACCTGAACATGTCGGACGGATGTAAATTCAAATTCACACGGCTGCACGTCGGATAGGGTGCCCTTGCACCAAATAGTAAGAAAGGACTCTAAACTAATTGTAGTGGTACTTTTTTAGGGCTGTAAATCACAGCGATTAGTTATTTAGCGGTACTACCATGTTTTGAGATTATAAAGTGGGCAATTCGCGGTGCTGGTTTAGCCTCGAATTCTCAAGCTGCGCACTTATTGGCTCGCTCTTAGAGTTTCAATTATTGCCGCGTCAACCCAATAGATATCGACGTTGTCATTGCTGTTGTCAATGCCTCGATTAAACAGCATGTACTTGCCGTCAGGAGTAACGCTGGCATAGGCATCCCACTTTTCTGAGTTAACGTTGGCGCCCATATTTATTGCAGGTCCCCACTCACCATCTGCTTGCATAAAGCTAATGTAAAGATCTGAGTCTCCATAGCCACCTTCTTTTTTGCTATCCCAAATTAGATAGCTTTCATCGGGAGCTATAAAGGGATGAGCCGTAAATTTGCCGGAATTGACTATTGAGTTCATTGGTACAGGCGCTTGGCGCTGACCATCTTGAAATTTTGAAATACGGATGCCCACTTCGCTTTTATAATCATCGAAAACGTAAGTGCCGCTGGCAGATGCGGTGAGCCGCATAATGCCGAATTCTTCGTTATCAAACATCGGCCCTAGGCTTTGCCGCTTGGACCAGTCCTTGCCGCGGCGGTCCTTGTAGCCAGCTGCCATATGCATGCGGTTTCCATCTGGCGAAAAAGTGATTTCTCCTTTGCGCTTAAACTCGGTAAATTTCTTCCAGATACCTTCTTGCTGGCGAAAGCCTTTGACAATGATGGGCGTGTCTTTACCACTATCGGTGGTGTAATAAAACTCGTTCATTCCAGGAGCGAAAACACCTTCTAGCTCCCAGCCTTCTTTGGAAATGACACCGGGTGCAAATGGCTCTGCTTTCATACCGGGCGGCTGCTGCCCCATATAAGGGCCCTTTAATAAAGGATAATCCTCTTGTGCTGCCGCTTGAGCACTAGTCGTGAGCCAACTAGTGAAAGTTGCAAATAGAACGATTTTTAAGGCTTGGATGGTACTCATGGCGGCTTTTTTTAATGTGTTTGTGATTTATTTAAGATGTCCTAGAGTCTGATTCGGTCGCAGAATAATGGCTAAGAGTAGGTTTGAAGGGGATAGGAGCTACATTTTGACGTTTGCTATTGATTGAGTTTGCACCTCGCCGGTGCGGGCTTTCATTTCTTTGTTTGCGCAAAGAAACGAAACAAAGAAACGCCCCGCAAATGGTGGCCCTGCGGGTTCCCGACTTATCGTTTTTATTGTTGGCGCTGCGCTAACTCGCTGCGCTCAAACAGGTGCTCGCGACGACTCCAACAATAAAAACGCTAACTCGGCCACTCATTTTTTATGCGGATTGGGGTACGACTCGCCTTTGGCGTGCGTCTTTTGGGTAGAGGTTTGCTGCGCTTCGCTCGCAATGACGGTGGAGGAGGGCTGGCCTGGCGCGAGCGCTGTCGAAGTGAAGATAATAGAAACACGGATTTAAATGTTCACGTTGCACCTCGCCGGTGCGGGCTTTCATTTCTTTGTTTGCGCAATGAAACGAAACAAAGAAACGCCCCGCAAATGGAGGCCCTGCGGGTTCCCGACTTATCGTTTTTATTGTTGGCGCTGTGCTAACTCGCTGCGCTCAAACAGGTGCTCGCGACGACTCCAACAATAAAAACGCTAACTCGGCCACTCATTTTTTATGCGGATTTGGATACGACTCACCTTTGGCGTGCGTCTTATCTTTATACAGAACTATCCAACAGAGAATGGCAGCCCTGAGCGGAAAAAAGCCCGAATAAGTCGACCCCTCGATCTTCCTTATGCAGAACGAACCAACAGAGAATAAAAAAAGGCCGCTTGGACTCGACTCTCAAGCGGCCTTAACGGTTTATTAGGTTCGCAAACACATGTTTGCCTAGCACTTTCCATGTGAAACCCCAAAACCCATTGATTGAGAATGCTTCCCGGTTGGTAGGTCGCTGTGCTCAATCGTTCCCGGTTAGGAGTCTCTATATTAATCAGCGTACGAACTTTGCACATCACCCATATGGGTGAATTTGCGTCGAAATATTCGTTTCAGAGCGTTTTATCGTGCTCAATGACGGCAAAAGCGCTGTGATTGTGGATGGATTCGAAGTTTTCGGCATGTACGTAATAACGTGCAATCTTGTCGTTATTGTCGAACTCATTAGCGACGTCACGAACTACGTCTTCAACAAATTTGGGGTTGTTGTAGGCTTGTTCGGTGATGAATTTTTCGTCGGGCCGCTTCAAAATTGCAAAAAGCTCGGCGCTGGCTTGAGCCTCTACGCTTTTGATCAGTTCATTGAGCCAGAGTTTGCTGTTGCAGTTCACGCCTACAGTAATGTGAGAGCGTTGGTTGTGCGCGCCATACTCCGATATTTTTTTAGAGCAGGGGCAAAGACTCTTTACGGGCACAGTGATTTCCAAGGTTGAATCAAGGTGACCGTTTTCGATTTGACCCATCAAATTCACCTGGTAGTCCATCTTGCTGCTGACCCCAGACACCGGGGCTGTTTTATCCACGAAGTAAGGAAACTGCATTTCAATGTAGCCATTTTCCGCTTCCAGGCGCTTCACCATATCTTGTAGCAAGCGATGAAAATGTTTCGCGGATACAACCGTCTCGGTTTCATTGAGCATTTCAATGAATCTCGACATATGAGTGCCTTTTTGATCGTGCGGAAGGCTAACGGACATTGAGAAGGTCGCCACGCTGTGCGATTGGCTGCCGTCTCGATTCACGACCGTTATTGGGTGCGATATATCTTTGATTCCAACGCGATTAATCGGAATCTCGCGGGTATCCAAACTGCCTTGCACGTCTTCCATACGAGCATTATCAAGGTTTGAGGTAGCTTTATTCACTGCTGGGTTCCTGCTGGCAACGGCATGCGACGTTGGCTTTGGGTCTAATTGAGAATAGGCGAGTCAGTGCTTGGTTGATGTGACGTTGGCGACTTGCTCACTGACCTCGTGGTTTCTGCGGTTTTTAAGATCTGGGCAAAATTGCTCAGGGCTTAGCAAAATCTTATCTTTGTTTAACGGCTTTAGGGCTGATACTTTTTACCGGTTCGGTATTCATAAAGTGGTCGGACGATCGAATGCTCTGCATTATTCCAGGTTTGTCTAGACCGCACTCGGCCAACTGCTGTGCCTGCGAGCCGTGATCGATATATTGGTCCGGCAGGCCTAAATTCAAGACCGGTGTTAGTAAGCCTTGCAGGGCCATGTACTCGTTCACACCGGAGCCAGCACCTCCTGCCAAAACGTTCTCTTCGATAGTGACAATCAGGCCGTGCTCGCTGGCAACAGAGTCGATCAAATTAGTATCTAGCGGCTTTACGAAGCGCATATTTATTAGGGTCGCGCCCAGCTCTGTCGCTACCTCGGCGGCGGTCTCTAATAGTGTTCCGAAGCAGAGTATCGCGACACCGGTACCGCTTTGGACGGTTTCAGCGGTACCCAGAGGAATCTCTTGCATAGGCGCTTTTGTGTATCCGCCATGTACCGAACCGCGAGGGTAGCGAACGGCGGTGAGCCCAGTGTGTTGATAGGCACTGTAAAGCATGTTTCGACACTCATCGGCGTTGCTCGGCGCGTAAATAACGATGCCTGGTAAACAGCGTAGGTAACTCAGGTCAAACACACCAGCATGGGTAGCCCCGTCAGCACCGACCAAGCCTGCTCGATCAATTGCTAGCATAACGTCGAGATCTTGCACGCTTACATCGTGAATGAGCTGGTCATATGCGCGTTGTAAAAACGTTGAGTAAATAGCCACAACTGGTTTCACATCATCGCAGGCCATACCGGCGGCAAACGTCAAAGCATGTTGCTCGGCAATGGCGACGTCGAAGTAACGATCAGAGTATTCTTCAGAAAATTTAACCAAGCCAGAGCCTTCACGCATGGCCGGGGTAATGCCAACCAGTTTGTCGTCGAGCTCAGCCATGTCGCATAACCAATCACTGAATACGTCGGTGTAACTGGTTTGTTTTACTTTCTTTCCAAACACGCCTG
This sequence comes from uncultured Arenicella sp., assembly GCA_937973905.1. GTDB lineage: Bacteria > Pseudomonadota > Gammaproteobacteria > Arenicellales > Arenicellaceae > Arenicella. The sequence continues at coordinate 11,765 of CALJJR010000174.1, read as the reverse complement.
TCTGGGGGTCGAAGGGAGAGACGCCATGGTATTTCACGGGTGCGCCTTCGGCGGGTTCAAAGCCTTTGCCTTTTTTGGTAACAATGTGCAGAAAGCGCGGGCCTTCTATTTCTTTCAGGTTACTTAAGGTCGTCACCAAGGTATCGATATCGTGCCCATCGATTGGCCCTGCGTAATAAAAACCCATTTCTTCGAAGAAGGTACTCGGCAACACCATACCTTTGATGTGCTCTTCCCAACGTCGTGCATAGTCACGAACCGGTGGCAGCACGTCGAGTGCTTTTTTAGTGCCTTTGCGCACTGAAGTGATGGTAGGGCCCGTCATTAAGCGCGTAAGGTAATTTTTCAGCGCGCCGACATTGGGTGAAATTGACATGTCATTGTCGTTCAAGATCACCAAAATATTGGCATCCATATCGCCTGCGTTATTGAGCGCTTCAAACGCCATGCCGGCGGTTAACGCACCATCACCAATAATCGCGACCACCTCTCTATCCACGCCGCGTTGGGCGGCGGCCACAGCCATGCCTAAGGCTGCGCTAATTGATGTGCTGGAGTGGCCGGCACCGAAAGTATCGTATTCGCTTTCAGTGCGCTTTAGAAATCCTGAGAGCCCGTCGGCCTGTCGAATGGTATGTAGTTGATCGCGACGGCCGGTAAGAATTTTGTGCGGATAGGCTTGATGGCCAATGTCCCACACTAGCCGGTCGTTTGGGGTATTGAAGACGTAATGCAGTGCCGTAGTTAGTTCAACTGTGCCCAATCCGGCAGCCAAGTGGCCGCCAATCTTAGCGACTGTGTCGATCAAAAATTGTCGCGTTTCGTCGCAGACCTGTTGCAGTTGACTCTCATCGCATTGGCGAAGATCGCTAGGATCATCCAGCGTCATTAACAGGGGGTATTTTGGCTCAGTGGTACTCATGCGTGGTCAACCCGTCTGAGGGACTAAAATTGGCGTCTCACAATAAGCGCGGCAACGTCCAGCAGGGGGCCGGTATTATCGCTGATAGACTCAATGCTTGCTATGGCTTCACGGTAAAGTTTTTCGGCTAAATGGCGAGAATTCTCCAAGCCTATGAGCGCTGGATAGGTGGATTTACCGAGTGCCGCATCGGCGCCTTTTTGTTTGCCCAGTTGTTCGGTTGATGCTTCAACGTCCAAAACGTCATCAATGATCTGAAAAGCCAAGCCGATTTTTTCCGCAAAGTGTTGTAAATAATCAATTTTTTCGACTGTGACGTAGTCACTGCAATACGCGCCACATTGAACCGCGGCCGAGATTATGGCGCCGGTCTTGCCTCTATGTATGTTCTCCAGCTGGACAAGCTCGAGATCTTTTCCAGTGGCTTCAATGTCGAGCATTTGTCCACCAACCATTCCGGTTCTGCCCGCGGCGTTTGCTAAGCACGTGGTGATGGTACGAACTTGAGCGTCGCTTAAGCCTGATTCTTGCGCAGCAACGAGCTCAAACGCCAGTGTTTGTAAGGCGTCGCCAGCCAGAATTGCCGTGGCCTGATCAAAAGCGATGTGGTTAGTGGCTTTGCCGCGGCGCAAATCATCGTCATCCATCGCTGGTAGGTCATCGTGAATCAGCGAGTAGGCGTGCATGCATTCGAGTGCGGCTGCGACTGCATCGAGTCGTTGTAAAGGGGCGTCTAATGCCAAGCCTGTCGCATAGACCAACAAAGCGCGCACGCGCTTACCGCCACCGAGGGTTGAGTACTGCATTGCCGCCAATAACTTAGCCGGCGTTTGCAAAGATTCAAGGCTGTGGGTTAAGACTCGCTCGGCACGGGCTTGGTACTCCGCTAAAACTGGGTTCACGAGTCTTCGGACGAGAATGGTTCGCTCGAGAACAGCCCATCATTGTCCTTTACCAATACTTCCACTTTTTGCTCTGCATCTTTCAATAGATGGTGGCAGTGATTCATCAGCGCAACGCCGCGCTCAAAGTCACTTAGAGATTGTTCAAGTTGCTGTTCGCCTCGTTCCATACGCTCAACAATATTTTCGAGTTCTGCTTGCGCTTGCTCAAAAGAGAGCTCGCTTACGTCGGCCGCGTCTTGCTTATCGGTCATCGTCATTTCCTAACCAAAATCGGGCCGCAAGTTTAGCATTTTTTTGCGCAACGAAATTGCTTTGGGGGCCGCTAGAATCACGTTAGAATTCGTTAACGAAAAGTCTTATTTGAAGTTCAATATGGCACAAGATTACGATGCGTCGGCGATTGAGGTTTTAACTGGCCTCGAGCCGGTGCGCAAGCGACCCGGCATGTATACGACCACCGAGCGACCAAATCATTTGGTGCAAGAGGTGGTGGATAACAGTGTGGATGAAGCGATTGCTGGCCACTGCAAGCGGATTGACGTGGTGTTGCATAAAGATGGCTCGGTCGAAGTATCTGACGATGGTCGCGGCATGCCGATTGATATTCATCCAGAAGAGGGTGTGCCAGGGGTTGAAGTAATCATGACTCGTTTGCACGCTGGAGGTAAGTTTTCCAATAAAAACTACCGTTTCTCCGGCGGTTTGCATGGCGTTGGTATTTCGGTGGTCAATGCGCTGTCAAAGAATGTCGAGGTCAGAGTTAAACGCGAAGGCAAGGAATACCATATGTCGTTCGCGAATGGGATGAAGCGCGATGATCTTGAAGAAGTTGGCTCGGTAGGTCAGAGGAACACCGGGACGTCTGTTCATTTTTGGCCGGATCCAGTGTTTTTTGATTCGGCCAAGGTGAGTGTCAATCGCCTATCCAGATTGTTGCGAGCCAAGGCTGTACTTTGTCCGGGGCTCACCATCAATTTAGTTGATGAAGCAAAACCTGCGAACGACGATTCATGGTTTTATGAAGACGGCTTAAAAGCCTATCTGCTCGGCGCCATGGGCGACAATGAACGCCTTCCCGAGGAGGGTTTTCAAGGCAAAGAGGGCAATGAAGACGAGGAAGTCGAGTGGATCGTCGCCTGGTCTGAAGAGACCGCCGATATGATCACCGAAAGCTACGTGAATTTGATTCCCACGCCGCAAGGCGGAACCCATGTGAATGGCTTACGTATTGGGCTCACAGAAGCGATACGAGAATTTTGCGATTTTCGCAATCTGCTCCCGAAGGGCGTGAAAATTTCGCCAGAAGACGTTTGGGCTCAGTGCCAATATGTGTTTTCTGTGCGCATGAAAGACCCGCAATTCTCCGGGCAAACCAAAGAGAAACTCTCATCGCGCGAAATATCGTTGTTTATTTCCACCAAAGTGAAAGACGCCTTTGCATTGTGGCTCAATCAAAACTTAGAAGTGGGTGAGCGCATCGCCAATTTTGCGATTGAGAATGCCCAGAGTCGGCTTAAATCAGCCAAGAAAATTACCCGTAAGAAGATCACTGCCGGGCCTGCATTACCGGGCAAACTTGCCGATTGTTCGAGTGAAGATATTGATGTTACTGAGTTGTTTTTAGTCGAGGGTGATTCGGCGGGCGGCTCAGCAAAGCAAGCACGAAATAGAGAAACGCAGGCAATCATGCCGCTGCGCGGAAAAATTCTGAACACTTGGGAAGTGGATGCGGGTCAAGTCCTCGGGTCTCAAGAGGTGCATGATATTTCCGTGGCGCTCGGCGTGGACCCTGGGTCGGATAATTTGGATGGGCTACGCTACGGCAAGATTTGTATCTTGGCCGACGCGGATTCCGATGGATTACATATTGCGACCTTGCTGTGTGCCTTGTTTGTGCGCCATTTTAAAGCCCTTGTTGAAGCGGGGCATCTGTACGTTGCCATGCCACCCTTGTACCGAATTGATCAAGCTAAGCAGGTGTTCTATGCCCTAGATGATGAAGAGAAAGACCACATCATCGAGCAAATAAAAGCAGAGAAATCGAATGCCAAAATAAATGTACAACGCTTTAAAGGTTTAGGCGAAATGAACCCAAGCCAACTTAGGGAAACGACCATGCAGGAAGATACCCGGCGTTTGGTTCAAATGACGGTTTCAATGGGCGATGGCACGGCCAAAACCATGGACATGCTCTTGGCTAAAAAGCAGGTGCCGGCGCGGAAAAAATGGCTCAGCACCAAAGGCGATCAAGCCGATCTATGAGTACCAGCGTAAGCCCGGGGTTGTATCGGCATTTTAAAGGTAGTCTTTATCGCGTAACTGAAGTGGCTAAGCATTCTGAAACCGAAGAACAGATGGTGGTCTATCAAGCGCTCTACGGTGACAAGGGTTGGTGGGTGCGGCCACTTTCGATGTTCGACGAGCTCATCGAAAGAGAGGATAAGCAGCTAAGGCGTTTCGCGCGTTGTGAACACCAGACGTTGAGCTTGGAAGTCGCTGTTTTGAACGTGAAAGCAGGGATGAGCAATGAGTTCGAAAAGGCCTTTGCCGAAGCCGAGAGCATCATTGCTGGTGCGCGAGGATACCTAGGGCATGAACTGCGGCCCTGCGATGAACACGGCGGGCAGTATTTGTTTACCGTGCACTGGGAAACGATAGAACATCACACGGCTGGTTTTAGAGGTTCCCAAGCCTATCAAAAATGGCGCGAATTATTGCACCACTTTTATGCGCCGATGCCCACAGTAGAACACTACCGGGCGCCCCTTGTCTTTAAATAATCCGCCGGTAAAAATTTAAGTAAGGAACCGGCTTTATAAATTCCTTAAGCGGCGGTGACCCTCACCGGAACGCCATTCAGCGCGGCATTGCCACTCAACTTATCGATGAATTTATCATCCGTGAGCACATTGCAATTTGCACCTTGTTGCTGACTCGCAATGGCCATTTTAATGCCTTTGCGCTGGTGGCCCCAGCCGTGAGGAAGGCTGACAACACCCGGCATTACCTCGTCAGTCGCTTGGACCACAGTGGTGATTTGACCCACTCGTGACTCAACCTTAACTTCGGCCTCGTCTTCTATGCCTAATTTGGCTAGGTCTTGTGGGTGCATCATTAGCTGCCAACGTTTGGGGCCTTTAACCAAGCGGTGATAGTTGTGCATCCACGAATTATTGCTGCGAACGTGGCGCCGCCCGATAAGTAATAATTCATCTTGGTCGTTGCTTTTCTGACTGGCGAGCAATCGCGGTAAGTCACCGAGATACATTTCTGGTGCAGCCTTGATCAAGCCGCTTTCATTGGCGATTCGGTCCGCCAATCCGGTTTTTAACGGGCCTAAATCGATGCCATGGGGCGCTGCTTTAATTTTCTCCATGGTCAGAGCCATATCTGGGTTTTGATTCGGACCGTAGACATCAGACTCAATGCCCGCGGCGACCACAACATCTGGCGCAGGAATAGGGCGGTACTCTTTGCCCCGCAGTTCCTGAATTTTTGCCGTCACTGCGTTGAAAATTTCCCAGTCGTGAAGGCTGCCTTCTTCGCGTTCAAAGACAGCCGGGTTGTAACGAGAGCTGTTGCGTACCGCAAGACGGTGAAAAGCGATGTCATAGTGATCGTGCTCCAAGGGGCTGGTTGGAGGCAGAATAACGTCGGCGTGGCGCGTTGTGGCGTTGATGTAGAAGTCAAACGCAACGTAAAAGTCTAGCGTGGCAAAGGCGCGATCAATCTCGTCGGCATTGGCGCTGGAGATAATCGGATTGCCGGCGATGGTGACCATGGCTTTGATCTGGCCATCGCCCGGCGTCAGAATTTCTTCAGCCATTGAAACAGCTGGCAGTTCTCCGGCGAATTCTGGTAAGCCACTTACTCTTGATTGGAACAGGTTGAAGTGGCCTGCCGCCGGAGTGCCTTTACGTACATATGCGAAAGCGGGCGAACTCAATAGCGCGCCGCCTTCTTCATCAAGCGCTCCAATTAAAATATTGATCACTTGGATGGCCCACTGACATAAGGCCCCAAATTCTTGCACGGAAACACCCATGCGGCCGTACAAAACTGCACGGTCTTGGTGGGCGAGGTCATGAGTTAGTTGGCGAATTTGATCTGCACTGATTCCGGTTTGCTCAGCGGCGAGTTCAAGCGTGAATGGCTTGGCAGCTTGTTCTACTTCGGCCATGCCCTCAGTAATGGCCGTTAATTTGCTGCTTTGCACCCAGTTCTCTTGAAACATCAAATTGATCATTGCCATCAACAGCCAAGCATCAGTTCCTGGGCGAATAAAATGGTGCTGATCAGCAATTTCAGCCGTCTCTGAACGGCGCGGATCAATCACCACTAACTGACCGCCGCGCTGTTGAATATCTTTTAGCCGCTTGGGTGCATTCGGCACAGTCATGATGCTTCCATTCGAAGCCAGCGGATTGCCGCCAAGGATGACCATAAACTCGGTGCGGTCTATATCGGGAATCGGGATAAAAAACTGATGTCCAAACATTTGTTGGGCTACCAATTGATGCGGCAGTTGATCAAGCGAGGTCGCCGAAAAATGGTTGCGCGTTTTCAAGGCGCGTCTTAACTGTGTGCCGTGGGTGATGTTGCCGTAATTGTGAACGCCCGGGTTGCCCGCATAAAACCCAACTGCATCTCCACCATGATTATCTTGGATACTGACCAACTTCTCAGCAACCAAGTTGATTGCTTCATCCCAGTCAATTTCTAGCCATTCACCGTCCACTTTCTTAACTGGTTTGCGCAATCGATCAGGGTCGTTATGAATATCAGCGATGGCCGTGGCTTTGGGGCAGATGAAGCCTTTAGACATCGGGTCATCCTTATCGCCGCGAATAGATAAGATTTCCGCACCTTTGGTTTTGATTTCCAATCCACAAATGGCTTCACACAGGTGGCAGGCACGATAGTGGGTAAGGGTTTCTTGAGTCATGGTTTGCGGTTAGGTTAGTAAGAGATAAGGCTAATGATCATAACCTAAGCAGTCGAGATGGATTGTCGCTGAAGTGCCAGCTTACTGAGCAAGATGTAGATTGTTTTGCGATGTTCTAGGTCTTAGCAAATTGGTCGCGATATTGACGGGGAGACAAGCCGAGGTTTTTGCGAAAATGATGGCGTAGCATCGCTGCGTTTTCAAAGCCGGACAGATCGGCGATTCGTTCAATGTTGTTCGCATCGCTCTCAAGCAATTGTTTTGCGAAATCCAACCGTTGCTGCGTTAACCAATCCTTGGGAGTCTGATTGTAAGCCTGTTTGAATTTGCGATCGAAGCTTCGTCGCGACATATGAGCTAACTCAGCGAGTTTGCCAATCGTAAAGCTATGATTAAGATGGTTATGCGCCCAGTCAATCGCTGCAGAAAACTGATTGGGTGTTTTTAGAATAGGGCGTTCAACAAATTGCGATTGACCGCCTTTGCGATGCGCTGAGACCACCAAGCGACGAGCAACCTGGTTGGCAATGTTTTGACCAAAATCTTGTCGAATGATTTCTAAACCTAAATCAATTGCAGCTGAACTCCCTGCTGAGCAGCCAATCTTGCCATCGTAGACGTATAGGACGTTATCGACGTATTCGACCTCTGGATAGCGGCGTTTAAATTTTTCAGCATAGCGCCAGTGAGTTGTAGCTTGCTTACCATTCAAAATGCCCAGTGAGGCGAGCAAAAAAGCGCCCGAGCAAAACGACACCAGAGTTTTACCTTGCGCATAGAAATCGAGAATGCTAGAGGCAATTTCACCTTTGATGCGGGTAATATTCGTGGGCCAGGAAGGAATAACAAGGACGTCGTAGGCAGCTAAGGAGCGAACCTTGGGGGCCAAGAGTGAAAGCCCCCCAAGCGTTGGATGCGGACCATCGTCAAGCGACACGATCTCAGTTTGGTACCACTCCGAAAATTCTGGCCTTGCGAGTGCGAACAATTCACTCGCGCAACCGAGCTCAAACAAAGCGGCATGCTTGTAGGTCAATATGGCAATTTTTTTCATGTTGGCCAAATATTAACGAAAACAGACTAATTAGCCAATATTATTCCCTCTAATTTGCGCGCAAACTTCGCTGACTATCAACGTTAACCCCTATAGGAGCATCTATGTCTTCCACCGTTTCTCGAGTGCCCGCAGCCGACAGTGCAGTAGCGCTCACATATTTCAAGAGCTTGCTGGAGTTGGAAACAGACTGTTGGGATGCACACCACGCCATCGTCAATAAGCGCAAAGATTTCGTGCTGTTGGATGTGCGGAGTGAAGAGCTCTACGACGCGGGGCATGTGCCTGAAGCAATCTGTCTCCCCCACCATAAAATCAAAGAAGAGGCCTTGAGAGAGTATCCGCAAGAAACCTTGTTCGTAGTGTATTGCGCTGGCCCACACTGTAATGGCGCAGACAAGGCCGCAATTAAATTGGCAGAGCTTGGCCGGCCGGTTAAGAAAATGATTGGGGGAGTGACGGGTTGGATAGACGAAGGGTTTAGCCTGGATCGTTAAGTCAATGAATCCCTTAGCACTTTGCGAGAGTGCGGGTTGACTCAAGAATTGCCAAAATGAATCAACCCAAGAGGGGCCGGGCGCGCGAATCGGAGCATCTTGGTTAATGCCCTCTCTGAAATAGCCAACTACCACCGACTTTCATGTGTGGATTGTTAGTGAAGAGTGGCCAACAAACACAGATTATTTGTTTGTTATTTTGGCTTAAATTTTGACTTGTCACATTGCCATCACTATAGTGTTCACCCCATGAACACTCAGCCCGTCAATGCCCCAGACAAAGAGAGCCAGTTAACGCTGGAGCTTTTGCAAGCGATTGATAATAAAGACGATATTTCTCAGCGGCATCTTGCCCAGCAGATGGGCGTGGCGTTGGGCTTGGCCAACAGCTATCTAAAACGCTGTGTAAAAAAAGGCTTGGTGAAAATCAAAACCGCGCCTGCCAATCGCTACCTGTACTACCTCACACCCCATGGTTTCTCTGAGAAGGCGCGATTAACCGGTGAATTTTTATCAACTTCTCTGGCGTTGTTTAGGCAATCAGGTGATGTGTACGCCGAACTTCTCAATGATTGTCAGCAACGCGGTTTAGAACGAGTAGTGTTTGCTGGAGTCTCCGATTTGACTGAGATCGCCTATATGCGTTCACTGCAATCTTCTATAGAGGTGGCTGGTGTTTTTCAACCGCGCGCGGAACGCGCTCATTTCTTTGACTTGGAAGTTTGCGCAGAACTCGATTCACTGAAACCCTTCGATGCCGTGGTGATGACGTCGTTGGAGCAGACCAATGATCTGCTTGAAAAAATATATGCACAACTACCAGCAGACAAGGTGATGGTTCCTTCGATGTTGCTGAATATGAATTACAGAAACGAGCCCCTCGAAGAGGGCAGCTAAGAAACGAGAAAAACAATGTCTAATACAGTTTTGTTGACTGGCGGAGCAGGGTTTATTGGCTCTGCATTAGTACGTCATTTAATCAACGCGACCGATACCACAGTCGTGAATGTCGATAAGTTAACCTACGCCGGAAGCTTGCATTCGCTTGGTGGTGCTGATCAAAGCGAGCGGCATATCTTCCACCAAGAAGACATCGTTGACTCAGAGGCAATGCGTGCTTTGGTGCAGAAGTATCAGCCTGATTACATCATGCATCTAGCGGCAGAATCGCATGTGGATCGCTCAATTGACGGGCCGGGCGAGTTCATTCAAACCAATATTGTCGGTACTTATAACCTTTTAGAGGTGGCACGGGAGTACTACGAGTCATTGACTGGTACGCGCCGCGAAAAATTCAAGTTCCATCACATCTCTACCGATGAGGTGTATGGCAGCCTCGGGGATACCGGTTTGTTCACCGAAACTACGCGGTACAAACCAAACTCTCCATATTCTGCAAGCAAAGCCAGTTCTGATCACTTAGTTAGGGCGTGGAACAAGACCTATCAACTTCCAGTAGTCATTTCAAATTGCTCGAATAACTACGGGCCATTTCAATTCCCCGAAAAACTTATCCCCTTAATTATTCAAAAAGCAATCAACGGAGAACCACTGCCGATTTATGGCAAAGGCGACAACATCAGAGATTGGTTGTTTGTGGATGATCACGTCAAGGCCCTGTGGAAAATTGTTACCGAAGGCACCAATGGTGAGGTTTATAACGTGGGTGGCCACAACGAGAAAACCAATATAGAAGTCGTTGAAACAATGTGCAGCGTACTGGATAAAATCCGCCCCAGAGAAGACGGTCTAGCCTACGCCCAGCAAATCACCTTTGTTGCAGACCGGCCAGGTCATGACCGACGTTATGCGATTGACGCACAGAAAATTGAGCGTGAATTGGGTTGGACACCCGAAGAGACCTTTGAAACCGGCATCCGTAAAACCATAGAGTGGTACCTAAATAACGAAGAATGGATAGCGAAAGTGTCCGGTGACTATGATGGCGGTCGCTTAGGTTCGAGTTAGGCCAAAACGTTTTAAACAAAATTCACAGAAGAGGAATCTCGCATGCGAGGAATAATATTGGCAGGTGGTTCAGGAACACGTCTGCACCCGGTAACCCAAGCGGTATCTAAGCAACTGTTGCCGGTGTATGACAAACCGATGATTTACTACCCGCTGTCGTCGCTCATGTTAGCTGGTATTCGAGATATTCTTATCATCTCTACGCCGCAAGATACGCCGCGTTTTCAACAGCTGATGCAAGATGGCTCGCAATGGGGTTTAAATATTTCCTATGCCGTGCAGCCATCTCCGGACGGTTTGGCGCAAGCATTTATTATCGGTTCAGAGTTTATCGGCAATGATGATTGCGCTTTGGTGTTAGGCGACAACGTTTTTCATGGCCATGATCTAAGCCAAAACCTCAAGGATGCCGGTCAGCAGAAAAAGGGCGCGACGGTGTTCGCTTATCCCGTCCATGATCCAGAGCGATATGGTGTTGTAGAGTTTGATGAAAATTGGAACGCGTTAAGCTTAGAGGAGAAACCACCTGAGCCTAAATCAAACTACGCGGTCACCGGGCTCTACTTTTATGACAATCGCGTTGTTGACGTGGCGAAGAATATTAAGCCCTCACCGCGCGGCGAGTTAGAGATTACTGACGTAAACCGCCAGTATCTCGAGTGGGGCGACTTGTCGGTACAAGTGTTTGGTCGTGGTCTGGCTTGGTTGGATATGGGCACGCATGAGTCTCTTTTGCAGGCTTCTATGTTTATTGAAACTATCGAAAACCGCCAGGGTTTAAAAGTAGCCTGCCTTGAAGAAATAGCGTTTCGACAAGGTTATATTGGTGAACAAGAACTTGAAAAGGCCGCTGCTCAATATGGCAAAAGTGGCTATGGAAAGTATTTGAAGACGGTGCTTGAAAATCGCCACCAATTCCCGCAGATTGACTGATGCTTCGCGTATTGCTGGATAATAAGTATCTGTTTTTTCAGATGCTCAAGCGAGAGATTCAAGCTCGTTATCGAGGCTCGCAACTGGGCTTTTTGTGGGCCTTTGTTTACCCCATTTTAATGCTATTGGTTTACACCTTTGTGTTTGGCATGGTGATGCGCGTTAAGTGGGGTGTAGAAGGTCAGGATAACCTCGGTTTTGGGTTGATTTTATTCGCTGGCTTGCTGTTGCATGGATTACTCGCTGAGGTGCTCGTCGGTGCCGTTGGGCTGATTACCGGCAATACTCAGTACGTTAAGAAAGTCGTTTTTCCACTGCCAATTTTGACCATGGTGAGTGTCGCCAACGGCATTTTTCATCTGTGTTTGGGTACCTTGATTCTAATCGTTATGGTGCTGGCGACCGGTGGCCAAATTTATTGGACAGTACTCTTAGCGCCGATCGTCCTGATGCCGTTTTTGATATTTTTAATTGGGGCCTCGTATTTCGTTTCGGTGCTTGGCGTGTACGTGCGAGACCTCAGTCAATTCATTGGCGTGTT
>CALJJR010000173.1 GCA_937973905.1 uncultured Arenicella sp. | reverse complement strand
GCAATCCTGTGTGGCTGGTACGCGGGCTTTGATTCAACGTTCGGTGCTGCCTGAACTGCTCGAGAGGCTTAAAGAGAAGACCCAAGCGATACAAGTGGGTGATCCTCTCGACCCTACAACTCATGTCGGCCCGCTCTGTACCGCCGCGCAAATAGAAAAGATTGAAGCCACGCTTGCACAAGCGCAAAAGCAAGGCGCTGAGATTCGCGCAGGTGGTCAAAGTGTTGAGCAAGAATCGGGTTATTATTTTGCACCGACCATCGTTGAATGCCCTAATGCAGAGATCGAAACTCTCAAAGTGGAAATGTTCGGCCCAGTGATGTCGTTGTTGGCATTTGATACCGAAGAACAAGCCTTGGCGCTGGCTAATGATTCCGATTTTGGTTTGGGTTCAGGGGTGTTCACAACCAATATGACCCAAGCGCATCGAGTGTCGCGTTTAATCCACTCGGGGATTTGTTGGGTTAATACTTACCGAGCAATATCACCTATCGCGCCGTTTGGGGGTTATAAACAATCGGGTTACGCGCGCGAGGCAGGCTCCCAAGCCTTGGCCGATTACACGCGTACCAAAACAGTTTGGATAAATCTCTCTGACGAGCAAATGGCGAATCCATTTGTGATGCGGTGAGCGGTTAACATGATCAGCATCGCAACCGAATCCTCCGGCTTTTATAAGGGTTTTAATAAATCGGTTGCGCTCGCCGCTAAGCTTGTTATAGCGGCACTTGTTGTTTGGTGCGTTCTTGCTCCAGAAGCCGCCGGCGATTTGCTCAATCAAGCCAAGCAATGGTCGTTTACAAATTTATCCTACTACTACAATTGGTCGGTCGGATTTTTCGTGCTGTTGTGTTTGGCGCTTGCAGTGGTTCCAAAATGGGGGCGCATTAAACTCGGCGCGGACGATGGACAACCCGAATTTTCAAACTTCTCTTGGTTTTCCATGATGTTTGGCGCGGGTATCGGCATTGGCATGCTCGGTTTCGCCACCGGTGAGCCAATTTGGTATTTCGCTGATAACCCCGAGATACGCCAAAGTAACCAAGTGGTGACGCAGACCTTGCAAGCGCAAGGTGTTAATACGCAAGGCGTAAGTGCCGAAGGCAATTGGCAATCATTAAACGAGATGGTGGCGAAGGGTGAAGCCAAACTGCCGGATGGTTTGGTGCAAGCTAAAACAGAATCAGCAATCGAGTCAGCATTTCGCTATGAATTTTTACACTGGGGCATCAGCGCGTGGGTTTGCTACGCCTTGGTTGGAATCTCTTTGGCTTTCTTCAGTTACCGACGGGGCTTGCCGCTGACCATTCGCTCCACGCTAGAGCCGCTGTTCGGGCGGGCTTTGTCCGGCATGAGTGGGCATCTCGTCGATATCATTGCAGTGGTCGCTACTCTGGTAGGTATTGCCCAAACCATTGGCCTTGGACTCAGTACATTCGCTTCGGGCTTGTTCAATATTACTGGCTGGTCTTGGCTTGTCCTTGATGAAGCCTCACGCGAGCCCACCAATGGAGCACTATTTTTGGCCTTGGCGGTGGTGATGTTGTGCTCAACTTTGTCGGCACTATCAGGGGTTGGGCGCGGCGTAAAATGGCTGAGCAACATCAATATGGTTTTGTCCATCGCCTTACTCAGCTTCTTTCTTATCTTTGGTGCAACCTGGTTATTCTTTGAAATTCTCGGATTAGGCTTGATCGACTATTTGCTGCATCTTCCCGCGCTCACCTTCAAGGTGTTTTCGTCTCAAGCACCCGGCTCGCCTGGCGAATGGCAAGCGCAATGGTCGGTGTTTTATTGGGCATGGTGGATTGCGTTCGCGCCCTTCGTTGGTATTTTTCTTGCCCGTATTTCTAAAAACCGAACCATACGCGAGTTCGTACTTGGCGCAATTCTCGCGCCATCGCTGATGTGCGCAATTTGGTTTGCTCTCCTTGGCGGCACCGCGATTGACTTAATTTTAAGCGGGGCGGCGGATGAATCTATTTACAGCAAATCGCTTACTGGCCAATTATTTGAGGTGATCAATATTATTCTTAGCCCGATGTTGGCAAAACTAATGTCGGTGCTGATCGTTGTGCTGCTTCTAACCTTCCTTGTGACCTCCGCTGATTCAGCAACGCTGGTCGCCAGACTCGTGAGCGCAGGCGGAGATGCTAAAAATAACTCCATTACCCACATTTTAGTATGGAGCACTATTTTAGCCGCCATGATCGCCGCCTTGCTCCTAGCCGGTGGACTCAACGCGATTCAATCAGCAATGATCATCGGCGCCGCTCCATTTTCTTTACTGATGATTTTGATGGCGGTTTCGTTGATTAAGGCGGTGCTGCAAGAGAGTTGAGGTTGCTTCGCTGCGCTCGCAATGACTTTGCTCTAACTGAGTTACGTGTTTTAGCGTTTAACCCATTTTCTTGACGAGGCTTCTTTTTTCTCGGCGACAGCGCGTAAGCGGTTCATTACTAAGGGGAGTTCTCTTCGAAACGTTTTGGCAGCCAGATAGTGGGAGAACCATTTTAATCTGCCTCTGAAGCGCACTTCATGAACAAATACTGTGTTGTCGTCTTCGCCTTCGCCTTCGCCTTCCAAAAAGTAGCGGAGTAGTTCGATACGTTGATACAGCGGTAGTTTGAGCGTTTCAGTAAATGATTTGCCGTGTTCAATGGCGGTGATCTCGAATCTAGTCTTCGGTGAGTCTTTCGCTTTAACCGCACCGCGCGCGCCAAGCTCGAACGAATCACCTTCATCTAAGTATGAATATTCGAGTAAGGTGTCGAACTGTTTCCAGTTTTCGACGTCTTCCCAGAGTGACCAGATCGTTTCTTTGCTTGCGGTGGTTTCCATGGCCAATCGCATTGAATAATTACGCAGCTTTTCAACTTCCTTCTTTTCGGCCATGGCGGTACTGCTGATCAAAAGTGCACTCAGCATTGCTGTCAGAGATTTTTTTAGATTCACTCCGAACCAAACCGCGCTCCTGTCCACGCCTAAACTTTGACCCAAAATCATCCTTAAACTATCTCCCTTAGCTGAGCGGTACGCGCACTGTAGAGGCTAAGATTTCGTACACCTGGCCGCTCTCCAGCGAAGCACCATTGCCGTCGTCTTTTTCCGCTAGATCTCTATTAAAATGTTCGGCTTGCTTGGTAGAAACTTCTTTACTCACCAGTTCACCAATCAGTTTTATTTTCCTTCCATCGATGTCGGTGGGTACAAAAAAGCCATAGTCTTTAAACGCAACCCGAATCAAGTTCGGGCCTTGTTGCGCAATGAAGAAGCAGCCCTTCATTTTGCATACCTTGCTCACCGGTGTCTCAAGTGAGAAGCGCTGTTGCAAAAATTCTTCAGGTTCAGCGAGAAGCTCCGAAAGCGTCACTTCTTGTGGCCAAGAATCCACGCCTTCGCCGAAGGTTTCGCTCGTGGCATCAGCTTGCACAGGCTCAGATAGCCTTTTTACATCCGCTGCTTCCACGCGCAGGCAGATCAGAGAAACTAACAATATAAGGCTTATTATTCTCATTCGAGGAGGGAGGGTGCGTTGTCACTGAATAGTTCGAAGTCTAGCATTCGGTCATTGCTTGTGCTCTATTGTCTCTTCTCGGTAATGATTTTGAAAAAATACTCTATTTATTAAAGATGAGCAAAACAGCGATTGTCGTTGGTGGTACAGGCGTGGTGGGTCGCGAATTGGTGGCGCAACTCAGCGAGGCTAAGCATATTTCCAAAGTACTAAATTTAACGCGTCGACCTGTGTCTTCGGTTAATAACAAAGTCGTCAATCACGTTATCGATTTTACCAAGCTTCGTGAATACCAAGAATTGTTCGCTGGTGATTTGCTGTTCTCAAGTTTGGGTACAACTCGCAAGCAAGCGGGAAGCGTGGCGGCCCAGCGACGTGTTGATCTGGACTATCAATTAGAGTGTGCTGAGCTAGCGGCAGAGCACGGTGTGAAGCACTATTTGCTGGTGTCATCGTCAGGGGCAAATCGACATAGCCCAATGGCTTACCCAAAAATGAAGGGTGAGTTAGAGCACCAAGTTAAACAACTCAGCTTTGTACGCATTTCTATTTTTCAGCCGTCTTTGTTACTCGGTGAGCGCAATGATAAGAGAATCGGCGAAGAAATTGCTGCGAAGGTCTTGCCGACGGTTTGCAAGTTACCGTTTCTCGCTAAGGCAAGGCCGATTAGCGGTGCGCAGGTGGCTCAAAAAATGGTTCAAGTGAGCGCTCGTGAATTTAGCGGAGGGAAAGAGGTGGAAACTTATACGCTGGATGAAGTGTTTCCTACCTGAGAGTTTTCCATAAAAAAAGCCGAGTTCAAATGAACTCGGCTCTCATAGAGCTTTAAGACTAATCGTTTAACACAAACGTGACTTTGAGCTTAACGCGGTAGTCAGTGACTTCGCCATCTTTAACGCCCACTTCTTGGTCTTTGACCCAAGCACCAGAAATATTTTTGAGTGATTTGCTCGCTTCACGGATACCGTTGCGAACCGCATCTTCAAAACTCTTGTGACTCGAAGCGGAAATTTCGATTATTTTTGCAATTGACATGGTTGTCATCTCCTTTGGTTGTTTTAAGCACTCATTGTGCGAGCTACAACTTAAGGGACGGTTAAAAATTGCGCAACGAATCTCATTCAGCTAGTTGTAAACAATTGAAAACCCTGAAATATGCGAGATAACTGTCTTGCTTAATGAGAGAATGCGTAAAGTTGTGACACTTACGTTAGAAATACAATAACTAATTTGAGCGGTACATGGGGTTCTTTTTGAATTCTAGGCCAGGCTCTTGTCCACACGGTAGGGTATATGAAACTAATCTTGGGTAGGATTGTGGTTAATGCCACACTACGTTTGTTGGCTTATTTGGCTCCGATACTCCTGAGTATAGTGGTGGTTGGAGAAGTTTTTGCCCATCAGGGAGAGCCGCCTCGATTCCTTAAAGCCGCATTTGAAAAAACGGCGGCCAAGGATGAATTAATGCTAGCGTCGATTGATGCTACTGCGCTACGTGCTGAAACCAGAGCTAAAAGGAATTCTGATCAGGTCGTCACTAAGACTCTTGAATACGCGAAGGCTGATGATGTTTCGGTTACTCCTGACACCCATGGTTACTGGGTTACTGTGGAAGACGGTAGAGTATGGCGGCTTCGAATTACCGCGCCTGGTGCTACCGATTTAAATCTCGGCTTCACTTCCTACTTCATGCCAAAGGGCGCAACATTGCATGTATACGACCCAGCGAGCCAATACTTCCAAGGGCCTTACTCGGCAGAGCACAATTTCGATCATGGCCAACTCTGGACGCCGCTAACGCCGGGTTCTCAAGCTGTGGTAGAAGTATTTGTGCCAACTGGTCTTGAAGAGCAGTTGGTATTGCAGCTTGGGCGCGTGGGAAAGGGGTACCAGGATGTGTTCGAGATAGGCTTGGGAGCACTGATCAAGCAAGGCAGTTGTAATATTGATGTGGTTTGTTCTGAGGGTAACGCCTGGCGAGACGAAATTCGCAGCGTTGCCGTGTATGGAACTAATGGCAGTACCTTTTGTACTGGTACGCTGATCAATAATATCGAACAAGATCTAACACCATTCTTTTTGACGGCGGATCATTGCCAAGTGGGTGCAAGCAACGCCGCTTCTGTTGTTACCTATTGGAATTTTGAATCGCCGACCTGTGGTCAGCTTAGTGGTGGGTCGCTAAGTCAAAATACCTCGGGAGCAACCTTTCGAGCTGACGACGCGCCGAATGATATGACCTTGCTTGAACTCAGCGCTCAGCCCGACCCATCTTACAACGTGCACTACGCCGGATGGGATGCTCGGGCGAGCTTGAACCCTGCCGGCTCGGTTGGGATTCATCACCCCAATACTGACGAAAAAGCGATTTCGTTCAATGATGATTCTATGGCTACGACAAGTAGCTGTATTGCGGCTTCTGCTCCAACCACGCATTGGAATGTCGATAACTGGGAACAGGGTACCACTGAACCGGGTTCTTCAGGCTCTGCACTATTTGATCCAGCAACTCAGCGGGTAATTGGGTATCTATCTGGTGGCTCAGCCTCGTGCAGTAACACAGGTGGTTTCGACTGCTATGGCAAATTTTCTACTGGCTGGTCATTGGGTTTATCAACCTGGTTGGATCCAAATAATACCGGTGCGACTGTTATTGATGGTATTGATCCTGATGATGAAACAGACCCAGGTACGCCACCCACGGGTGATGGTGAAGATGACATCTTGGATTTTATGCCAGCCATTATATCGGCGACTCTTGGGAAAACTTGTGGGTTCCCTGCGATCGGTGATTCCGGCACTATTTCCGGGGATATTAGCCCTACTGATTTAATTTCAACCACCGATAAATTCTTTGTTGGAACAAATGCGGACTACTATTTCTGGCAACCGAAAGGCAGTTCAAGAACGGTTACATTGAGCTCGTCACAAATAGATACCTTCTTGGTTATTAGGCGAGGCTGCGACCCAGACGGACCAGTTCTTTTCTTCAATGATGATGACGGTACTAGCTTGAATTCAAGGCTAGAATTGGGAGGATTATCGGGCAACTATTTGATCGAAGTTACGACGTTTTCTACCGGCGATTTTGGTTTATATCAACTTAGTTTTTGAGAACTTAGTCAAACGCGCTTTTAAGTAGAGAGAACGATTTTTTTCGCTCTTCGAAGTGATAGATGTTGCTGACGGCCATCACTTCATCGACATCGAAGCTTTGGGCGATTTGTTCGATTTTTCGCTTCACCTGATCCGGAGTTCCGGTGGCGCGTAAGCGGTTGCGAGGCTCGACGAACATCTGAAATTGCTCGTCTACGGGGAACGTCATTGCCTGTTCGGGAGGGAGAAATCCGTTTTGAGATTGCCCGGTGATAAATCGATAAAAGTTCACATCAAAAGTGTGCTGCTGCTCCCTGGCTTGCTGTTCAGTGTCCGCACAGAACACCCCGATAGCTAAAATGGCATACGGTTTTTCTTGCAATCGACTCGCTTGAAAGTTTCGCCGGTAGTTTTTAATAATTGCTGGTCGAATAGTTGGATTTATAAAGCCACCCAAATTGTAGGGTAAGCCTCTTAGCGCTGCGAGCGCACCACTATCTGCACTGGAACCGAGCATCCACAAAGGCAAGTCTCGCGGCGGCATGGGGCTGACAAGAGGCTTGGCATCGTCTTGCCAAAGGTAAGAGCTTAGGTCTGCTACCTGATGATGGAAATCATGAAAGCTGGGCTGACCAGAGCGCGATAAGGCGACCGCGGTTGACATGTCTGCGCCTGGTGCTCGTCCAATACCTAGATCAATTCGACCTGGATATAAGTTCGCCAACATTGAAAATTGCTCGGCAACTTTATAGGCACTGTAATGCGGCAACATAACGCCACCAGAACCGATACGAATCTCGCTTGTTGCAGCACCAATCGCCGCCAATAAAACTTCAGGCGCACTGCCAGCAAGCGCTTGAAAGGCGTGATGCTCAGAAACCCAAAACCTCTCAAAGCCCAAGCTTTCACAATGTTTGGCCATTGCAATCGTCTCGTTAAGCGCTTGAGGCGCGGAGTTATAGTTGCGCGAGAAGGATTGATCGAGTGCGGAGAGTTTTAGTGGCATTGTGCGATGGGCTGGCAGGAGTTGAGCAGATGATAAGGCAATCTGTTTGCTCCGGCCACTGACAATGCGGGTGCCTTCGAATTCGGCGCAAGCGAGAACCAGGTTTTCCTTATCCCAGAGCCTCGCTGCGCAACAGTCGGTCAGTTGTTATGGCGTTGTGATTGGCTTTTCACCAAACGCTAATTACATCAATTGATTTGCGCTTCTGCGTAAAGTTGCCAGTGGGATGATCTACTCTCTTTAGCTTGTAAGATCATCTCTTCGTCAAAGCCTTCTGCCGCGCAGGCAAGTCCGACCTCAGTATTTTTAATGAGCTGCGACTCTTGCTGTTTTACCAGCATCGAATTATCGCCTGCGGTATTCCAGTCGCCATTTATTAGTAGCAGTGCGACGGTTACACAAACAGAAACGTGTACCAGCTGTTGTAAGATAAGTAGTTTCATCGTGCGCACTCCAGAGAAATACTCAGCTGTGCCATTGTTTTATCGTCAGAATGGATTACCTCACCGGCAAACTTAAATTGTTCTCCTTCAAAGGTGCCGGTTCCCTGTTCTAATTGATATGAGTGACCACTGTCACTGGTGAACTGAAGTGATTCAAGATAGTAACTTTTGCCGCCATCACCACCGGCAAAAGGGCCACTGCGCGACGCTCGAAATCTTGCCGCGTCGCGTCCTAGAGTTGTGGGTTCAGCCTCAGCATAGATATTAAACGTGTCAGTTTTTTGGTCGCAGCTAATGAGTTTAAGAAAATGTTGCTGGTCTTCAACCGTGACCGTAATAACGGGCTTGGTACCATGTTCTGCTCTGAAGGCGTTTATCGCTCGCTCGAGCTTTGCTTTTGCGGCGAGGTCATTTAGACCTGCGGATTGTTCCTGCATGGTCGTGATGGCAGCGATATTTTTTGGGCTTAAGCCTGCTGCTTCCATGGCCGCTTGTTCTTCGCTCATGCCGCTCGCTTGCTTAGATTCGAGCTGCTGTTGAAATTTCTGCGCCGCTCGCATCGATTCTAGGGTTTGTTCAATTTGTTGCTCTGACTGGCCAGCTGCTTTCATTTGCGCTGCAATCTGTTCTAACTGCTGATCGGTCTGTGCATGAGCTAGGTTGATAAAAAACAGAATAAAAAGACTGCCGGCTAGGCCGAATAGTGTCACTTTTAAGCGCGTTTGCATTGTGTGCGCCTCCTCTAGGGGGCGATCAAGCGTACGAATCCTTCGTCAACTTGGTCTTGCGAAGATTGGGAGCATCCACTCTAATTGTGAGCCGCACCTTATTCTTCCGTAGCAACCCTCTAATTACGTTGAATGACTACCTAAATTTGAGAACCAACTACCTAAATTTCGCAAAATTAGGGCTATATTGGGGTCACAACTCTGGGCGCGAGACGTGAGTTCTGCAATCATGGTTTCGATGAAGCCCATTACCACGAAACACCCATGCTAATCGAGCGAGAGCAAGACCTTGAACAACTCGAGGAATTGTTGAGTGGTGCGGAACTGCGTCGTGGCCGCATTGTGCAGGTGACCGGTGAGGCGGGTATTGGTAAAACCAGTGTCGTACAGGCATTTGTTGAGCGCCTTAGTGCCACTCAACGTGTTGCCTTTGGATTGTGTGATGCGCTTTATACGCCTCGGCCTTTGGGTGCTGTGTACGAGATAGCCGCGAGTCTTGGCAGGCAATGCGCAGAATTGGCCGAGCAACGTTGTGCAGCCGATGAGTTGTTTCCGGCTTTATTGCGTGAATTACAAAGTGCAAAAAACACCTTGGTGCTGGTGGCCGAGGATGTGCATTGGGCAGACAAAGGGACGCTCGATTTTATTCGTTATCTGGGGCGTAGAATTGCGCATACGCCAGTACTATTTCTGATTACCTACCGCGACGATGAAGTGACCGCTGAGCATCCTCTGACTCAAGTTCTCGGCGACATCCCCGCACAATCATTGGCACGCATTCAACTAAACCCACTTTCCTCAGATGGTATTGATCTCCTCAATTTAAGTCCCTCCGTGTCGAGTGATGAAATTTTGCGTGTTACTGGCGGCAACCCATTTTTTATTACCGAGCTACTCGCCTCTCAGGATCACGCGATGACGTCGGCGCCCTCCTCAGTGCGTGAGGCAGTGAACGCCAGGCTGAGCCGAATCAGTGAGTCAGAGCGCAATTTTCTTGAAGCAGCGAGTTTGATCCCAGTGTCAATTCGCGCCGAGCTCTTAGACCCGATGTTCAACGGCAATGCAGAGATGCTCGCGTCTGCTTGCATCGGGCGAGGCTTGTTAAAACGTGATCAAGATGGTGCGCTACGTTTTCGCCATGAGTTGGCGAGGCTAGCGACCGCAGAACGATTGACCAATGTTGAACAGCAGCGTATTCATGAGCAACTGCTTGAGATTTTGTTACGCGTAGATGAACCACCGCTCGATCAATTAGTGCACCATGCTGCGGGCGCACTAAAAACTCGGGAGGTATTGAAATACGCACCTATTGCGGCTGAAGAGGCGGCAAAATT
>CALJJR010000172.1 GCA_937973905.1 uncultured Arenicella sp. | reverse complement strand
ATCATTATTAATGCTGTGCTGTTCCAAGTGTTGTGGTTTGCTTGCGTTCTCGGTGGCGCTAACAACCTTCTTTGGCCATCCATCGTTGCGGGCATCGTTATGTTGATTTGGCAACGCAAACCAGAAAACCAACATGAAAATGACATAGCCGTTTTATTCGTCGCCTTGATCATGGGCCTTGTCGTTGACACCTCGTGGTCGGTATTCGGCTTGATGGAATTCCAAGATGGCAGGCCATTTGCCCCGCTAGCACCAGGTTGGATATTGATTATGTGGCTAGGCTTTGCACTGACCATCAACCACTCGATGTCCTGGCTGAGTAATCACCCTCTTCTGCCAGCGGCAATGGGCCTAATCGGCGGGCCGATGGCGTATTTGGCGGGCTTACGCCTAGGTGCGGTTGAGTATTTAGCAAATTTTTGGTTAATCAGCGCGTTATTAGCCATCGTTTGGGCCATAGCTTTGACAATTTTGGTTAGAATCGGGCAATCAGGGTTACGTTTTAGAGCATTGCAGACTGCGTAGCCAAAACTATGAGTTTTCACTTCGTACTATGCGCCTCGACAACACTAATATTCGTAGCCTCGAACGGCTGGTTACTCCCGAACAGCTAAAGCAACAACTACCTATTAGTGATGAGCTGGCTGAGCGCATCGAACTGAGTCGTCGAACAGTACGAAAAATATTAGAGCGTCAGGATCATCGAATGATGGTGATTGTGGGCCCCTGTTCGGTTCACGACACCAAAGCGGCGATGGAGTACGCGGGCAAACTCAAGCAGCTAGCCGATGAGGTTGCTGACCAAGTGTACGTGGTCATGCGAGTTTACTTTGAGAAACCTCGAACCACAGTTGGCTGGAAAGGTTTGATAAACGACCCGGATCTGGACGGTAGTTTCAATATTGAGAAGGGCCTCGCGGTTGGACGCGAATTGATGCTGCAAATCACCGAGCTCGGCCTACCCATTGCCAATGAAGCGCTCGATCCAATCTCCCCGCAATACTTACAAGATTTGATTACTTGGTCTGCAATCGGCGCGAGAACCACAGAATCTCAGACCCATCGAGAAATGGCCAGTGGATTATCCGTGCCGATTGGTTTTAAAAACGGCACCGACGGGTCACTCGGTGTTGCAATCAACGCCCTGCAGTCGGTCAGCAATGCCCACAGTTTTCTCGGCATTGATCATCAAGGCAAGGTTTCGATAATCAATTCAGCCGGCAACCCACATGCGCACATTGTTTTGCGCGGCGGCGGTGGTAAACCCAATTACGATTCGGTGAGCATTGCTTTAACTGAACAAGCGTTGTCAGAGAAAGACCTTGCTACAAACATTATGGTTGATTGCAGCCATGCCAATTCGGCTAAGGATGCTAGCCTGCAACCACTGGTCCTGGAAAACGTGACCAATCAAATTATCGAAGGCAACCAAAGCATCATTGGCGTGATGCTAGAAAGTCATTTGAACGCTGGCAACCAAAAAATGAATGGCGGTTCAGAGCAGCTTGAATACGGCGTATCGATCACTGATGCATGCATTGACTGGAACACCACAGAGCGAAGCCTGCTGGAGCTGCGCGACAAGCTTGCAAGCGTCAAGGCTTAAACCTAGCCCGATGCATTAGCGGCCTATGGTCAGCTTTTTTTTTAGCCCTTGATTTAAGCCAAGCTGCGCCAGAACAGCAGCAAGATCAATAAAGGGCAAACGAACTTCACATAGTTTGGCCAAATGCGCCAAAACAGACTGTTCTCTGCTCCTTCAGCGCCTTGCTGGATCTCTTGCAGGATTTCGTTGCGCGCCCATATCCAACCCACAAAGACGCAGAACAACAGGCCAATCAATGGCTCTGAATATTTAGTCGTGAACGCGATCACCAAGCCGAATAATGCGCCAAAATTAAATATGATCAGCACACTGATTAGCAATACCAATCCGCCCACCATATAGGAGGCGCGCCTGCGCTCCATGCCCAGACTGTCGGACGCATAAGCCACTGGAACTTCCAACATCGAGATTGAGGAGGTCAAAGCAGCGATCGTCATCAAGGAAAAGAATAAAATGGAGGTGATAACACCGGCTCCGCCCATGGTTTCAAACAAGGCGGGCAACACAGTAAAGATGAGACTATCGCTGGCCAGCAAATTGCCCGCAGCATCATAAATAGTGACGCCATTGTGTTGCGCTACATACATCGCAGGAATCACCAATAACCCTGCTAACACAGCAACACCAATATCGAGGATCGCCACGCTGGCACCGAGGCGCGGAAGGTTTTCTGATTTACTAATGTAGGAACCGTAAACCATCATCGTTCCCACGCCCAGAGACAAAGAAAAGAAGGCTTGCCCTAAAGCATCCAATACCAGATCAGGGTTGGCGACTTGCGAAAAGTCAGGCTGCCAGTAAATGCGCCACCCTTCAGCGGCACCAGGCTGTGTTGCAATGTAGGCAATAAGCAACACCATCAGCACCAAGAGCATGGGCATTAGACGGGTAGACCAACGTTCGATTCCGGAGGTCACTCCGCGTGCGATAATGCTGATGGTCAGTGCATAAAATGCTACACAGAATATTAAGTTTCTAGTTAAAGAATTACTTACAAACCATTGTTTTAAATCAGTTTGTCCGAGCAAATTGGCACCAGCACCAAAAAAATGAGCCAGCATCCACCCCGCCACAATAGCGTAAAAACTCAAGATAAGGCTAGCGGTTAACATTCCCCAAAACCCGGTTAGGTACGCCAGCCAGCGTGATCTTGGGCCACTCAAGACTACGATAGAAGAAACGGTATCGCGTTTTGCATGACGCCCAATAATGAGCTCAGCCATCAACACCGGGTAGGCCAATAAAAAGGTCAGAATGATGTAAGTAAATACGAACGCGCCGCCACCGTTTGAAGCAACCTGAATTGGGAAGCCCCAAATATTACCAAGACCAATTGCAGAACCCGCTGCGGCCAATACAAAAGCCGTACGTGAACTAAATTCTCCTCTTGCGGCCATAGGGGCCCTCCTCTCGCTTAACGATTATTATTTTTTTATCGACTAAGTACTTCGGCGACTTTTTCAACGACCACAGGCAAATTTGTCTCCGACAAACCGGCGACGTTAATTCGCGTACTGTTTAACAAATAAATGGCGTATTCAGAGCGCAAATCAAGCACCACCTGCTCTGGAATACCTAAAAAGCAGAACATTCCGTGGGTTTTAGCAATAAAGCTAAAATCCATTACCGACTGCGCGTTATTGAGGCCCTCGGCCAAATCTATACGCAAGCGATTCATCCGGTCTCGAATGTCCCCCAATTCTTGTATCCAGTCTTGTCGGTAAGCCTCATTACTCATTACCAAGCCAGCAATACCTGCACCATGGTAAGGCGACATACTGTAACAACGCCGCGCCGCTGCCATGACATGGGATTTCGCCGCGGCGGTAGCCGATTCGGAATCACTGATAATAATGGCAGCTCCAGTTCGCTCACGGTAAAGGCCGAAATTCTTGGAACAAGAATTAGCAATGATAACCTCAGGCAACAAATCAACCGCGCGCCGGATACCGTAAGCATCTTGTTCTAAGCCGTCACCAAAACCCATATACGCCACGTCGATGAAGGCAACATGCCCATTGCGTTGCATAACTTCTAGCACCGTATCCCATTGCGCCGGCGTTAAGTCTGCACCAGTCGGGTTATGGCAACAACCGTGTAACAGCACGACATCTCCCGCCGGAATTTTTTCGATATCTTGCAACATAGCATCAAAGTCGATGCCGTTTTTGGCCAGGTCGTAGTACGCGTATTTCTCGAGTTTCAGACCGGCGCTTTGTAACAATGGAAAATGATTTGGCCAGGTCGGGTCACTCACCCATACCGTACTGTCAGGATTAGTTTGCACGAGCAGTTCAGCAAGCATTCGCAGCGCGCCACAGCCGCCGGGGGTCATCACCGCGGCAACTCGGTCACCAAGCTCACGGACCTTATCGGCGCCTAGCAGTAAGTCTAAGCTACCATCGAGAAAACGCGCATCACCGGCCTGTGCAATATAGGATTTAGATTTTTGCAGCTCGAGCAACTCAGCTTCTGCTGCCTTCACCGCACGAAACACCGGCGTGTTCCCATCGGCATCTTGGTAGACGCCGACCGACAGATTTATTTTGTCGGAGTTTTTGTCTTGTTGAAATTGTTGATTAAGACCGAGAATTGGGTCCGCTGGGGTAGCTTGTAGAGATTGAAACATGGTTATTAGAATTAGGTTTGCTGTGCTTTCACTGAGTTGAATTCAATTTCGCCGTCATCCGTTGTTGCTGGCGAAGCGTCTCGCTTGATCTTTGATAAATACTGAAACAACAGACGAGAAGATTTTGGTGGTTTATTCTTGCCCGCTTCATGTTGCGCATTGCGGACGAGCTGACGCATGTACTGGCGATCAATTTCAGGGTACTCATCAATCAATTCGGTGAGCAATTTATCGTCACCTTGAATTAGCTGGTCGCGCCAACCTTCCAGTTGATGAAGTTCTTGGGTTTGTTGTCTACTGGGTTGTTTATGACGCTCCAGTTCCATACGTATGGCTTCTACGTCTTCATTCCTCATCAAGCTGGCAATCAACCGAAGTTGTCTTTGCAAGGCGCCTTTACTCAGCCTTTTTCCTTCACGCAAAGCGCCGACCATTGATTCACTCAACGGCACTTTCGCGAGTGCACTGTCTGGCATCTTAATCAATTCTCGACCGAGATCATTGAGCGCACGTATTTCTCGCTTTAGCTGCGTTTTATTAGGTCGAACCGCATATTCTTTGTCAGTCATCAGCGCCGATTATGCTCGTGCAGTGCGGGGATTGCCAGTCTAATTTCTGGCTGCGAAGAGACTTTTTTATAGCCGAACTAAGTCTGAGCAAAATCGACTTGAAAGCTTGTCCCAACACCCTCTTCGCTATCCACACTAACTTGCCAGTTAAAGCGGCTACACAGGCGTTTTACAATAGTTAAGCCAATTCCATATCCTTTGCGTTCAGTTTTGTTTTCTCCTTCAGCGCGATAATAAGGTTGAAATATCTTCTTGATTTGCTCCGCACTCATACCGATGCCAGTGTCAGCAATCTTCACCCAATTTTGCCCAATAGTGATTTCTACTGTTCCTTCGTTGGTATATAAAATTGCATTGCGAATCAAATTGCCCAGCACAATAGACACCACTTTGCGCGCGGTAGACAACATCAATGGAGATTCTTCTTTGACGATGATTTCTACAGGCTTATTCTCGAGATAAAGCTGCGCAGATCTGAGTTCTCGCTCAACCACCTCACTCACCACTACATCTGTTTCTTCAAACTCTTTGTCGGTCTCGCGGGCGAGAATTAAGAACGCATCAATCAGTTCCTCCATATCCCTAGCGGAGCCCTTGATGCGCGTTACGTATTTCTTTACGTGTTCATCCAACTCATCTTCGGACAACAACATATCACTGGCCATTTTGATGACCGTCAGCGGCGTTCTGAACTCATGGCTTGCATCCCTCGTAAATGCTCGTTCTCGTTCAACAAATTGCCGAATTCGTCGTGAGTAAGAACTGAAAGATTGGAACAGCTTTTCAACCTCCCAGTCGACATCACCGGGGATAGTATCTAGGTCATCCAAGCGGGCGTCCGGGTGCGCTGGATCGAAACGGTCAAATTTATTGGCCAACCACACGATTGGACTTAAAAACACGTTTGATTCGCGATAAACCCACCAAGCAGTAACGTAAATGAGAATCAAAACAATGGTGAGCGGGAAAATACCGAAGAATATCGCCAGTCTAAGAACACTTTTACCGTCGAACAATAAGTGCAAATGCTTGCCTTGATATTCTGTTGTGTACAGCAAAGAGTGAGCGGCCTGGCCATGCACTTTGTGATATCCAAGGCCGTGATCCTGCAGCTCTAAAGGAAGATCATCTTCAAGACCCGTATCATGAAGATAGCCTTTAA
>CALJJR010000171.1 GCA_937973905.1 uncultured Arenicella sp. | reverse complement strand
CTTGCCTAGTACTTGCAGGGCATACGGACGTGGTGCCTCCAGGGAAGCTAGAGGACTGGGACTCTGAACCTTTTACACCCATTGAACGAGATGGACGTCTATATGGGCGTGGCGCGGCTGATATGAAAGCGTCGCTGGCCGCCTTCATAGTTGCTACCGAGGAATTCGTAACCAAACATCCAGATCATGAGGGTTCTCTCGCGTACTTAATAACCTCAGATGAGGAAGGCCCGGCCACCTGTGGCACACGCAAAGTTATTGAAACACTAGAGGAACGTGGTGAGCACTTTGAATATTGTCTTGTTGGTGAACCAAGCTCAACGACCCAACTCGGGGATGTGATAAAGAACGGCCGCCGTGGTTCGCTGGGCGGAAAACTAACCATCAAAGGTATTCAGGGTCATATCGCCTACCCTCATTTGGCGCGCAATCCTATCCACGACTGTGGTCAAGTCATCAGTACGCTTACCGCTATAGAGTGGGATAAGGGTAACGATTATTTCCCCCCAACCAGTTTTCAGATATCGAATATCAACGGCGGCACGGGAGCAACCAACGTGATTCCAGGCGAAGTCGAAATCGTATTCAATCTGCGCTTCTCAACAGAAATAACAGCGCCACAAATCCAAGCCAGAATTGAAAGTGAGCTAACTTCACTTGGCGTAGAACACACTATTGATTGGACTTTATTTGGCCTGCCCTTCCTAACTGAGGAAGCTGAATTGGTGGCGGCCTGCCAACACGCCATCACTGAGGAATTGGGCGTGACGACGGCGTTGTCTACCAGTGGAGGCACTTCAGATGGCCGATTTATCGCAACTACTGGAGCACAAGTTGTCGAACTTGGCCCCGTGAATGAGTCGATACATAAGCGCAATGAAAATATTGCGCTTGACGCGCCTGAACAACTAGCGAAAGTCTACTTGAGAATAATGGAAGAGTTGCTGGTAAACACTTAACAAAACTTGTCGTACTATCTACCCTACTCTCTACCGTAGTATGCTGCTGATTTAACTACCGTGTTTCTTCGAGTTGCAATTTTCGCAGACTGGCTTTGTCGAACAAATGAAATGCTCGATTGTTGGCGAAGGCAATACTGAAATTATCGTAATTCCAAATCTGGTAACTTGCATGGGTTCCGATTGGTCCACGAACTGTTTGCGGGTCGCCAAGCATTTGGCGCACTTTAGATTCGGACTGCCAACGAACTTGCTCACGAAGATTACTGGTATCTACCGAGTCTTGCGCAACTGCAGTTCCTGCAAGCACAAAGCTCACTAAAATTAACAAGTTAGTGGCCAAACGCGAGCTAATATTTAACCCAACAGTTGATTTATGTCTGATAACGGTCTGTTTTTTCATGGTTTTATGAGAATGTGATCAGGGCATAGTAATAATAGCAAATTACCGCCGGTCAACCATAATATCTAGAACAGCGACGCCCCCCTGCATTCCACTGAAAAGAACAAAGATGAATTTAACTAAACTTTTCAAACACTTAGCATTGTTCTCCGCGTACTCTTTGAGCAGTGGCACGACTGCCGCAACCACGCTCTCAGACGACCTTGAGGGCCTGGAGGGTTACCTGCTGAATCAAGAGAGCAAGCACACCGATATTGTGCGGGGCACTGAAAAGTCCATTCGTTGGTTTGATGGCACGCGAAAAACGCAGGTATCAATCGTCTACATTCACGGCTTTTCTGCATCCGCTGGCGAACTAAGCCCTGTCACTGAGCTGCTGGCGGATGAGATCGGTGCGAATGTCTTTTTTACTCGTCTCGCGGGTCATGGCCGCAGCGGTGAGGCTATGGCTGAAGCCAATATTGAGAAATGGCTGAATGACACTAAAGAAGCATGGGAAATCGGCAGCATGATCGGCGACCAAGTAATTATTGTCAGCGCGTCAACCGGCGGCACTCTGGCGAGCTGGTTGGCAGCTCAACCATTCGCCGAAGACATGTTGGCCAACATAATGATCTCACCAAATTTTGGCATCGCCAGCCGCGTTGGTGAGATCGTAAGATGGGGCTGGGGCTTAAGGCTTGCGAAATGGGTTAATGGCCCGTACCGCGGATTTACCCCTCAAAATGAGCTGCACAAGTTATATTGGACTGAACGCTACCCGATGGAAGCACTGGTGCCAATGATTCATCTCGTTGATCAAGTGGTTGATCAAGACCACAGCGTGACCCAAATACCACATTTGATGGTTTACTCGCCAAATGATCAAGTTATTCGCGTTGATCGAATCCTCAGCATTTCTGAGCAAATGGAAAACGCGACTGTTGAGTTGGTGGAATTTACTGATTCAAGCGACCCCTATCAACATGTCTTGGCTGGTGAAGCGTGTTCGCCCGCAACAACCGCCAAAATGGTGTCTTTACTTAAAAACTACATTGATAACTTGGTTGATGCCTAACAGTTAAAACCAAGCGTAAGCTAGTCAACCCAGACTCGCGCATTACGAAACATTCTCATCCACGGGCTGTACTCTTCCCACTCTGGATCGCGCCACGAGTTACACACTGCACGAAAGATTCGCTCAGGGTGCGGCATCATGATTGTGATGCGTCCATCTTCATTGGTTAAGGCTGCTATGCCATCAGGCGACCCGTTTGGATTGCTTGGATAGACCTCAGAAGACTCACCTCGATAGTCGACATATCGCATGGCGATTTGCGGAGCTGCACTCACCTGCGCCGAGTTTGCGGAGAATTCGGCACGACCTTCACCGTGAGCCACGACGATGGGCATGCTAGAACCCTCCATGCCAGCAAAGAACAGGGAGTTGGTTTTTTCGATCTTCGCCTGCACAAATCGAGCTTCATATTGCTCTGATTTATTGCGCACAAAATGCGGCCAATGGACTGCACCAGGAACGATCGATTTCAAATTCGAGAGCATCTGGCACCCATTGCAAACGCCAAGCGCAAACGCATCTTCTCGAGCAAAGAAGGCCGCAAATTGGTCACGTATTTCAGTATTAAACAACACCGACTTAGCCCAACCTTCGCCAGCACCAAGCACATCACCATAGCTAAACCCGCCGCAAGCCGCCAAACCTTTAAAATCGTTCAGCGAATGACGTTGGCTGATAAGATCGGTCATAGTCACATCAATCGCCTCAAATCCAGATTGAGCAAAGGCTGCAGCCATTTCTAGATGACCATTGACGCCTTGCTCTCTGAGGATGGCTATTCGCGGCTTGCTGCCCCCGATATAGGGAGCGGCGATATTTTCGTTAACATCATAAGAAAGCGCGGCGAACAATCCTGTGTCTTGCTGGTCCAAAATGCGGTCGTACTCTTGTTGCGCACACTCAGGGTTGTCGCGTAAGGATTGCATCCTCCAAGTTGTTTCTGACCAATCACGATGTAAAGAAACTCTCGATTCCGCGAAAATCTTCTCCTGTTTATGCAGGATAGAAACACGATCGCCTGAGACAGGTTTTGCGACATCGAGGATGGCGTCAGACAAACCATGTTTAGCCAGAACTGCCGCAAAATCGGCGTTTTTGGCTTCCATGACTTGTAGCACTACTCCAGCCTCTTCATTGAACAACGCTCCCAATACGTCGTGCCCTTCTGGACAAAGGATTTCAAGACCACAGCGAGACGCAAACGCCATCTCGAGCAGGCTGACAATTAGCCCGCCATCGGAGCGGTCGTGATAGGCGGAGATGATTTGGTCTTGGACCAATTCTTGGATCGCTAAAATGCCTCGCCTTAACAACTCGGCATCGTCAATATCTGGCGTCTGCGTTCCTACCTGACCATAAACCTGCGCAAGAGCTGAGCAGGCAAGCCGTGACTGACCGCCGGACAAATCGAGCAAGTAAAGCTTGGATGACCCTTCAGTGTTTAAAACCGGCGTCATCGTTTTAGCTGTGTCGTTCACCGGCGCAAAGGCCGAAATAACACACGAAACCGGTGCGGTTACTGATTCGGTTTGTCTAGCATCATTCTGCCAGACAGTTTTCATCGACATTGAGTCTTTGCCTACGGGTATCGCGATACCAAGCTGTGGGCAAAGTTCCATGCCCACAGCCTCTACAGTGGCATACAACGCCGCGTCATCGCCGGTATGTCCTGCTGCGGCCATCCAGTTGGCCGACAATTTCACCTCGCCAAGATCACGCAGGTTGGCTGCGGCCAAATTGGTCAGTGCCTCGGCAATCGCCATTCGACCGCTGGCCGGCGCGTTCACTGACGCCAAGGGTGTGCGTTCGCCCATGGCCATTGCTTCACCCGTAGAACCTGAATAAGCACTATTGGTAACCGCTACGTCGGCTAACGGCACTTGCCATGGCCCCACCATCTGGTCGCGGGCGATCATACCGCCCACCGATCGATCTCCAATCGTCACCAAGAATGTCTTATCCGCGACAGTCGGCAAGGTGAGTACGCGACGTATTGCCTCGTCAAGTTGCACGTCACTCAGGTCAAGCTCAGGAGCATTGCGTTCCACGCTGGACACCTCTCGCAACATCTTCGGTGGCTTACCAAACAAGGTATCCATGGGCAAATCAATCGGTGTCGCTTGCCGGTCGGTTCCGGCAGCAAACTCTTCATCGACCAACACCAAAACCTCATCTTCAGATGCGGTCCCGACAACGCAGTATAAACAACGCTCACGCGCACAAATCGCTTCAAATTCAGCCAACCTGTCAGGTGCCACGGCCAAGGTGTATCGCTCTTGTGCTTCGTTACACCAAATCTGCATTGGCGACATGCCTGGTTCATCGTTCAGAACCTCACGCAGATTGAACTTACCGCCGCGCCCCGCATCTCCAACTAACTCGGGCAATGCATTGCAAAGGCCGCCAGCGCCAATGTCATGGATCGAGATAATCGGATTTGAGTCTCCTCTTGCCCAACACGCATCGATAACCTCTTGGCAACGTCGTTGCATCTCTGGGTTGCCCCGCTGCACCGACGCGTAATCTAGATCTTCGCTGCTTTGGCCACTGGCGACGCTGGATGCGGCCCCTCCACCTAAACCTATCAGCATGGCGGGGCCACCCAAAACCACAATATAGGCACCGTCAGGAATAATGTTCTTCTCGACGTGGTCAGGCCGAATATTGCCTAGCCCGCCTGCCAACATAATGGGTTTGTGGTACCCACGAACATCCGCGTTGCTGGATATCGCTTGCTCATAAGTTCGAAAATAGCCTGCAATATTGGGGCGACCAAATTCATTGTTAAAAGCCGCACCGCCGATCGGCCCCTCGAGCATAATCTGCAGGGGTGAAGCAATGCGATTGGGCTTACTCGCGGCGCGTTCCCATGGTTTGCCCGCATCAGGCAGATGAAGATTTGACACAGAAAATCCCGTTAACCCAGCTTTTGGTTTTGAGCCTCGACCCGTCGCGCCCTCATCTCTAATTTCACCACCAGACCCGGTCGCAGCGCCTGGGAAAGGAGAAATCGCGGTGGGGTGATTATGCGTTTCTACCTTACATAGAATATGGATATCTTCTCGCTCGGACACATACTGGCCACTCTCTGGATCAGCAAAAAATCGCTCGCCGACTGAACCCGCCAACACTGAAGAGTTATCTGAATATGCGACTAAGGTGCCAGCGGGATTTTGCTTATGAGTTTCGCGAATCATACGAAACAAAGAATGTTCTTTGGATTCCCCATCAATTATCCAATCGGCGTTAAATATCTTATGACGACAATGTTCAGAATTTACTTGCGCGAACATCATGAGTTCAACATCCGTGGGATTTTTGTTTAAACCCTGATAAGCCTCGACCAGATAGTCAATCTCATCGTCAGAAAGCGCCAGGCCTAAGCTGGTGTTTGCCGAATCTAAAGCCTCTCGACCTTGCTCAAGCAAGGGTACTTCAAACAGTGGTGCCGGTCGCTCGGCGCGAAACAGCGGTTGTGCGTCTTCCAAGTCAAAGATGACAGATTCCACCATAGGGTCGTGGAGGTGAAGCGCCACTTTTTCTAACTCGCTTGCGGACAGCTTCGAGCTCGATTTAAGGTAGAACGCAACCCCCCTCTCCACCCGAGACACGGCCGTTAACCCGCAGTGGTGTACGATATCTGTGGCCTTTGTGGACCAAGGAGAAATGGTTCCGAAACGCGGGATCACGTAAATTCTTTGCCCCGCGTGCTCTACATCGTCGAGACTTGGCCCGTAAGTAAGTAGCTGCTTAAGTTTTTCTTGTTCAGCAGCAGACAGCTGCGCGTCTTTACTCAGGTTGATTAGGTGTTGATATTCACTGTCGACCTCATCAACAGTCGACACTTCTGCCTTGATCAGCGTCAATAATTTTTCGATACGAAAAGGCGAAATAGCGCGACTACCACGAATGCGTAACATTGGTACGACTGCTCCTGTAAATCAATTGAGCCGACCTATATCAGTCGGCTCATTTATCTCATGTCACCTAGAGAAAGTGACGGTTAACGCGCTGCCGAAATGCCAAAGCAGCTCAGCAGGACAAGCTATTAGATTTCCAGACCTAGTCGTTGCGCTACTTGCTCATAAGCCTCGACGACGCCACCCAGCCCTTTTCGAAAACGATCTTTGTCGAGCTTTTCACGCGTTTGGGCATCCCATATCCGACAACCATCCGGAGTGAACTCATCGCCCAAAAAGATTTGCTCGCCTTGACGACCGAATTCGAGTTTGAAATCAACCAAGATCATTCCAGCATCAGAGAAAAGCTTGCTAAGAATTTCGTTTACTTTGAAAGTACGTTCTTGCATAACGCTGACAGCCTCAGCATCGGCCCAACCGAACGACGCTATATGGAATTCATTGATCATTGGGTCGTGCATTGCATCGTTCTTTAAGAAGAACTCAAACGTTGGCGGCGATAAATCTATGCCCTCTTCAATGCCAAGACGTTTGCACATCGAACCTGCCGCGATATTTCTGACCACACATTCAATTGGAAACATATCCAGTTTACGAACCAGAGCTTCGTCGTCAGACAAAAGTTCTAAAAAGTGAGTCTCAATTCCTGCTGTTTGCAAGTGCTGCATGATGAACGCATTGAACTTATTATTGACCATTCCTTTACGGTCGAGTTGCTCAATCTTTTCACCATCAAAGGCAGAGGTATCGTTGCGAAAGCGCAAAATTAGCGCATCATCACGTTCGCATTTATAGACGGACTTTGCTTTGCCGCTGTAGAGTTCTTCGCCGCGTTGCATGGCTGCTCCAGGTGGTATGTAGGTTTATTTTCTAATTGTTCAACAAACGTGAGTACAAAGACTGCGCCAACTCAGCAGATACAAGTTGACCACTTCGATCGTAGGCTTTTACCAGCGCACCGTTTTTATTGGCCTGCAATTGTAGGCTGCAATGGTCACCTTCTTCGGAGCTTCTTTTAAAGATAGACCAACCACCTTTTTTTGTGATATTAACCGGTTCCTCTACATCGATTCCGGTGCAACCAATGGCAAACCGCCCAGCTGACTTATTGCGGGTATGCACGGTGATATCGGATTTATTCAGATTTGACCTCAAATACTCCCAAGCTGCGTCAGGGCCACCGTTGATTTGCAGAGCAACGCCACCATTTTTTCTCTCTACGACCTGAGCACTCACTACCCCTAAGGTTTGCGGAGCAAGATTGGAGTTTTCTTCAACGTTGGATGCCGGAACAGCAGCCGGTGCTGAGGTAACAGCCTGATTAGCCGCTGGCGCAGCTGTGGCGGTTGCTGCAGAAACAGGTGCGACAGTGGGCGATGGACGAGTGTCATTGGGTTTTTTCAACGGCGGCAATATTTGAGCATTTCGGTACTCGGCGCTATCGTCTTGCGTGACCACCGTACTGCGACCGCCACAAGCCGCAAG
>CALJJR010000170.1 GCA_937973905.1 uncultured Arenicella sp. | reverse complement strand
TCCGCCACGCGCCTGAATGCCGAAGAGATCATTCAACAATGCAACGACAAAACTATAATGCAGGTCTTTCGAATCATGCCTTATCCTAAAAGAGATAATCGAAAGTCGAGGTGCGTCCACGTTACCAAGAATATTGATGTTCGGTTGTTTCGACCAGCGCGCAAGTGCCCGCCGAACAAATTGTTCTTCAAGTTTTTGTATTGTGCTTGTGCCAACATCTTGTTGTAGTTTGAATACTAAGCCAGCGCGTATCGATTCAACTATCCCTGGTGTGCCACCTTCTTCACGGCGCTCAGGGTCATTGATATAGCGATGGCCTTGAGGGGTAACGTAAGCGACCGTGCCGCCACCAGAGACCGCTGGAACCCGGTTTTTCAACAAG
Organism: uncultured Arenicella sp.; assembly: GCA_937973905.1. Classification (GTDB taxonomy): domain Bacteria; phylum Pseudomonadota; class Gammaproteobacteria; order Arenicellales; family Arenicellaceae; genus Arenicella. The sequence goes on along the minus strand of CALJJR010000170.1, from coordinate 4,923 downwards.
GATTTATTAACAGCCAGAATGCCTGGAGTGCCGGGCCCTCCGATGAATTTATGCGGGGAAATGAACACCGCGTGCTTGCGAGTTTCACTCGGCTCAGGGCCCTGCATATCAATATCAACATACGGCGCGGCAGCAGCATAGTCCCAAAATGACAGCGCGCCATAGCGATTTAACAAACGGGTAATACGATCAACATCGGTCTTCAAACCGGTGACATTTGATGCGGCCGAGAAGCTGCCGATCTTAAGGGTGCGTTGCTGATACTTTTGCAAAGCTTGTTCTAACTCGCCAATATCTAAAAGGCCATCAGCGGTCAGTGGGATGGTCACGACATCGGCATAGCTCTCGCGCCAGGGAAGTTCGTTAGAATGGTGTTCGTAAGGCCCAATGAACACAACCGGCGTTTGTTCTTCCGGTATTTGCGCGGTAAATACGTGCTTGTCGTCGAGGTCTTTAGGCAATCGTAGATTAAGCAGTGAAATCAGCTTATCAATCGCAGCTGTGGTTCCTGACCCGCAGAAAATTATTGCGTCTTCGTTTGATGCATTGATTGCGCTTGCAATGGTAGCGCGAGCTTCTTCTCTTAACCGAGTTGTCTGTGCGCCAGTGTATGAGGTTTCTGTGTGAGTATTGGCGTAGAAAGGCAATACCTTCTCTTGAATAAAGTGCTCGATGCTGGCGAGTGAGCGGCCGGAAGCCGTGTAATCCGCATAGACCAGGGGCTTAGTGCCGAAGGGTGTGTTGATTGGTGTATTTTCACCAATAATTGAATCACGTATGTTCTTTAAGAGGGTTTGTTCGCAAGGCATGGTTCAGCTTCATTTGGTCAGACAATGTTGACTAGATTAACCTCTACGCCCACGAACTGTGTTCCTTGTTGTTGTCTGAAATCTCCTTATTGGTGAATTTTGTTCTTATTTTCTGTATTAATGTGATACGTTGTTGCAAGATAACTATTTTTTGGAATGCGTTTTATGGGTTTTGCAATTGAGGTGTGTGTATGACAAATGTTTCTATAGATAAGCTCGATCGGCAAATTTTATTGTTGATTCAAAACGACGCCAGCCTCTCAGTTGCTCAGGTTGCCGAGCGTGTTGGTGTGTCAAAATCGGCATGCTGGCGCCGGATTCAAAAGCTCGAAAAGGCGGGAGTTATTCTTGAGCGCGTTACTTTGTTAAACCAAGCAAAGATAAATTTGCCATTGACGGTTTATATCTCTGTGCGCACGAACCAGCATAATGATCAATGGATGCAGCATTTTAATCAGGTACTACAGGATATCCCAGAGGTGCTCGAAATTCACCGAATGAGCGGAGATCTCGACTATTTAATCAAAGCAGTGGTTCCAGATATGCCAGGCTATGACCGGCTATACAAAAAAATAATTAAAGCCGATTTGCATGATGTGAGCTCAAGTTTTGTTATGGAGACGACGAAGCAAACTACTCGCATGCCACTCACTCATCTTTAAGACAAGACAGTATTTAATTTGATGTTTTGAAACTGGTTAGTTTTATCAGGCAGTAATTAGCTAACCGAGTGCATTGGGTTAAATAGTGGAGCCATCTAGCTTCTGCCTACCTAGAATACATCGGTGCGCTGGGATGCGTTTCTAGCCCGCAGTTATGAACCAATAAGTAGTCTAGAAGTATGGAAGTTGCTTGCTAATATATGGTTGATAATGTGAATTTATCGCATTGCTAGAATTAAAAAAGACTTATTTTTATAATTAAGTGCATGAAAAATATAGTGTTTTCATCCGGCTGGCTAAGCTTTTTAGTAGAAAATACGATTTTGCGCTTTCAATAGCAGATAATGTTATATTAATATAACATTATATCTTCGGGTGTGAATTCTGGAATATATCGGAACCAGCATGCGATATTTCAACTACTGAAAAGAAGGCGGGAAACAATGAAAAATAGACTCCAAAACGATATAACTTTAAAAAAGACATCGATATGTATGGCGATCTCTATGATGATGCCCTTGGGTATATCGACAACCGTATTAGCGCAAGAGCAAGAAATGAGGGTGCTAGAAGAACTGGTTGTAACAGCGCGTAAAACAGAAGAGAGTTTGCAGGAGACTCCGGTTGCAGTTACGGCTTTTACCTCCGATGATATTTTCGATAAGGGCTTTCAAAACATTGAAGACATTTCGCGGCAAACACCGGGGTTTGTATTTGATACTCCATTTGGGCGTCAGTTTGATCGTCCTATTATTCGTGGTCAGGCCAACATTTTAGGTGCTAGTGGTGTCTCAGTATTTATTGATGGCGTAAACGTCACTCAATCAATACGTTCTCTGAATTTTGGTGATGTGGATCGTATTGAAATTATCAAGGGCCCGCAAAGCGCACTTTTCGGGCGTAATACGTATTCCGGTGCAATTAACATTACGAGTCGTCAGCCGACAAACGAGACTAAAGGCGGGGTAAGTATTGAAGCCGGTGAGCACGGTTTGGTACAAGTATTAGGAAACGTCAGTGGCGCAATTGTCGAAGACAAACTTTTTTACTCGTTAGCGGGTCGTTATTACGAGTTCGACAGTGAGTTTGACCAGCCCGATAACTTGAACCCATCAGTCGGTAACGAATCATCAAATTCTTTTTCCGGCACTATTAAGGCGGCGTTAACAGAAAACTGGGATGTCACTATTAGAGCGGCTTACAACGAAGACGATGATGGTCACTTTCCAATTGGCTTGCTGGGTTTTGATAGCTTAAATGTAAATGTTCCTGGAGGCGAAAACCTGGGAGGGGTTCAACCGTTTTATCGCGGTGTTGTAGAAACTCAAGATCCCAATCCTAGTGGGTCGAATCAACTTTCCAATACCCTCGGTGATGGTGGTGGTATCGAAAGAGAAGAGACATTTTTTTCGATTAACAGTGAGTACGAATTTGGGTCTGGACATAGCCTATTTACAACCTTAGGATATACAAAAGAGGAATTCAAAGATGAACTGGATTCAGATGGCCAGCCTGGAGCATTTGCGACTGCCAGTGTTGGCGGACCGTTTCCACTGGGCCCTCCAGGAGCTCCATTTGGTGTTCTGTTGTTACCATTTGATTTTACAACAACAGATAATGACACTGAGAAAACTCAGGTCGCCGAGATTAGAATAGACTCACCAACAGACGCAGATACGACGTGGAGACTTGGTGGCTATTACTTTAAGAACGAAGCCGAAGATCGTGATCTGCTTGGCCGTTTCGCTGATGGTCGATTTGAACAAGCTGCGCGCGACTCATTTAACCGAGGTGCTGGTGAGATAGCTGCTGCCATAGGGCAGCCATTCGTGGTCAACCTAATCCCATTTAGTTTTGGGCCGACTAATCCAGCATTGCTTGAAACTGAGAATGTGTCGGTGTTCGGTTCAATCTCTCACAAGTTCAACGATAAATTGTCGGCTTCTGCTGAAATACGATGGGCGAAAGAAGAACTTGATCAAACGTTTTTCAATCAAGACGAATCGATGGTGACGTTTACGCAAAGTGAAGAGTTTACCGCGGTTACGCCAAGGGTAACCCTTGATTATCAAAGGTCTGATGGTCAGCTCTTATATGGTGTTATCGCTCAAGGTACAAAACCGGGTGGATTTAACAGCGAGGCAGCACAAGATGTTGGTTTCGGCTCCTTTGATGAAGAAGAGTCAACAACATTGGAGTTTGGTAGTAAAAATGTGATCGCCGATGGTCGAGGCATATTCAATGCAGCTGTGTTCTATAGCGAGATTGACGGATATCAACTTACTGAAAACCTAGCAGCGTTAGGTGTGACCGGAACAACGGGGTCGGCTACTGCTAATTTAGGTGAAGTTCGTATCTACGGTGTTGAACTTGAGACCTCATATATTCCAGAATCCATGCCGGATTTGGTTGTTGGAGGCACCTATGCATATACCAATGCTGAATTCACTGATGGGCAAGAGAATACACAGGAACTGGTCTTCGGGAACAGCAGTCTCGATGGGCAAGAGATACCTCGTCAAGCACCGCATCAATTATCTTTCTATGGCGACTACAGTTTTGCTCCTTCAGAGACAATTGACGGAACCTTTTCGCTTAACGGGTCATATTTAGATAGTCGGTTTGCTCAGGTTCAAAATTTGGCCGAAAGTGGGTCAAGTTTCGAGTTGGATGCTAGGCTAACTTTGAAGTGGGCCGAAGACAAATACAGCTTGTCTCTATGGGGAAAGAACTTGACTGATGAGGACGCCGCGCTGGGAGTATTACGCTTTATTGATGCCTTAGGTGTCAACAGCTATACCGTAGCAGGACAACCGATTCCATCTGTTTTCAACTTATCTGCAGCTGGGCAGTCTAGAGGTTTTCAATATAATAATCGTAATGGACGACGTTTTGGAGTGACATTCCGAGCCCGTTTCTAAATGTTGGGTTGATACCTTTCAACTTATCGTTACGCGGTTCGTGTAATGAAGAGGTATTCTGGGACTTTTAGGGTTGTCCCAATACACGCTATGTGTCGGAGCTAGCTGGTGGTTGGCTCTGACGCATAGTTTTATCGCTAGCACTCACTAGCGAGGTTTGACAGGGGCTCATATGAGTCCCTTTTTTTGTCTAAGTTTCTTGCCGACTCAAGATTGCGTTTGCAGGGCGCGGGTTGGTTTAGGGACTTAGCGGTTTTAGCAAATTTCATATCGATTAATTTTCTTGGAGCACATGCTATGAAGAGTCGTATGGCTATCCTATTCACGGTTTTTTTCTTGTTGCCATCATTAGTCTTAGCGAAGGAACCTTTTTCTATTTCTGGCTGGCACGAAGTTGTTGTTAGCGTGTCGAGTTTCGAGCAGTACGAAATGTTTTTTAATGAAGTCGCCGAATGGGAGTTAACTGATAAGGGTGAGCTCAGTCGTGCCCAACTGGATGCGTGGTCACAAGAGAAATCGGTGACTGGTGAG
>CALJJR010000169.1 GCA_937973905.1 uncultured Arenicella sp. | reverse complement strand
ATGGATTTAGTTGGCGAAGTATGTAACACAATCTCCGGCAACGCGCGTCGTGAATTTGGTGATCAATTTATGCTCTCGGTCCCGCTGGTGCTTAAAGGTAAAGGCGAAGAGCTGGCCATTACACGCACCGTGGAAATCTATCTCATACCCATTGTTTGGCGACGTTTTAAAGCCAATCTAATCATTAATTTGGGGGATTCATAATGATTCCTTTATTCAAAATGAATTCTAAAAACCGGCTTGGTTTGTGTTTGCCGCTGCTAATTCTGGCCGCCCTGCCAAACACGAGCTTTGCTGCTGATGAAAATACGACCCAGCTTCTACAAACTTTGTGGATTGGTATCTGCTGCATCTTGGTTTTGTTTATGCAAGCCGGCTTCCTACTATTGGAAGGTGGCATGGTGCGCTCAAAGAACACCATTAACGTAATCTTGAAGAACTTTACCGATATTGGCTTGGGCACACTGGGCTTTTGGTTGTTTGGGTTCGCCTTTATGTACGGCGTAAATGAGACTGGCTGGATCGGTTTAAGTGGCTTTGCTCCCAGTGGTGGTAATGACCAAGAAACACTCACCCTTCTCTATCAAATGATGTTCGCGGCAACGGCAGCAACGATCGTATCCGGTGCAGTAGCAGAACGGTTTAGTTTTCTGCCTTATGTAAGCGGCGCATTTATTATCACTGCACTCGTATACCCGATTTTTGGCAGCTGGGCCTGGAATGATAATGGCTGGCTGGCATCACTCGGCTTTGTGGATGCTGCGGGCGCGACCGTGGTCCACTCCATTGGAGCATGGTGCGCACTGGGTGCTTTGATTTTTATTGGCCCACGAACAGGTCGCTACAGTCGTAAAGGCGCGGTGCATCAAATACCCGGTCACAACTTACCTTTCGTTGCCATTGGCGGTTTTATTTTATGGTTCGGATGGTTCGGGTTTAACGGCGGTTCGGTTAATGAAGACTTCTCCAACCTCGGCCAAATTCTGTTGAATACGCACTTTGGGGCAGTTTTCGGGATTCTCGGAGCGATTACGACACTGGTCCTCACAAAACAAGGGTTCTTCGCGACAGTGATTGTTAATGGCGCGCTGGGAGGGCTAGTATCCGTCACCGGGGGTGTTGATACGATGTCGGCACCAATGGCAGCGGCCACTGGTTTTATTGGAGGTGGCGTGGTTGTTCTAACTTCAAACCTCATGCTGAAACTAAGAATTGATGACGTGGTTGGCGCGATCCCCGTGCACGGTTTTTGCGGTGCCTGGGGTACCTTGGCGGCCGGATTGTTCTATCAAGGCGATATGTTCAATTTTGAGCGCATTGTGGCTCAAGTGGTCGGCATCTTCGTCGCTTTCCTCTGGGGTGTGGCGATTTCTTATGCTCTGTTTTGGGTGCTCAATAAGATACGCGCAGTTCGTGTACCTCTAACCTATGAGCAACGCGGGTTGGATATCAGCGAACATAAAGAGATTGGTTACAACGAGTTTGTGATCACGCACGCGCGCGCTGACTTGTAAGTCGACGTTAGATTAGAGAAATAAACATGTCTACTACCAATCAAGCGTTCAACGAACGAGTCATCTACACGGGCTTGAAGCGCATGACCAACGACCGTACCGTCGTAGCGAATGCGTTTCAACACTGGCAAAAAACACTCGCGTCTTCAGCATTCGATATCGTCGAAGTGGTTTCTGAGATCGAGAGTTTTCTCGGGCTGGATACTAACGAGAAGAAGCGATTAATGATTGCCATGCATTCTGCATCAAGCAAATTACTCGATGAGTTGGATGCCGTTCCTGGCTATTTGAATGGCGGCGCAGCCGATATAGCCGTGCCCACAGAACAAGGCGATGACGACAAAATTGTAAAGCAGCAACCGCCTATGATCATTGCGATCAGCGAATTTCTGATTGAATTCACCAAACAGTTTTCACGCGCGAGTCCAAGCGATGTACGAGATTTCGCCAGCGCTTGCAGAAACGAAATCAGAATTTCTCATGGCTCATTTGAACGAGCACTCGGCACATTCGCTGGGGCACATTTCTCTGCAATCGATGTGCCATTGGATATCTCACTCAGTGATTGTAAAGAGGCTGTCAATGCCATGTACAACCTAGCATCCGAATTTATCGGGCCGATGGAAGTTGATCGTGTTCAATTCAAAACCATTGAAAACCTTCTCAATATGGAGTTCGCAACTCGCTTCGATCCCCGAGAACTAATCTGAATCGATATTCAGAAAACTTTAACAATCTATTTTGGAGTTACAAATGAAAAATAGCATGCGAAAGGTCTCAGCTGGCCTACTGATGGGGCTAATGATGGCACCCGTCGCTAACGCTGAAATAAGTGCAAACTTTGCAATTCAATCAGACTACGTCTGGCGCGGAGTATCACAAAACGACGGTGACCCTTCTGTACAAGCCGGGTTCGACTACGCTCATGATTCGGGCTTTTATGTTGGCGCATGGGGAGCGACGGTTGATTTTGGTGGTCCAGAAACGACTGAAGTGGATTTATATGGTGGCTGGAGTACCGAACTCGATAATGGCCTTGGCATCGATTTAGGGATCATCGAATACACCTACCACGGTGGTAACGGTGCTGATGATTCAGACTTCACTGAGTACTACGTTGGCTTGAGCTATGCCGGCTTTGGCGTTACCTATTATGCTGGCGACGAGTTTGACGACAACATCGAGCTCAGCTATGGCTATGATTTTGAGTCAGGCGTGTCTTTAGGAGCCACGTACGGTGACTACGATAGTTATAATTTCTATCAAGTAGGCGTATCAAAAGATTTCAATGGAATAGGCGTCGACCTATCTTACTGGGACACAGATATAGATAACGACGATCTTGCAGATGGTCGCGCAGTGCTAACTGTGTCTTTCGAATTTTAAAGGGAATCTTAAAACTCAAAAGTACCGCGCTTCGGCAATTGTCGGAGCGCGGTTTTTTTATGCTTGCTGAAAGATCAAAGCGAGTAAAGCTGATGATCTCAACTGCCGTGGTTGTTAGAATCATTCGCTCTCAATCTTGAAACGTTTCCCGCCCATGCCTGACCTTCTAAACGAACCTCTCGATTTGCCCTGTGGCGCAACCATAGCCAACCGGTTTGCCAAAGCGGCAATGACAGAAGGGTTAGCCGATTCGCGAGGATACCCGACTCCCGAACTCAACCGACTCTACCGCCTGTGGGCAGATGGCGGTGCTGGAATGCTACTCTCAGGCAACATACAGGTCGACAAGATGCACCTTGAGCGACCGGGAAACGTGGTTATTGAAGGCGAAGCAGATTTCGAGTTACGTGAGAAATTATCAGCTTGGACCGAAGCCGCCACCTCGAACGACAATCATTTTTGGGCGCAAATTAGCCATGCGGGTCGGCAAACTCAGAAAATTGTCAATCGCAACCCCAAAGCCCCCTCCCCGGTGAAACTGGGTTTGCCCGGGGGTCAATTTGGTCAACCGGTGGAGATGACTGCGGTAGAGATCAAAGAGCTTATTCAACGCTACGCTAAAACTGCCAAAATATGCCAAGAGACCGGCTTTACCGGCGTGCAGATACATGCCGCACACGGCTATCTGCTGTCATCCTTTTTGAACCCTTTAGCCAACCAACGCAGCGATGATTATGGCGGCAGCCTAGAAAATCGAGCGCGCTTTTTACTTTCTGTGGTTACTGCGACCAGAGCGCTTGTAGGTGAGAATTTCCCGATCTCGGTAAAGCTTAATAGCGCTGATTTTCAACGTGGCGGCTTTGCCTTCTCCGAAAGCCTACAAGTGGCCAAATGGCTGGCTGAGGCCGGCATTGATTTACTGGAAATATCAGGCGGCAACTATGAACAGCCAAGGCTACTAGGAGTCGAAGGCTTAGAAGCAGCAGAAGAACAAGATGTGGCTCCGTCGACGGCTTCGAGAGAAGCGTACTTCGTCGACTTCGCCCAAGCCATGCAGAAAGAAATCACCATTCCCATAATGGTCACCGGGGGATTTCGTAGCCGTGCAGCGATGGCGGCGGCGGTTTCGTCAGGGGCGGCGGATTTAATCGGCTTAGCTCGCCCCTTGTGTACCGTGCCTGACGGGCCTGCTCAATTACTGAATGGTCTAGAGAAGCTGCCCAGCCCAGAGAACAGCCTGCGTTTGTTTCCCTCTTGGCTCAGCGCCTTGAGGCGCATACAAATGCTTAAAACAATCGATACGTTTGCCGTGCAATTTTGGTTCTACGGTCAAATCTATGCGATGGGTCGAGCCGGAGAGATTAATCCTCAACTCAAACCATTCTCCGCTATGATCGAAGTTGAAAAAATGAATCGCAAACTGCTTAAAGCGAGATAACTATTCTGTGTAGCTCTATGCGACCGAGGAGCATTCTCCTCACCTAACTTAATCAATATGACGACGAGTTGGTGACCATAATGAATAACAACCTATATTTAGACGGGCAAGTCCTCGAACGCGCTGAGTTCGAAAACCGTGGGAAAAAGCTCGCTACGGTATTGCAAGGCCTTGGAGTGGGCGAAGACGATGCGATCGCCGTATTGCTTAGAAACGATGTCGCCTATCTGGAAATAATCATCGCTTGCCGATATATCGGCGCGCATTATGTTGTCGTGAACTGGCACGCAACCGCGAATGAGATCGTACAAATCTTGAGGGACTCTGGCGCTAAGGCCGTAATCGGTCATAGTGATTTAACCGCAAAGCTCACAGAGTCAGAGGAGATGGATATTCCAATTTTGGCGATTACGACGCCGGCGAATATTCTTGCAAACTACAACATTGGTTCGAATAGCTTAGGGAATCAAGTTGAACTCAATGAATTAATCGATTCCGCGCAACCAATCGAATCTCCGCCACTAAGATACCGAGGCATGATTGCTTACACATCGGGGAGCACAGGTCGACCTAAAGGGATTCGACGAGCCTTAGACCCAGATCGACCGGATTCCTACGAGACGTATAAGGCCTTGGCATCGGCAGTCTTAAAGCTCACGCCTGGTGATCGCTTCTATACCGCCGCACCGCTCTATCATAGTGCGCCTAACGCCTTATCGTTATTTAGTTTGGTGACGGAATATACCGAGATTCATATTGCGTCTAAGTTCGATCCTGAGCAGTTTCTAGCTGATGTTGAAAAATATGGTATTACGCACTGCTATATCGTACCCACCATGATGGTTCGCTTACTCAAACTGCCCGATGAAATAAAAGCCAAATACGACACCTCAAGCTTACGCTACGGAATCTCAACTGGCTCCGCTTGGCCAAGCGATGTTAAAAACGCCATGATCGACTGGTTTGGCTCGATTTTCTATGAATCTTATGGAGCAAGTGAAATTGGCTTCATGACATTGATTTCGTCGGAAGAATCTATACAAAAACCTGGCTCAGTTGGCAAAATTTTAGAGGGGGGCTCCATTAAGATTCTCGACGATGAAAACAATGAATTAGCGGCCGGAGAAGCAGGTTTAATCTTCGTTGACTTGCCTCAATTCGGAGACTTTATCTATTCAAATACGGAAGGAGATATAAAAGGTCAACGCTATGGGAGCCACATCACTGTTGGTGATATCGGCTACCTTGATGAAGATGGCTATTTATTCATAAGCGATCGAAAAAAAGACATGATCATTTCTGGAGGGGCAAATATTTTCCCTACCGAAATCGAAGCTGCGATGATCAAAATGCCGCAAATACTCGATTGTGCGGTGTTTGGCGCTCCTCATTCAGAGTACGGAGAACAAATTGTAGCGGCGGTTGAGCTAAAAAAGGACGAGTCGTTAAAGTTAGAAGAAATACACCGTTTTTTGGATGAACAAATCGCCCGATTCAAATTCCCTAGAAAACTGGATGTACACGAAAGGCTGCCTAGGGAAGACAGCGGCAAAATTTTCAAACAGCGTCTGCGTGAGCCATATTGGCGTGATGCCGAGAAAAACGTTTGATGACGACGTACTTGATTAGACCGTCATAACACCGGCATGTTAGAGCTTGAGTTACGCCGACGCGGTTTCGACCTTGGAACCGTTAACGCAAAAGAGGTTGAGAAAACCACGGCTGGAAAACAAGAAGAGATTCTGTGGGCCTGGGAAAACGGTCATGCACACAAGATGGAGCGAGCACTGTTGTCAGAGCTTCCGGCGCATCGCACGTCTATTCAAGAATCAAAAGAGTTGTACGAGGCCATCCTTACCCGCAATGATTTAGATAGCCTTTTATCACAAGAACCTTATGTTTCTCGAACTGCAGTCAACTACGAAGCTTTAGGGTCTTCGTTTAATGAAGGCAACAACCAAGAACTCGAAACCGTTTTCTTCGACGGCATTGATGGCGATCGAGTCGTTGCCGAAGATCTATGGATAAAGCTCTCGTGGTTGTCGTTCAACGAAGACGATAAATCAGTACGTTTTCGGTTTTCGTTCGGCGTTGATTTCGAAGAAGATGTAGCCAAAGACACGACTCGCCAACAGTATGCAGCAAATCTCACTGAACTCATCTTTCCAGAGTCTTTACTGCTCACGCAAAACAAAGAGCTCAGCTCAGTTTTCTCAACCCTATTCGGAACCGAAACGCCTCACTTTGTAGAACGTATTTGTTATTTCAACGCGCCGAATGGAGGCGCCTATTTACACCACGATCGAGAGCGGGGCCACGCTGGTGTGGTGTACGCACAGCTAACCGGCTGCACCTATTGGTTAGCCCTACCAAGACAAGCATTGGCGGCTGAAATTCAGAGCTTCGTGGACGACTGTATAAACGGAAAAAGAAAATGGCCAGAGAGTTGCAATGATGAAATTCGACAGCAACTGCAGTCAGCGACTGGTAGCTATTCTACATTGAT
>CALJJR010000168.1 GCA_937973905.1 uncultured Arenicella sp. | reverse complement strand
AACTAAGATATCACCTCGCGCATTAAACTCGCCTTTGGCTTCACCACGAATTACTTTCTCGCAGGTCTGCACGATTATGTCGGGTAATGCATGGTTTTCGTCCTGCGGTGGCCAATACAAGGTCTCGACAGGAAAGGTGCGACCTGAGACCTCGATGATTGGCGCCGGGACTCCCTTGATCGAGAAGTGTTCGGCGAATTTAGCCAAATCAATGGTGGCTGAGGTGATGATTATCTTTAGTTCAGGTCTTTTCTTACATAGTGATTTCAGTAGACCGAGCAGAAAGTCGATATTGAGGCTGCGCTCGTGCGCCTCGTCAATAATAATCACATCGTATTTCGATAAACGACGATCGTGCTGAAATTCCGCGAGCAGAACTCCGTCTGTCATCAATTTTATGCGTGTGTCGGCACTCGATTTATCGGTGAATCTCACTTGGTAACCCACGCCTTCGCCTAGCTGGGTATTGAGCTCTGAAGCAATCCGATCGGCGACCGTTCGAGCAGCAATTCTGCGCGGTTGAGTATGCGCAATTTGCCCGCGTTGGCCATAACCCATGGCGAGGCAAATTTTTGGTAATTGTGTGGTCTTGCCTGATCCCGTTTCTCCGGCGACGATGACCAACTGATGTTTTGCTATCGCATCGGTAATCTCTTGCGCCTTGAGAGAGATCGGTAGATTGCTGGGAAAATCGATGGGTGCCGACCATGGCTCCTTTATCGGTTCTTTGCTTGTCGTCTTAGACATTCGGTGAGAAGGCGGTATGCACCCACTAGAGAACTACTTAGAGAGCCCAGCGGCTATTTAAAAAACCAGCGCACTTACTTTAGGCGCAATTAGGAACTTTCGCCGTTCGAATTAGGTTCGTCCGCAAAATAAGTGCCAAGAATTTTAGCGCGCTTTTCACGGTGACGTTGGGCGAGTTCTCGCATGTCCGTTTCGGTGTCAGTTTCGTCGACGATTTCAAGGCCAAGAATCGTCTCGATCACATCCTCCATCGTTATAATCCCATGCATGCCGCCAAATTCGTCTAACACTACAGCGATGTGTTCTGTTCGATCGGTGAGGATCTTAAATAATTCTGTGATCGCCACAGACTTATCAACAGCAACGATGTCTCTGCGCAAGGTGTTGAGTGGTTGCTCGCCTTGACCTTGTAATAGCGCCTCGATGATATCTACTTTGAGCACATAGCCCGTTATTAGATCTTTATTGCCTGCGCTGTGGGTGGGTATGCGAGAGAAGTGCCTTACTTTTCGATGTTCGTAGTACTCGCGAATCGTTTGCTCTTCCGCTGTGGCACTGACAACAGTACGGGGCGTCATCACATCGCTAACTTCAATGCTTTTGAATTTCAGCATGCTGCCAATCATCTCTGATTCGCCCGGTTCGAACACACCTTCTTCGGCGCCGAGTTCCGCCATGGCCAAAAAGTCGTTGCGAGTGAGAATGGGTTTGTCAGAATTGTGCTTGATTGATTTAGTAATCAATTGCCCGAACCAAACCAGCGGCGCCAGCACAATCATCAAGAGTCGCAGCGAGAACACCGTGAATTTAACCAAGCTTTGCCAGTACAAAGCGCCGATTGTCTTGGGTACGATTTCCGACAAGATAAGTACCGCGAGGGTCATCAGCGCAGGCACAATAAGGCGCGTGATCAATGGGTTGCTGTCAGACCAAATTATTGCGGCTTGCTCACCCACGCCAATAGCACCCACAGTGTGGGCAATGGTGTTTAGGGTAAGTATGGCAGCTAAAGGCCGATCGATATTCTCTTTAAAATCCTGCAGCGTTTGACCTAGCGCCGTTCCCTTTTGTTGTTGGATGCGCGCATAGGTGGGCGTGATGCTCAATAACACCGCTTCCCATAACGAACATAAAAAGGAAAAGAAGATCGCAAGTACGAAAAAAACAACGAGTAAGCTAAACATCTAAATCAGATTAAGTGGCTTTATCGGGCTATTGTAGCGTTTCCAAGACAAGAATACCCTGATGATCATTGAAATGAGTTGGCGGGGGACTTAGTAACTTATCGCGTGGACAGAGGTGTCGAGATGTATAAAATAGAGTAGGTTCTTACAGTTTCCCAAAATCCTTGCACATTATTGGGTGGGTTCGTATTTTGGGGCCCTCTTTCAGGTAATCATATGAAATACATTATTGGGGCTTTGATCATCAGTTTTGGGTTGCTCTTTCTCATTGTGGTGGTTCTCAATGCCATGGGGATCAGGGCGCCAGACAATAGTCTACAGTACATGGGCATTGCGTGGGCTGTGCTCGCCTTATTGCTGTATCCTGTTGCCAAGAAAATCATTCGTTGATTGTGTGCATTGTCAATGCTCTAACGCAATACCGACAGGATAAAGATTTGGCCGAAGAACTTGGCGACCCGCTCGCCTGGAGATATCGGTTGGCCTTGACGACAGAAACATCATTTTCTCGTTTGTGCACAGTTAAAGTTACAGTTTCTCACAATAGTGGTGTCGGTTTGAAAGTTATAATCTCGTCCCGAAGTGCAACTTGATTTCTATATGGGTGAATTGACACTACCTTTGCAAAACCAAGTAAGCGCTGAACGGGGAGTGGATGAGACTTTTAAGTAGTTCCCAAAAAAACGCATTCTGTTTAGTAAAGACAGTCGCGTGCTTTACTTGCTGCAAGAGCGAGAGAAATGTTCATCTTCAGCCGGTGATTTCACGATAGGTAATCTGATGTTTTCTAAGTTTAAAAAAGCGTCGCGCGAGCCGGAAAGCAAAGTGTCAAACGTGAGTTTGCCCATCATCGTGATTGTGGAAGATGATCCGGATCAGATGCTGTTGCTCGCAGACTTTGTGCTTAGCGAGATTAGACACCTTAAAGACAAAGCATCAACGAACTTGGCGCAACAAGATTGGTTGAAAAGCGTTCGTGTGGTTAAAGTTAGTAACGCTAGGGCGCTCAAGCAGGTAGCCATGGCGCACGATACTGCTGTTTTAGTAATTCTAGACTGTAATATCCCCGACAAGCAGGGAGGCAAAGCAAACGATCAGTTTGTTGCCGACAATCACGTTATTACTGGGCAACATAAATCGGTGGATTTGCTGGTCAATCATCTTCCTGACGCTCCGCTGACCCTGATTTCTTCAATGAACCGGTTTCGCAGCACCGTGACAAACTATTACCGAGAGAAGCATGGCATCGATTTGGCGTTTTTAAGTAAAAATGATGCTATGAAGATCAAAAAAAATATTGGTTACTATCTACGACGCTCAATTCCACAGTAAGGTTCCTTCTATCGCGGTTCGCTTAAATTTGCTCTGTTAGGTTAGACTAAGGGCACGATTGTCAATTTTCAGGAGTTATTTATGACGTGTAAGGGAATGCGAGCTGTGCTTGGTTTGGCGTTGGTATTGATTTCTATCTCACCACTTAGCGCTGCCGAGATTAGTGTGGTGGAGTCAGTCCCTTATTCTGAGGGGCACGATATACGTAATAATATTATTAACGAGTGCGTAAACCTTGGCAGTAAATTGTCGAAGTTTACGCAATCGTATTCAGCCAAGCGGGGCATCGATATTAAGAGAGTAGGAAGTATCGACCCAAGCGCGGGTGGCGAGGTGCTTAAGCTTGAGATATCCGACGCGGTAAGCCAGGGCAACGCGTTTATTGGGCATCGCAAATTTGTGGAAATCAAAGGTTCGCTGTGGAAAGACGGAAAGCTTGTCGCCTCTTTTGATGGCCAACGTTCGAGTGGTGGCGGTTTTGGCGCAGGTTATAAGAGCTCGTGCTCCGTACTGGGTCGTTGCGTTAAAACGCTGGGCAAGGACATAGCCGCGTGGCTAGAAAGCCCAGTGGATGGCGTTTCGATTGGCGAGTAACTATTTATCCAACTCTAGAGGAGAATTTAAATGCGGTTGATATCTACCATTTTGATCTGCTTGGTTGCATTGTTGCATGGCGGGTTTTTAGTACTCGAGATGTTTTATTGGGACCATGAAGTTGGCCGCAAAATTTTTAGCATGACGCCGGAGGCTTCAAGCAGCTCCGCTGCTCTGGCCATGAATCAGGGGCTCTACAATGGCTTTCTAGCTGCTGGTTTGATTTGGGGTGTATTGGCCGATCGTACCGACGTAAAGAACTTCTTTTTGGTCTGCGTGATCGTGGCGGGAATTTTTGGCGCCTTTACTGCCAAGCCAACAATATTCTTTATCCAAGCCATGCCGGCGATTTTAGCGATGCTCACTTTGTTTTTATCGAATAATCGCTAGTTGTTTCGTAGAAATGACGGGTGCGGCGCGAGGTGCACAGCGACGTGGCAATCTGGCGTCGCCGTTAAAGCTTCATTTCTCTGAGCGATTAGCCATCTCGCGCTAATCGCTCTTTAACCCAAATCTAGCCTTTATTCTTGAACGAGAGGTAGACGCAGATACTGATCAAGCGTTCTTACTCCCCAACCCGAGTAGCCTTGCGGCGTGGTTGCGCGATCTTTCTCGTAAAAGTCGACCCCCGCAATATCTAGGTGCGCCCAGATTTGTTCTTCGTCGACAAATGAGCCGATAAATGCGGCCCCAACGCTTGCGCCTGGGCTGCCAACGCCGCCGTTAACGATGTCGCCGTATTTCGACTCAATCTGTTTAAAGTGAGACTTATCAAGCGGTAGCCGCCAGACTTCTTCACCGGCTGCTTTAGCGGCGCTCGTGAGTTGTTGAATAATCTCATCGTGACGCCCGAAAATGCCTGCGTATTCGTCACCTAAGGCGCGGCCGACTGACCCGGTGAGCGTCGCGACATCAATTAATACTCGTGGCTTGTATGTCTGTTGCGCGTAGTGCACAGCGTCAGCGAGAACCAAGCGACCTTCTGCGTCGGTAGATGAGATCTCTATAGTTAGCCCTGACATGGATTCGAGTAAATCCCCTGGGCGAGTAGCACGCTCTGACGGCATGTTCTCGGCCAAGGCGGCAATTGCAACAACG
>CALJJR010000167.1 GCA_937973905.1 uncultured Arenicella sp. | reverse complement strand
GGCGGACGTTGATGATTACGACGACAGCCTGCGCTCATGGCCGCCGGCGGTTTATGTTTGCGGGCTCTCCCTACTTGTTTACTTAGTTGGAGTGGTCACAATCTACTCATGGGTACCGAACTACGCGCAGCAAACGCTGGGGATTGACGCGAGTGAAGCCGGCAATCTGGTAGGGCGTTTTTTTAGCGGCATGTTCTTTGGTCAGCTCGCCATGTTTGTACTAGTACTGCGATTACCAATCCAAGCACTTATTCTCTTTTGTTTAAGTGGAGCTGCATTCTTAACCACCACCCTTTGGTGGCAAACTGAGTTATTTGCGATTAGATCATCCATGTTTTTACTCGGCTTGATTAGCGGAGGCATCTTCAAGGTTTTAGTCTCATATGGGACCACCTTAGTCGCCAACCCGAGCCCAAAAATGGTGAGCTATCTATTGTTCAATACGGCATTAGGCACGGCCATAGCTCCAGCATTGAGCGCTTGGGTCGTTGCACAGGGAAGCATAAGCAGCTCGATGAGTTTTGCCTCGCTATGCTATGCCCTATCGCTGGTGCTGCTGTGCGTCGCCTTTGTAATGGCAACACGCACTCCGGTAAAATCAACCTTATGACGAGCATCCCATCACTTGATATATCTCGCTTTGATAGCGACCGCGAAAGTTTCATGCAAGAGTTTGGAACTGCGTATCAACAATGGGGCTTTGCGGGAATCACCGGGCACGATATCGATTTAGTGCAGATAAAATCAGCCATGCACTTAGCGGCTGATTTTTTCACTCTGGATACCGCGGTCAAGGAACACTACATTGGCGAAGCAGGTTACGAACGCGGCTACATTCCTTTTGGAACTGAAAAAGCCAAAGATTCTCAACACTACGATCTCAAAGAATTTTTTCATATTGGCAGAGAGCATGATGATGCCGACCACCTTGGTTTGAATATCTGGCCGCGTGAAGTACCCGGTTTTCGCGTGGGCTTTGAACGTCTATTTGCCGACCTTGATCGCTTAGCGCATCGGCTGCTTGAAGTATTCGCCTTATACTTAGACCAACCGCAAGACTACTTCGATGCACGCGTAAAGCAAGGCGAAGCCATTTTACGCATTCTTCATTATCCCCCCATTGCTGATTCCGCTGCACCGCATGTAAGAGCAGCCGCGCACGAAGACATTAATTTACTCACGCTGCTCGTAGGCTCTGAACAGGCAGGATTAGAAGTTCTCAGCCGCAGCGACGAGTGGGTGCCAATTACGCTGATCGAAGGTACCATTGTTTGTAATGTTGGTGATATGTTGCAACGTCTCAGTAATGGGCGTTTACCGTCAACGACACACCGCGTGGTTAATCCGGCTGGCGCCGCTGCTCAGCAGAGTCGCTATTCAATGCCGTTTTTCATGCACCCGAGCCCGGAAGTAAGCCTAGCGGTTCTGCCAGAGTGTATCTCGGCAGCGCGTCCTGAACAGTACCCCGCGATTTCCGCTGGTGAATTTTTACAACAGCGCCTAGAGGAAATTGGTTTGGTGAAAAAACCATGACCGCCAAGATCATTAACTTTGGCTCCATTAACGTCGACCACATCTATCAGGTGCCACATTTTGTTGCGCCCGGTGAAACGCTGGCAAGCACTTCTCTGCGTACCGTATTAGGAGGTAAAGGCGCAAACCAATCAGTGGCGGTTGCGCGTGCCGGTGTGGCCGTTGCGCATGTCGGCCAAATCAGTGCTCAAGATGCTTGGGCGCTCGACGAACTTAAACGAGCAGGCGTCGATACTCAGGCAATTAAACTTATGGATGGGGCGAGCGGGCACGCGATTATTCAAGTCACGCCCGCCGGTGAAAACGCGATCGTTTTGCATGGCGGCGCCAACCGGAATTGCCGATTATCTGCATTAAAAAAGGCGCTATCCGCGCATGCCAATGCAGAGTATTTGTTACTGCAAAATGAGTGCAACCTAGTTCCAGAAGCACTGGATCTGGCCAGTACTCGAGGCCTCAAAATAGCCCTCAATCCGGCACCAATGACCGAATCCATAAAAGCACTGCCTTTGGATAGGCTTGACTTGCTCGTTGTGAATGAGGTTGAAGGTCGAGCACTTAGTGGTGCCAGCGATACCAAAGATATATTGGCACGGTTAGAATCACTCGCTTCTACCACCGATATCGTACTTTCCTTGGGTAGCGAAGGAGCCGTGCTGAGTAAACACGGCCAGCGCTATCATCAACAAGCGAGGGACGTGGCCACGGTTGATACCACTGGGGCGGGCGACACTTTTGTGGGCTACTTTCTCGCCGGCATAGTCGATAACTTAGACCCCCACACTAACTTAGCCCGCGCCTGCGATGCCGCTGCACTTGCGGTCACCATGGAGGGCGCAATTCCTTCCATTCCAAACTTGTCAGATGTCACAGCATGCACAGAATAATAATTGATACCGACCCTGGCGTTGATGACGCACAAGCCATCGCCTATGCGCTCGCGCATCCAGACATATCAGTGGAAGGGTTGACTACTGTGTTTGGAAACGCCAGCGTGGACATCACCACCCGCAATGCCTTGCAGTTGCTTGATGTATTTGGTGCTGGCGAAATTCCGGTAGCGCAAGGTGCCGATCACCCCTTGCAGATACCGCGATTTGCATCACCAGATTTTGTGCATGGTAAAGATGCCATGGGTGACATCGGCTTGGCGCCACCTACAAGCTTGGTTGACCCAAGGTCCGCAGCACAATTTATTGTCGATATTGCCAATCAGCTCCAAGGTGAATTAACGCTAGTTGCCATTGGGCCATTAACGAATATTGCCGCTGCGTTGCGGCTCGATGCTGGCTTGCCAGCCAAAGTTAGACAACTCGTTATTATGGGCGGCACCGTGGTCGAGCCAGGCAATGTAACGCCTGTTGCAGAAGCGAACTTTATCGGTGATCCGCATGCAGCCGAGCAGGTACTGGCGCAAGACTGGCCCGCCACCGTGATCGGTTTGGATGTCACCCACCAAACACTGCTGTATGACCAAGACTTAGAGAAAATTTCAGCACATTGCGGTGATGCGGGCGATCTACTGCGAAAAAGTAGCCGCTTTTATTTCGATTTTTATCGCGGCGATAAAAACCTTGAGAAGCACGAGCAATCGTGTGCCCCCATGCATGACGCAAGCGCCTTGGTTTACCTCACCAAGCCAGAAGCATTTACGTTTGTTACTGGTGCTGCCTGCGTGATCGAAGATGGCCCAGCAATGGGGCAGCTTGTATTAGATAGAAAAGGATCACCTTATGTGATGCCGCACTGGGAAGGGCGGCCAAAAATTAGCGCAGCCATGCAGGTACAAGCTGCTAGAGTGCATGACGACTTTGTAGATACGTTATTACGAGGCTTTGCCGCTTAAGATGGCCAAACTTTATTTCTATTACTCAACCATGAATGCCGGTAAGTCTACGACGCTGCTGCAATCAAGCTTCAACTATCGTGAACGCGGCATGCACACATTGTTGCTCACTGCAGCGCTGGATGATCGTTTCGGCGCAGGCAAAGTTGCTTCGCGAATAGGCCTGGAGCAGGAGGCCGATCTGTTTCGCGAGGAAGATGATTTGTTTACCCACATCAAGACTCAACACGTCAACAAGTCAATCGATTGCGTATTGGTCGACGAAGCGCAATTTTTGAGCAAACAACAAGTATGGCAGCTAAGCGAAGTGTGCGATCAGCTACACATACCAGTGCTCTGCTATGGCATCCGTACCGATTTTCAGGGCGAACTGTTTCCCGGCAGCCAGTGGCTCTTGGCCTGGGCCGACGAACTGCATGAATTGAAAACCATTTGTCATTGCGGCAAAAAAGCCAATATGGTGGTACGCGTTGATGCGCAAGGTGAGGCTATTCAACAGGGCTCACAAGTTGAAATTGGCGGTAACGATCGCTATGTGTCCTTGTGTCGTCATCATTTTAAAGAGGTCTATGGCAATGCATAAAACGGCGTTCATCTTAGGGCTAGCATGTTCATTTGTCGCCTCGCTCGCTCTCGGCCATTCCGAGCAAGAAACACAAGATGAACAAGTAGAGCAGGCGATTGCCGCGGCCGTGGTCGAAAATGCGGATAATGCGACAGCGACGCTCGAAAAAGCTGTCAATATTAACAGCGGCACGATGAACTTTGCTGGCGTGCGCGAAGTGGGCGATTTGTTCGCGGCACAGTTTCAGGCGCTGGATTTTACAACTGAGTGGCTGGACGGGAGCGCGTTTGATCGAGCCGGCCATTTGGTCGCTACTAAACTTTCCGGCAATCCAAACGCGCCCAAATTTTTGTTGATTGGTCATCTGGATACTGTATTCAGCAAAGATGACGAATTTCAGTCTTTCAAACAGATCGACTCTCGCTATGTAGCTGGCCCGGGTATTACGGATATGAAGGGTGGCAACATCATCATGCTTGAAGCGCTGCGAGCACTCGCTAGCGTTGATCAACTCGACCGACTCAGCGTTAAAGTAGTATTAACCGGCGACGAAGAAAGCAGCGGTAAACCGTTGGATCTTTCTAAACAGGCATTAAGAGCAGCCGCCAAATGGGCCGACGTTGCGCTTGGCTTTGAAGATGGCGACAGCAATATTAAAACGGCCGTGATTGCCAGACGCGGCTCGGTAGATTGGTCGCTCACGGTGAGCGGCAAAGCGGCGCATTCATCACAAATCTTTCAAGCGGACGTTGGCGCCGGCGCAATTTTTGAGGCTGCCAGAATCTTGAATGAGTTTCGCGAACAACTGGCGGGTTATGGCGACCTCACCTTCAACCCCGGCTTGATTGTGGGTGGAACACGCATTGAAGCCATGGACGCACCCGCCACCAAATCCGGTTTTGGTAAAAATAACGTGATCGCAAAAACGGTCGAGGTTAGTGGTGGCTTACGTGCCTTAACTCAAGATGAGTTAAAACACGCCAAACTAACCATGCATAAAATCGTTGCAGACAATTTGCCTCACACCTCAGCCAAGTTGACCATCGGCGATGGCTACCCTCCGATGGCGCCAAGTGAGGGCAATAAAAAGTTATTAGGCATCTACAGCGAGGTTAGCGAATCGCTGGGGTATGGGCCGGTGATTGCGGTAAACCCTCGCAATGCTGGCGCAGCGGATATTTCTTTTACTGCCGGTCATGTAGAAATGGCGCTCGATGGGCTAGGATTAATGGGTAGCGGCGGGCACACCCGAGATGAAGTGGCAGATATGGAGTCACTTGTGATTAATGCACAAAAAGCAGCGATCTTGATGCATCGCTTGGCGAACTAATATGGCGGATAAAAATCAAAAGTGGGATTGGCGGATTCTTCTTGGTACGGTGCTGACAACGATTTGGATACTGGCAGGCCTACTCTATTTACTTGGAAAAGTCGGTTGGAGCGACTTTGTCAATTTACCGACCGGTGACATTGGTAGCTTCTTGGAGGGCGCATTTGCGCCATTGGCGTTTCTCTGGCTGGTAATCGGCCATTTTATGCAGCAGGGCGAAATTTCCGCCAACACCAAGGCCATCACGCTGCAAGAACAAAGTGCCAAGCGGCAAGAAATTCATGCCCAGCGTAATAGCTATTTTCAGCTATTAAAGTTAGTACAGCAGCAACTTAGCTCCATCGCTGGCTTTCATTACATCTCAGTTTATGGGCCCACTGGCACGGGTGAAGTTTCAGTAGACGAGTTTAATCAGATGCGCTCTGAATCGTCCGCCGACCACGCCATCTTTGTTCGCAAATTAGTTTCAGTCGCAGCTGAACACAGAGACGACGAAGAGGCTATGCAAGAAATTTTCTTCGGCACCGATATTCGTAAACGCCACAGCGAAAATTTCGCCGATACGTTTCACAAACTACTCGAAAACGCCGCCGCCGTTGATCACGACGATTTACTCACCAACGCTCTCAAGTTTGGGTCGCCAGCTGGCATCTTGTATCGCATCATTCTGCATTTGCAGGGCAAAGAAAAAATTGACCCAATTAGCGGGCTAGCAACAGTTCAGTCTACGAATCCTGAGTAATCTAAGAGCCGTACAGCCTTAATGCGAATCGATCCAACGATCGATCAATTCCTCCAATACAGATAGCGGTATCGCCCCATTCTCAAGCACCTTGTCATGAAAGGTTCGCACGTCGAAACTCTTACCCAATTTTTGCTCAGCCCGAGCGCGCAATTCACGAATCTTTAGCTCGCCAGTTTTATACGCTAAGGCCTGACCCGGCCAAGTGATATAGCGGTCGACTTCGGAGGTGACATTGTTCATCGACAAGCCCGAATTTTCAGCCATGTAATCAATCGCCTGTTGTCGCGTCCAACCCTTGCTATGAATTCCGGTGTCTACAACAAGCCGGCAAGCACGCCACATCTCATAAGAGAGTCGGCCAAAATTAGTATAAGGGGTTTGGTAAAAACCAACCTCCAAACCGAGCCGCTCTGCGTACAAACCCCAACCTTCAACGAACACGGTCTGGCCACCGTATTTTCGAAACTCAGGCAAATCAAGTTCTTGCGCTAACGCAATTTGTAAATGGTGACCGGGCACGGCCTCATGCAAAGACAAAGCCTCCAACTGATACAAGGGCCTGGTCTCTAGCAAGGAAGTATTTACAAAATAGAAGCCTGCACGCGAACCATCTCCCGCTGGCTGCTGGTAGTAAGCAGTGGTTGTTTTCTCCGCAATATCTGAGGGAATCTCTTTTAATCCATAAGGCATGCGCGGTAGCTTGCCGAACAATTTGGGCATCTCCCCATCCATCTTTTTTGAAATGGCCGCGACCGCCGTCATGCGTTCCTCGGCAGTTTTGGGATAAAACTCAGGAGTATCACGTAAATACACAAGCCAATCAGCGAAGCTTCCTTCAAAGCCTGCCTCTTTGATGACCTCCATCATCTCCGCCTTGATACGCGCCACCTCGGCCAAACCGACGTTGTGAACTTCATCAGGTGTTTGCTCAGTGGTGGTGAACAGTTTCACTCGATGTGCGTAATAGTCTTTGCCACCCGGCATGCTGTCAGTACCCACTTGCTCACGGCAAGCCGGTGCCACTTTTTGCGTATAAAAATCATTGAACGCAGAAAACGCAGGCAAGATCGATTCAGTCACGGTTTTCAGTGCCTGCGCTTTTAGGGCATCGAAATCTGCGGCATCGACCACCGACGGACGGTTCTCAAACGGGTCCAAAAAGCGGCTTTCGAGAGGATCATCGACCATATGAGTCTGAATCGACTTCTCATAGCCGAGCATTGGCTCACACGGCTGCACCCATCCTGCATCAAGCCCTGACTGCAATCTTGCGGTTGCTGCAGACATATAGCCGGCCATTAATCCGAGTCGAGTCACATAACTTTGATAGTCAGCCAAACTAAAAAATGGTAAGCGCCCAACTAACGAAGTAAGCGATAAATGGGGCCCGCCTCGGTTGGTCATAATCATATATTTGCCGCCATGCTTACCAGCTTCCACGCTGCTTTCCATTTGCAAACTCAAGAGCGCATGATTGAGTTGATTTGCTTCACTGAGTTTGGCCACGTCGAGCGACTCCAAACGTTCTAGAAACTCAGCATATTCAACTACTGAGTCTTCATAAGCAGCGAGAGATGGATCGGCGAGTTTGTCATCAAAATCTCGCACCCCCAAACTCGTTGCAAAACTTGGGCTTCGCTCAAGCAGTGCAGCCCAATGATCATCCATGATCGCCTCAAACTGTTGATCGACGGTTTCTGCAGCCAGTAAGCTACTAAACAGCAGCGAAGTGAAAAGTACGAAAAATGTGGGTCTCATGGATGTTCTCCGGAAGGGCTTAAGCATTAATCATATGCGATCGATAAGGTTTTGCACACTCCATCAAGATAGAGCAAAACCCCCACAAAGGGTGATTGAACAGCGATAATTCCGCGCATATTGTAGGGTTATCGCTCTCATTTACAAATGTATAAATTCGTTCCCCAAAACGTTACAACTGTGGTTTAATAGTTTTAGGGGATGGTTATATAAATCGTAAAGTATTGTGGCAACTCAATAAGTTACGGGCTTTATAAGTTATATTATTCATCGAACAAACCTGTGTGGGGCAATAAGCTCAAATCTCAAAAATGACCCAGAATATCAATGATCTTTCACTTGCGGAGCTGCAGGCTCTGGCTCTCAAGCAGCAGGAGCAGCTTGAGCAAAAAGATCGTCAAATTGCGCATCTAACTCGCAATGCTCGTAAATGGGTACAGAAATTCGATGATCATCAAAGCAAGGTTGCCGAGAACGTCATCAAGAAGTTCGAATTAGAATTCGAACGTGAGCGCAATGAATTGCACGCCAAGCTCACAAAAATGAGTAAGCTCAACAGTGATTTAGTTGTTCGCTACCGGAACCTTGAGAGAAGCGTTGCAGGAACCGGATTCAAGCGCAAATCAGATACGACTGATTTACCCGAACCGTTAAAAGAAATAGAAGCAGATCAAAAAGTTGAAGGTATCGAAATCAATGTATTGGCAGAACCTGCCTCTATCACCGAAATCGAATTTTCTAACGAAATGCAGGAGCTCCTCGCGAAATACGTGAGCTAAACAGATTCATTCCATCAACTCTTGAAATAGAGTTGGCTCAACCCGTTGCCTACGGCACGGGTTTTTTTATTGGCATTTCGGTATCATCCGCATATCTGACCAAATTGCGGTGCTAAGTATGTCTTCTGTTCAAAAATATTTAGTCTTGCTAGTGTCCTTGCTAGCCATGTCTTGTTCACAACAGCAAGAGCCTGCTTCCATCACGGAAACAGCTACTGAGAAAGTAACGGAAGCTCCAACCAAAGAAACAGCCGACGCTGACCATGATTCGCACTCCTACGCTAG
>CALJJR010000166.1 GCA_937973905.1 uncultured Arenicella sp. | reverse complement strand
GCGAATAAACATCAAACCAAGATCGGCAACGATGTCTTTGTCGGTTCTGATAGCCAGCTTGTTGCACCCGTGGAAATTGCCGACGGCGCAACCATTGGTGCGGGATCTACAATCACCGCAAACGTTGATCAAAATCAGCTCGCAATAAGCCGTGGTCGCCAACGCCAAATTAACAACTGGCAACGGCCTAAAAAAGAGACGAAATAACTTATTCAGGGATTCAAACTAGCTAATTATGTGTGGAATTGTCGGCGCAGTGGCGTCTAGAGATATAACTCCGGTGTTGCTTGACGGCTTGCGCCGACTCGAATATCGAGGCTACGACTCTGCCGGCCTCGCGGTCGTTAATCAAGATGATGAAATCGATGCCCGCAGGGCCGTCGGTCGCGTTGCCGCCTTAGAGGAAATTGTTAACGGTGTGAACGGCCATCTCGGCATTGCGCATACGCGGTGGGCTACCCATGGGCGCCCGGCGGAGCACAACGCACATCCGCAACTTAGCTCAACCGACGTCGCCGTCGTACACAACGGCATCATAGAAAACCATCAAGAACTGCGCGAACAACAACTGGCCGCCGGCTATACCTTCACGTCCGAAACCGATACCGAAGTGATTGTGCATCAAATTGATTCGCACATGAAAGCAGGCGCTGATTTGTTAAGCGCAGTACAAAAAACCGTTGACGAATTAAAAGGCGCCTATGGACTTGGCGTTATCTCTCGCCATGCCCCCAATACACTGGTCGCGGCGCGCCGAGGATCGCCTTTGCTAATTGGCTTAGGAGAGGCTGAGAATTTCGTTGCGTCTGACATGTCGGCTCTTATCCCGGTGGCACGAAAATATATGGTGCTCGAAGATGGCGACATCGCGTGCGTTAAGCAAGACAGCGTGCAGATTTTTGATCAAAATCATAAACCCATCGAACGCAAGGTATTGGTGAGCACCTTGAGTGACGCAGAAACAGAGCTCGAAGGCTATGCGCACTTCATGAAAAAGGAAATTCACGAGCAAACACGCGCCATTACAGAAACTCTAGAAGGCCGCCTTGGGGCGAACACCGTGTTGGAAATTCCACTCGGCAAAAACGCCAAAGAAATCTTTGACGCCACTAAAGAAATTAAAATTGTCGCTTGCGGCACCAGCTACAACGCCGCCTGCGTCGCCCGATATTGGTTTGAAGAGTTTGGTGTGCGGTGCGATGTCGAAATCGCTTCTGAGTATCGATACCGAAAACACGTAGTTAATCCGGGCACCTTATTCGTCACGATTTCTCAGTCTGGTGAAACGCTCGACACCATGGCTGCACTCGACATGGCCAAAGGGCTTGGCTACACCAATACCTTGTGCGTATGCAATGCGCCTGAAAGTTCCTTGGTGCGAGCTAGCGACCTGACCATCTTTACGCACGCCGGTCGCGAAATAGGTGTGGCTTCAACGAAAGCCTTTACGACTCAACTCGTGACCTTGATGTTACTGGCTCTGTGCCTACGTCGCAGAGCATTGGGGCTTGATTATGATGGTGACGAGGTAGAGCATGAAATAGTTCAGGAGCTAAGATCGCTGCCCAATCAAATCGAACATGCCTTGAGCTTGGAAGATGAAATTATTGCCATGTCCAAGCACTTTGCAGATAAGCATCACAGCCTGTTTTTAGGGCGCGGGATGCATTTTCCCATCGCCGTTGAAGGCGCGCTGAAGCTAAAAGAGATTTCCTATATCCACGCCGAAGCCTATGCCGCCGGAGAACTTAAGCACGGCCCCTTAGCGCTGGTTGACAAGGATATGCCGGTGGTTGCCGTTGCGCCGAATGATGAATTATTGGAAAAATTAAAATCCAATCTAGAGGAAGTTCGCGCGCGAGGCGGACAGCTATTCGTCTTCGCCGACGCGCATTCAGGGATTGTTTCAGATAACGACACCATGGTCCTAAACGTAGCACCGGTAAACAACCACATTGCGCCGATCATCTACACCATCCCTCTGCAATTACTGTCGTACCACGTTGCTTTGATCAAAGGTACTGACATCGATAAGCCCCGTAACTTGGCTAAATCAGTCACCGTTGAATAATGGACGTCAGCCACATTTTTGATGAGCTCAATGATGCTCAGCGTGAGGCAGTTGCCGCGCCCCCTCAACCGCTTTTGGTGTTGGCCGGAGCAGGTAGCGGTAAAACCCGCGTACTAACATCAAGAATTGCCTATCTAGTCGAAGCGCATCAGGTGTCCCCCCTGTCGATACTTGCGGTAACCTTTACCAATAAAGCCAGCCGTGAAATGCGTGGGCGTGTGGAAGACATGCTGGGCATCCCCATGGGTGGTATGTGGATCGGCACCTTTCATAGCTTGGCGCATCGATTGCTGCGCCAGCACTATAAAGAAGCAAACCTACCGCAAGAATTCCAAATTCTCGATAGTGATGACCAATTACGGATGATTCGTCGCTGCTTAAAAGAGCTCGCTTTAGATGAAGCCTATTGGCCACCCAAGCAGGTTCAGTGGTACATCAATGGGCACAAAGAAGAGGGCCGACGAGCCCAACAGGTACCGCAAAGCAACGATCAGCAACAACAGACCTTGCAAGCGGTCTACAGTCACTACGAGTCGCTGTGTCAGCGGTTTGGCCTTATCGATTTTTCCGAGTTATTGCTGCGCGCCTTCGAGTTACTCAAAAATAACGAGCCGTTGCGAGAACGATATCAAAGCCGCTTTCAACACGTATTGGTAGACGAGTTTCAGGACACCAACTCCATTCAATACGCTTGGTTACGACTGTTGGTACAAAAATCGCATAACTTATTTGCGGTTGGTGATGATGATCAGTCGATCTACGGTTGGCGCGGTGCCAAGGTCGAGAACATTCTGCAGTTCGAACAGGATTTTCCAACGACTAAAATCATTCGTCTTGAGCAAAATTATCGATCCACCACCCATATTCTCGATGCTGCCAATGCGGTGATTCAAAATAATGGCTCGCGGATGGGCAAAAACTTGTGGACCGCTGGCGAAGAAGGCGAACCAGTTAAGCTTTACACCGCTTACAACGAACAAGACGAAGCTCGTTTCGTCATCGACCAAATTCAAGCGTGGGTGAATGACGGTGG
Source organism: uncultured Arenicella sp. (assembly GCA_937973905.1). Classification (GTDB taxonomy): domain Bacteria; phylum Pseudomonadota; class Gammaproteobacteria; order Arenicellales; family Arenicellaceae; genus Arenicella. Next base: position 17,499 of record CALJJR010000166.1, on the reverse strand, counting down.
TAAACGCAGCGAAGTGGCTATTCTTTATCGCTCCAATGCACAGTCACGTGTTTTTGAGGAAGTTCTTCTCAATGTGGGCATGCCTTACCGCGTCTACGGAGGCTTGCGCTTTTTTGAACGCGCCGAGATCAAAGATGCACTTGCCTATTTACGCCTCTGCACTCGTCATGAGGATGATCCTTCGTTTGAGCGTATCGTTAATACACCGACCAGAGGTATTGGCAATAAAACCGTTGAGCATGTTCGCGAGTACGCGCGCGCTCACCAAATCTCGATGTGGGACGCCAGCAATCAATTGATTTCAGGCGCGCTGTTATCCAGTCGCGCTAAGTCGGCGCTCGGCGTATTTGTTGATTTAATTCAAGAGATTACTCAGCAGATTCAGGACCAAGATCTATTCCAGCAAATTGAGATCATGTTAGACCTAAGTAAATTGGTTGAGCATTTTCAAAAAGAGAAAGGCGAGAAAGGCCAAGCGCGAGTGGAGAACTTGCAAGAGTTGATCACCGCGGCGCGCGGTTATGAAGTTGAAGAAACCGAAGACGACCTGCCACCCCTGGCTTCGTTTCTCGCCCACGCTGCTCTTGAAGCTGGCGAAGGGCAAGCAGAGGAATGGGAGGATTGCGTGCAATTGATGAGCTTGCATACCGCTAAAGGCCTGGAGTTTCCGTTGGTTTTTCTCACCGGCCTTGAAGAAGGGCTATTCCCACATCAACGCTCGCTTGAAGAAGGCTCGGGGCGGCTAGAGGAAGAACGACGGCTTTGTTACGTGGGCATGACTCGCGCCATGCAGCAACTTTGGCTAACCTACGCCGAGTTGCGACGCCTCTATGGGTCGGAAAAATATACCGCGCCATCACGATTCTTAGGTGAGATTCCCAGCGAGTTACTGCATGAAGTGAGATCCAAGCCAGTGACAAGTTACAGCGCACCCAAACGATTGCATTCGGCTTGGGTCGATGATCAAAGCGAGCATGAGAGCGGCATTGCGGTCGGTAACAATGTCAGTCATCCCAAATTTGGTGACGGCGTCGTGGTCAACATTGAAGGCCAAGGGGAATATGCGCGCATCCAAATCAACTTTATGGATGCTGGCAGCAAATGGTTGGTGCTGGCCTACGCAAACTTAACTAAGTTGTAAGCGCTCCGTCAAACTTCGAATTCCTTGTTAGAGTTGAAGGATGCCTAAACATAAGCCAAACAAAGAGGTCGTTATTTTACTGCATGGCCTAGGCCGCAGCTCAATTGCGATGAGCCGCCTGCAGTGGCACCTTCGAAGAGACTATGAGGTGGTAAACAAGAGTTACCCTTCACAGAAACACTCGATTGCAGACCTCGCCGAAATTGCCATCAAGCCGCTAGTTGAAAAATACTCCGCTGCCCCCGCCATCCACTTTGTAACGCATTCTTTGGGAGGTATCTTGGTACGCCAGTTCTGCCACGATCACAGCGTGCCAAACCTTGGCCATACAGTCATGCTAGGGCCACCCAATGGCGGCAGTGAATTAGTTGATTTCTTTCGCAGAATAAAACTCTATCATCGTCTAAACGGCCCAGCCGGGCTTGAGCTTGGCACCGACGATCACAGCGTACCCCGCGCACTGGGCGCTGTGTCATTCTCGGTTGGCGTCATCGCAGGCAATAAGAGTTTTAGCCCGCTGTATTCTCGGCTAATTGATGGTGCCGATGATGGCAAGGTTTCAGTAGAAAAGAGCAAAGTTCAAGGAATGACCGACCATATTGTGATGCCCGTCACGCACACCTTTATGATGCAAAACTCGGCGGTGATCGCACAAGTACGCCACTACCTTCGCCACGGTAAATTTTCTCGCTAGCGCGCCTCAGGCAATACTAGGGAAGTCGGTCAACATTGGGTATTTGCTGGTGCTGGTGCGCGGCGTCACTGTATCTGGCATCGCCACGCTGTACACGTGTTCAATACCAAATTTTTTCGCAGAATCCAATACCGCTTCATTATCATCGATAAACAAAGTGGTTGCTGGGTCGAACTCTCTACGCACCATCAGTCGATGCCAAAAATCCTGGCTCTCTTTGGCTGCACCTAATTCATGCGAACAGATCATCTCAGAAAAATATTGATCTAAACCGGTCTTGGCGACTTTGAGTTCAAGCACCTTACGATGCCCGTTGGTCACCAGACGGGTATCTGGTACGTCGCGCTGGCAGGCTTTGAGAAAAGCTTCAGCATTCGGTAACCAGGCAATCTTGTGCGCAACTTGAGACTTATGATGCATAACATCGAAGCCCAGCAGATCGCTCCAAAAATCCACCGAATACCAATTCAACGTGCCTTCGTGGGAGCGGAAAATCGGGGTTAAAAAATCAATCGCCTCTTGCTCCGGCATGCCGCGCTCTTCGGCATAAATACGCGGCACCTCTTTAACCCAGAAAAAGTTGTCGTAATGTAAGTCCAAGATTGTGCCGTCCATATCCAATAAGACGGTCTCGAGCTCATTCAAATCTTGCAACATAAGGTGTGTTCTCGTGTCAGGCAGTGCAAACATCTGCCAGCAACTGTGGTTAAATACGACCCATGAAATTGGCTTTTACCAAAATGCACGGCTTGGGCAACGATTTCGTGGTATTTGATTTTACGCGCGACGCCTACCCACTGTCATCCTCGCAAGCGGCACAAATCGCAGACCGACACTTTGGTGTTGGCTGTGATCAGATTTTAATCGTTGAGACCGCAAAGCAAAGTGATGTCGACTTCCAATACCGAATTCTCAATGCCGATGGCGGCGAAGTTGGGCAATGCGGCAATGGCGCCCGTTGTTTTGCGCGATTTGTGCATGAGCGCGGTCTATCCGATAAGAATCCAGTTCGAGTAAGAACCATGGCCGGCGAGATGGAACTGCATCTTGAAGAAGGCGGCAACAACGTCACCGTTAATATGGGTGTGCCTGAGTTTGAACCCGAGAACATACCACTCGCAGAAGACCACAAGGCTGATTCTTACTCAATCAATAAAGACGGTGACGCGATTCATTTTTATGCACTGGCAATTGGCAACCCTCATGCGGTTATTCAGGTTGATCACATCGAACATGCGCCAGTCGATCTTATTGGGCCAATGTTGGAATCGCACCCGATTTTTCCTGAACGCACTAATGTTGGGTTTATGCAAATAACCTCGCCGAGTGAAATAGCTCTGCGAGTGTATGAACGTGGAGCAGGAGAAACACTCGCCTGTGGCAGCGGTGCTTGTGCCGCCGTCGTCAGTGGTATTCGCGCTGGATTGCTGACGCCCTCAGTAACGGCAAAACTCACTGGGGGTGATTTGCACATCACTTGGGCTGGTGAAGGTGAACCAGTCATGATGACTGGCAGTGCCACCACCGTGTTCGAGGGTGAGATCGACCTCGAACATCTGACCTAACCTCCTTTAGAATTCTAGATATAAGACTATGAGCCACGCTGATAATAAAAACCAAGAGCTCAATCTAGCGGCCCCTGACGAAAATTTTGTGCAGGTGCTCAAAGACAATCCAACACTTTTTCAACGCCATCCAGAGTTATTGGAACTGGTGACCCTAGCCGATTCTCGGGGCACTTCGTCCTTGCTCGAAAAGCAAGTAGATACTTTGCGACATCGATTACAAAACATGCAATCCAAGCAGTCAGAATTCATCGAGGTTGTGCGTGAAAACGAACAGATTAGCGACAGTTTTGTGGCCATTATCTGTAAGCTCATTGGCTATCAAAACCTGTCTGAATTTGCAGCGGAATTCCCATCTGCGCTGCGCGCGACCTTCGCGATAGATGAGGTCACAATGAAAACTGCAGTCGCAGTAGCAAAGCGCCCGAGCGAAAATACGGCCTATCACGCTGCCATCGAACGGTTACCTAATGGCGTTGCCGCTTGTGATAACCGCTGGCCAAACGCTCTGTTGGAGTTGTTCTTTGCTTCACCGGTGAAATCTGCGGCCTTAGTACCGATGAAGTTTGAAGCTGATGGCGAGACCATCGGTATTCTTGCCTTAGGGTCCAGCGATGAAGATCGTTATACCCATGAATTAGGCACTGCGCATTTAACGCGGCTCGGTCTGATGGCGGGGATTTGTTTACACCGCTTGCAACTCAAAAGTTAAGCTTTTGCCGCATAGCCCACAAAGCGATATCGACAACTACCTAACCGTACTAGCGGTAGAGCGGCAACTGTCCGCACATACGATTAACGCTTATCGACGAGACATCACCAAGCTCATCGAGTTTTGCAATGATAAAAGTCTGTTCTTATGGCAGGGGCTGACAAACCATGTAGTTCGCCAGTTCGCCGCATGGTTGCACATGCAGAATATGAGTGCGGTGAGTATTAAACGAATACTTTCGGCAGGTCGAGGCTTAAGCAAATACTTAATTCAGCAAGGCCAATTAAAGAGCAACCCGTTCGAGGATGTTCGAGCACCAAAAACTGCAAAACGACTACCTAAAACTCTGTCTGTCGACCAAGTCACAGCCTTGGTGGAATTAGATGTTGCTGACCCGTTGAGTTATCGCGATAAAGCGATACTCGAACTTTTTTATTCCTCTGGCTTGCGCTTGGCGGAACTTTGCAATATTGATTTGAACGATTTAAATCTTGCCGATGGCATGGTCAGGGTGACGGGCAAGGGCAACAAAACGCGTGATTTACCGGTTGGCAAGATGGCCGACCAAGCAATTCGCAACTGGTTAATACAAAGAAACTTACTCGCGATCAAAGACTACGAAGCTCTGTTCATCAGCAAACGTGGCACACGAATAAGTCCGCGAACAATTCAACAGCGCGTAAAGTATTGGGCCGCAAAGCAGGGTATTGATATTCCCGTCAGCCCACATATGTTGCGCCATTCTTTTGCTAGCCATTTACTCGAATCCAGCGGCGAACTCCGTGCTGTGCAAGAGCTTCTCGGCCACGCTAATATCAGCACCACGCAAATCTACACGCACCTAGACTTTCAGCACTTAGCCGAAGTCTACGATGACGCACACCCACGAGCAAAAAATAAGCCAGGCACATGATCATCAAACCCGGCGACTTTAACCATCCGGCGGTCAAAGACTTACTCAAAACCCACCTAAGTGGGATGCACGAAAATTCACCACCTGACAGCGTCTACGCACTCGACTATTCCGAACTGCAACAACCAAACATCCTTTTCCTTACAGCTTGGGAACAAAATTCACTACTGGGATGCGGAGCTCTGCAAGAACTCACATCGCAGCACGGTGAAATAAAGTCTATGCGCACCTATCAGCAACATCTGCGCAAAGGCGTTGCGGCCAAGCTACTAGAACGAATCCTCGAAGTTGCCGCTGATCGGCAGTACACAACTATCAGCCTGGAGACGGGATCAGGCCCGGCCTTTGATCCGGCCATCGCGCTGTACAAAAAGTACGGCTTTAAAAACGGAGGGGCTTTTGGCGGGTACGAGAAGAGTGCCTTTAATCAGTTTATGCACTTGCGAATCTCGCGTTAAAGTGTTGCAAGCCTATTCTCCGCTCCACAAACCAATTTACTCACACGAAAGCGGGGCCTAGCGCGCGGCTTTCACTTTCTGCGCAATAGCCTGCGCATCAAAGGGCCCAATCAAATTTAGAAACACCGCGTTCTCAGGGGTAGTAGCGAGCAAAGAGAGCCCGGAGATTTGCCTATCGTCACCATATTGCATGACCACCAGATGCTCATCGCCATCGCGCGCTTTAATTAGGGTATGCCAATCTTTCTGCTGCAATGCGGCTACGGAGGCGTCGATTGCTTGTACGAAAACGGGCTGGTTATCATGCACTTTATAGATTCTCAATTGTAAGCCGCGCAATTCTTGCAGCACGTCGATGAGTATTTGATCAGACCCATCAAGCGCCTCTTCTTGCAGCACCCATTGTTCGATCAACCAACGTAGTGGTTTCACTCCACCTGGCCCGAGATTTACAGCAACCAATGCATCTGCGAAACCAGTTGGTGTGGCCGGTAGATCTATATACCCTTGCTGAGATTTAACGCCACTTGATGCGTAAATGTAACTAACGCCACCAATCAAGATCAACGAAACAAGCAGTAGCAGGACAATTCTGATGGCTTTCATCGTGCTAGTTAATGTCGATGTCGAGCGTTTCAGTGACCTTGGCAATCTCATCGGGGTCGATCTCTCCCACAATGTTGATAAATACCGCTTCACCACCGTCAGATTCTTCAGGCGAGACCACCATCACCACCACACCATCAATCACGTTATCGGTTGACTTGCTGAAGATTCGCACTTTTTGATTTTCCTCATTGTCATTGACCGTCACCAAGGTCTCCCAACTATCGGACTTCAGCTCGCTAGACACACGATCTATTGTGGAGTTAGCTTTCTCCAGTTCGCCATTCAGGTTGTAAACGCGCACTTTGATGGATTCCAAACTCGACAGAATATTACCAACTTCAGGATCTTCTTCATTGTCGGCAAAGCTGCCAATCATCTTCATTAGGCTTGCACTTAAGTTGATCTCAACTTTTGGTTCTCCGTAATACGACGACAAGTCAGCAAAATCTATTTGCCCGTTGGTTTGTGCATAAATGGGTGCGGTTAAAAGCAAGGTAGCCAAGCTTAACGCGAAGATTTGATGAAGTTTTTTCATAGTATTTTCTCTAGTTGTAACCGTCGCACAGTTACAGTGAACGGCTGCGTGGTTTAGTTTCAGGTTTGTGTGATCTCTCGGCTGGGTACTCTGTTTCGATCTCAAACACGGGTTCTACGCCCGCTTTCTTTAAATTTTCTTGCAAGGAATTCTGCACCTGTGCTCGGGTGATTCGATTAGCTTCACCAAGGTAGTGAAGTGCCGTCGCTAGATCAGTCTGTGCTTGTTCCAAACGTTTAAGCGTCTGTTGTTGCTGATAAAATTGCAGTGCCATGACAGCCACCAGTAAGCCTGCGGCAATACTCGTCACCTTGGGCCAAGCGAGGGCTTTGCTGCGCTTAGTCTTGGCTACTTGCACTGACGTTGTTTCTGCGATGCCATAGAGCTTGTCGCTAAGCCCTTCTGGTACATCGACCAACGGAATCTCTACTTCGGCTTCATCAGTGATGTCGGAAGAACTCGCAAATAGCTTGTTTAAATAATCTGTTTCGTTTTCTTTCATAATTCAGTGTTCTGTAACAGACCTCGTAATTGTTTGCGCCCACGATGGATATAAACTTTGGCCTGGTTCTCATTCAGCTCCAGTGAGTTCGCAACTTCTTTTATTGAGCGTTGCTGCAAATCCGCCAAGATTATTAACGAGCGATAAGGCTCCTTGAGCTTTTCTATCGCGTTGTGCAGCCAAGAGCTGACCTGCTTGCTCATCAATTGGGAGAATGGTTGACCGTCGTTGTTTTGATTTTCCATTTCATCTAGTTCAGTGTCTGACATAGGCTTTCGACGTCGCAACTTGTCGATGCAAAGATTGCGAACCACGTGCAACAACCAAGCTTTAGCTGACGGAGGATCAAATTCATTCGAGTTTGGTTGATTCATCACTGCCCACAAACGGACATACGCTTCTTGCGTGGCATCCTCTGCATCACCCACATCCGCCAAGATATACAGCGCTTGGGAATAGATACGTTGTTGATGTAAATCAACGAAGGTTCGAAACAACCGTTGCATTAAATAGAACGCCCAGTAAGATGTTTTTGTTGCCGCTTATCTATTAAAACGGCTCAAAGGAGAAAAGGTTACAAAAATATCTATTTTTTTTGAATCAGCTACCTCATGGGAAGAAGGGACTAAAACGAGGCAATAAAACGCAGGCGTTGATTCAGATATCTAACTAAATTGAATATTACTCATCATCAGGGTTGGAGCTGATTCCCACACCAATAATCTTCCAGAGATCGCCCTCAGCGACATAGTCGAGCTTGAAACGAGTTTTAAATCCACCCGTGTTGTAGCCCCCTTCGACAATAAGGTAATTGTCTTTTAGCGTAGGCCGCGCTAATCCTGGAGTCCCGCTTACGCGCTCATGAAAATCGCCCTCTCCAAAATATTGTTTAAATGCTTCGCTGGATTCCTCAAGACTATGACGAATACGAAATAGCCGTGATGCACTTTGATAGAGAGTTTTCATGGTTTTTGCGTTCATGCTATCCGCGAACTCTCGCATTGTTGCGCTAACCAAGACCACTGTCTCTTCATAGCTGGGTTCGGGCAAGAGTGGCTGCGGTATTTTCGGCAGCACCGAAACTCTTAATATGAGCCATTTTTTATCGTGACTCTCCATTACTACTTGAATTGGAAATTGATCGGTACTGCTGGAAAACTGAGCATTGAGTTCCATTCCTCCCTCAATAAGCTTTGTTTCTCCCCATTCGATACCCTGAAAATCGTCCAAACCAAATTCATGCATGAATCTCTCAAACATCGGTATCTGCAAATTCTCCTTCCATGTCGGAGACATCATTGCCAGCACGGTTGCTTGATCGCCCTCAGTGGCAGCGATGAAAAACCGTTTCGCAATTCCTTCAAGCTCAGCATTGTTGGACCAGGCCAGGTTTGTACAAATCACCCACGTAGCGATGCTCAATGCGAGTAGTTTCAAGGGCTTTTTCATAGCAGCTACAAATAAATGAGACTATTTGTACTCAGTCTATGCGGGTAGTGTCGCTAAAGCTATCACCCCTCTGGGTGATAATGGCGAGCAGTTACTTAGTCGAAAAACTATCTCCGAGCCTAATACTTTTCACCCATCTGGGGGATTGTTGAAAGCTGTAGTCATTGTTAATGTAATGCTCAACGTAGTTTGTCCTGCTCGGAATAAGGTCCGATAAACAAGGTGCTAAAAACGGTTATCAGAAACAGTTTTACAACGAATCTCCGCCAGACGTGCATCGCGCTGTTCGCGGCGGGCTTGGTAATAGTGACAACTGGCGCTCAGTCCATGCAAAGTGGTGGTTCCAATACAGCTGGAATCCCGGCACTGCTGTTTTTGCTTCTTGATGATGAAGAGCCCGTTGATCCAAATGTGCCCATTGCTAATGCTGGCCCTGACAATGCAGTGCTGGTTGGAGAACTGGTAGAATTAGATGGCAGTGGCTCCAGCGACCCTGAGAATCGAGAACTTAGCTATTTATGGTCGTTTGCATCCATACCTACCGGCAGTACGGCGGCCTTTGATTTAGATACCTCAGAAACACCCGAGTTTGTGCTCGATGTTCCTGGTGAATACATTGTTCAGCTAATCGTCAACAATGGAATTGAAGACTCTGTTCCGGATACCGCGATAATTACTAACATCAACCGCGCACCCACGGCCGATGCTGGAATAAATAGTATTGTGCCGCTCAATGAGGTTGTGCAACTTGATGGCAGCGCTTCCGCAGATATTGATACTGACCCACTCAGCTTCTTATGGACCTTAAGCGCGCAGCCAAATGGCAGCTCAGCCAGTTTGTCGGACCCACAAGTAGAAAACCCTCAATTTACTCCAGACCTAAAAGGTACCTATGTTTTCGATCTAGTGGTAAACGATGGCATTGTGGATTCACAAATCGACCAGGTTGAAGTTCTTGCAGGTGCAGAAATTTTACTGAGTGTCGCAGATACATTTTTCGGCGTCGACCGCGAAACAACGGCGACAATCACTCTCGATCCACCAGCACCGCCACAAGGATTGACGGTCTCACTAGTGATTGATGAGGATGTAATAGGCCTATCTGAGTCAGAACTACTATTCATGGCTGACGAGAGTGAAAAAGTAGTGACTCTGACGGGACTACAAGTTGGGATGTCCGAACTGGTTGCATCAAGCCCAAACATTGAAGATGTCAGCGTTGACATCGAAGTTTCAGGCGCGCTTATCTCGATTGACGAAATACCATCATTGTCACCGTCTGCGTCACGCAGCGTGGCAATTTCACTGAGTGATTTAGCGCCAGCGGGGGGCGTCACGATCAACTTAGAATCTCTTGATACTGATGTGGCCACAGTTTCTCCAAGCACGCTACAAATACCAGAAGGTCAATTCACCCCAACTCAAAACGCACAAATTACTGGGGTTGGATTGGGCGAGACGGTTTTGCGAGCGACGGCGGTCGGGTTTGCTCCAGATGAGAGAGAAATTGAGGTGGCGCTAGCGGCAGAATTTGACCCCCTCTCTTTAGATGTCCCAGAAACCCTGAGCCGTGAAATTGTACTGACTCTGGATGCTCCAGCACCCGATGGAGGAGTTGTTTTTGATCTAACAATCATCGGAGATGAGCTGTTCAGCGTGCAACCAACAGTTGCTATCGCAGCTGGCGAAACGCAAAGCCAGCCAATAGTGCTCAGTGGAATAACCGAAGGAGAAGCAACATTGCGCGCCTCTGCTTTGGGTTTTGTTGATGCTGATGCCGCGATTACCGTAGTCGACGCTCCTAATGTATTTTTGAGCCGTACTAATTCAAGCTCCCATCTTACTGAAGCGGTAGTTGGCATCGATCTGCAAGAAGCATTTCGCTTTCGTCTTGAAATAACCCCGACAAGCGCTATCGACATTCATGCTTCTGTACCTGAGGATTCAGGCGTTTTGTTGGCTCCAAATGCCTCTTCCCCAGGCGGTACCGAACTAGTACTCGAAGATGTGCTTGGCGTCTCTACCAACGCCTTTTTTGTTCAGGGCGTCACTTTAGGTGATGACGTGCCGATTACTCTGCAAGCCTTTCTGGCTGGTACTACCACGCCCGCAGGATACGAGCCTTTACCTTCAACCATCGATATAGATCCATCGGGAGTATTTGTCAATTCAACAGATTTTTCGATGACCACATTTACGACCAACCGTTCTGTCGTGGTACAAACCGGTTTGTTGAATGACAATGAAAACCCGACTCAAGCAGGTACTTTCAGACAATCACAACGAGTACGCGCCGGCACCGAACTGCAAGTGCCGATGCAAGTCAGCAATGCTGGGGTTGTTGAGTTGCCAGAGGGTGCTACCGATACCCTTACGATTGCGGCTAACGCCACTACCGGTTCTCTGTTGACTACTCCGGTTGGTAATGGCACCGCGACTGTTTCAATAACCAGTCAGCCTGCCAACGGATTTAGCCTGCCGAGTGATCGAGACGACGAAGTTGAAATAACCGTAACCGCACCAGAAGCGTTTTTAAGCAGCCGCACCTCCACAAGTCATCTGGTGGAAGCACTCACCGGCGTAGATTTGCAAAATTCAGCGCGAATAAGATTAGCAACCGCGCCGCCCAACCCGGTTGATATTCAGGTATCCGTACCGAGCGGTAGCGGGGTGTTGCTGTCAACGGATACCAGCGCAGTTGGCGGCACACAAATTTTATTTGAGGATATAACTGCAACCTTCACGCCGGTTTTTTCAATACAAGGAGTGTCATTAGGCGACGACGTACCAATTACGGTTGAAGTTTTCAACGCGAATACGCAAGACTCAGCTGGTTACAACGAACTTATGTCAACCGTCGATGTAGATCCATCAGGCATTTTCGTAGCCTCAGCGGATTATTCCACCACCACATTTTCAAATGCTCGAGCCATACAGGTAAATACCGCGCTTTTATTTGATGATGAAACGCCATCTCGCGAGGGTGAAAGAGCCTTCACCTTACCGGTACGAGGCGGGATCAATTTAGATGTGCCTATGCAAGTCGATGAACCTGCCATTGTGAGTTTGCCTGACGGCGCTATGAGTAGTTTGACTGTTAGTGGCGGCGCTTCATCAAGCAATATCCTAGCGACCCCGATCTCTGCTGGTGAAGCGACTATTTCCATTGCAACATTGCCTGGTGCGTTCGCGATACCAAGCAACAACGATGGCGAAGTGACAGCTACGGTATCTGCGCCAAATGCATTTTTGCGTCGAAACGCCAGCGCAAGTCACCAGCCAGAAGCTGTTGTTGGAATAGACCTACAAACAACCCAGTTTATTCAGTTGGCACAAACTCCGCCTGCGGCCGTTGATATCAGAATTAGCGTACCGAGTAATAGTGGAGTCCTCTTATCTACAGATGGAACTGTGGCTGGTGGAACAGAAATATTATTTGAAGATAGAACCAACGCACTGAGCCCGCCGTTTTTTATTCAGGGCACCCAGCTAGGTGATGATGTGCCGATTACAATCGATGTGTTCGAGGCGAATACCACAACTCCGATAGGCTACAACGTCCTTCAATCGACGATCGATGTCGATCCCTCAGGAGTTTATTTATTGACTGGAAACATCGTGACCACCACGTTCTCCAATAACAGCAACGTAGTCGTGACTGCCGGTGTTTTGTTTGATGATGAAGACGTAGCAGATCGCGACGGCGTACTGTTTTTCAATCAGGCAGTCAGAGGCGGCGCCAGCTTGGATGTGCCGCTGGCGGTTAGCGACGTTGCTGTGGCGGTACTCCCAGCCGGTGCCAACGACACATTAACGATCTCAGGCGGCAGCCAATCAAGTTCTATAGCACTCGATCCGCAAACCGCCGGAACAGCCACCTTGAGTATTACTGCGCAACCCAACTCAGGGTTTACCTTGCCAACAAATCGTAATGGCGAGATTTCGGTTACGGTCGAAGCACCTGACGCTCGTTTCAACACCAACTCCATTCTAGTTGGTGATGAGATGCAACAAAGTGTTCAAGTTACGCTGGCAGTAGCACCACCGAATCCTGTCGATGTTACGATAGAAGTAACATCGGCTACGGCCGCCCTAGTATCAACAGACGGAACGATGGCCGGGAGCGCCAGCGTGACGTTTGAAAATATCTCGACAACCTCCGTAGGCTCCATCTTTGTGCAAGGTTTAGACCTAAATGCGGCAACGCAAATTCGAGTTTCAGCGCCTGGTTACAATGACGGCACTGCCGACGTTGAAGTTGTAGATTCTGGTTTCCGCTTAACAGGTACATTTATAAATATCAATGTTGGCGCCAGTAGGGACTTTCTTATTCGTGCAGTGAGGTTAAATTCCAATGGCACATTTGGCGGCAATCAAGCCGTGCGCGGTGGCGCTTCGTTTAGCATACCAGTGACATCCTCATTGCCCGGAGTCGGCGAGGTCACCACGCCAGTGGTATTGAGTAATGGCGCAAGCGGAGCAGCCACGACATTTAGTGCACTGAGTTCAGGCACCACCAATATTCAAATTACTCAGCCTGTTGGTTTCACTCCGCCAGTTGGTGGGACAGAGAGTGAAATCACAGTTAACTAACTTCTCTTCTCCACTAGTTTCAAAAGACTTTCGGTATCGGCGAATCATTTGGTTAGACCGCTCTTCAGCATTTCATCGCTGATGTCTTTGCCTCGCGGTATCGTCTTGTTACCCACAGTCACCGTTTCATTATCATAAGCGTTAATATGCTCTAGGTTGACCAAGTAAGAACGATGAAGTCTTATAAATGAATCGGGCAACTCTGATTGTGCACCTTTGAGGGAATTGTAGACTACAGTACGGGAGCCATCGCTACCGGCGTAGCGGATGTAATTCCCCATGCCTTCGACATAAAGAATGTCGCCAACGTGTAGCCGATGTATGCGTCGATTTGATTTCACCTCAATCACGCGCTCCTCCGACAGCGCGTCTTTTTTCTGATTCGAATCTTGCTCCCGAACCAGCGAATCAACTAGCTCAAAATGCAGTTGAATTACTTTAGCTGCCCCCAGCAGAATAACGGTAGAGTTAATCAGCACCATATTGCGCATCCATGATGCCACGGTAAAAGGAAAGCGTTCTCCGCGCCCATCAAGCAACTGATCATAGAAAAAGTGCCCGATCAAAAGTTGCAAGCCTCCGGCAGTCAAAATCAAAGCGGCGTAGCTCAGTAAGAATACTGCAAGTTTTCGATGTCTCAGAAATCCCGGTATCAAGACATACATCATGCAATAGCTCGCCAAAATACGCAGCGGCATAAGCACAAACTCAAGATAGAACGAAACAAAATAACCGCGCTCGGGGGAGGCCCATATCAAGCTAAAAACCAAGTAATAAACCAGCCAGAAAGAAGCATGCGTGAGCCAACGCGACTCAAACAACGTATATCGACCTGATTGCTGCGCGTCGCTGGTCATATAAAACTACTCGTTAACATAAAAACTCAATCACTTTACATAAATCCTCAGCAGATCACTTTTTCAGCACCTAGTATAAAACGCGATTTTAGTTATTAATACTTGGTGACAAGAATGCAGAGCTTACGAGTAAGTTTGATGATTTTAAGCGCGGTTTTAGCGCAATCGATTCCTTCGCTCGCTACCGCGGTGATCGACCCTAATGACCCGTTGCCCCGAGCCGGCGACAAACCATTTGAAAGTCTCACGGGCGTTGAAACAAGTTACGGCTCGGTTGAAGTTGAACCTGGCATCAGGCTGAGATCTCTGATTTCTCATCCAGTTGACTCTGAAAAGCCTTTACACCCTCTACTATTCGCACAGTGGGTTTCATGTGGATCGATAGAATTAAAAAAAGGGTCACGCAGCATCCTCGCCATGCTCGCAAAAGAATCTGGTCTCGCGCTAGTACGCGTGGATCGAGCGGGCGCCGGCGACAGCCAAGGCCCAAGCTGTGACAAGCTCGACTATGACACCGAAGTTGCTCATTACATCAAAGCCTACGAGCAACTGCTTAAAAATGATTCCTTAGATGCGTCAAAGGTATATATCTATGGCAGTAGCCTCGGGTCTACAACTGCACCACTGATTGCAAAGAGCTTGCAAGACAAGGGCTACAACATTGAGGGGGTCGTCGTGCAAGGAGGGGGCGCGTTCACGCACCTCGAACGCATGATCAACTTTGAACGATTTTACTTAGAACGTCGCCCTAATGAAGTTGCGCGTGAGACCATTCATAAGCAAATGAATCAAAGAATTCTATTTCAAACCGAATATTTAGTTAAAGGTCGTCATCCTGACGAAATTGCCCAAGACAGCCCTGAGATGAAAGCAGTGCGAGAGGATACGCGCGGCTTAGATAAAGAAAACCATTACGGGCGGCCATTCGCTTGGCATCAACAAGCGGCCAAACGAAACTTCCTTGCGGCGTGGGACGCTTTGAATGCAAAGGTGCTGGTCATTTTCAATGAGTTCGACCAGTTTGAAACCCTGCGCGGACATCAGCTTATCGTTGAAACCGTCAACAGAAACAAGCCCGGTAGCGCAACTCTAGTGATACAGAAGGGCTTAGGGCATAGTAGCTGGCGCTTTAATTCTACTGAACAAGCCTACGCCGATGAGGTTGGGAAACCAGAGCCTCAGCCTACCGGCAAGGTGATTTTGGATTGGTTGCGCAAAAATTGAGGTTCAATTCGAGCCAACAACAACTCAACTGGATTGCTTCACCTACGGATCGCAATGACACCGATATGTACGTTTTAGGAAAAGTGTAGCGGAGAGATACTTTGCCGCTACTCGTGAGCCGTTTTGAATCATGTCGTTGCGAGGAGCAAAGCGACGTGGCAATCTAAGAAGCCTGATTAATGGAACATCCCTTCTCCTCTACCAAAATCTTGGGCGAGGAAAAAACATGCCCTGCCTAAGACTAAATAATAGATGCTTAAACATTTGCTAGATCGGATCAAATACGCATTTTTCGCTCGCGAAGCTCCACCTGAAAAAATGTCTGATGAGCATCGCGCGTTTCTCGAAACGTGTGTTGAGTTTTATCGCTCTCTAGCGGCGCAAGACAAATCTCGGTTTGAGCACCGTTGTATCTCATTTATTCACGCCACAGAATTCGTCGGGCACAATTTAACAGTGACGGATGAAGACAAGCTCTTGGTTGCTGCGGGCTCTGTGATTCTCGCTTGGGGGTTTGAAAAATGGCATTACGTAAAAGTGGATACTGTTTACTTGGTAGATCGATCCTTCAATGAATCATCACAATTTGGCGAACACGATTCCAACATCACAGGCTTAGTTGGCACTCATCACCTGCGGGGAAAAATGATTCTTAGTCAGGCCGCTCTTCATCAGGGCTTTAGTATTGAATCAGATAAACGCAATGTTGCTATCCATGAGTTTGCGCATCTGATCGATATGGCTGATGGTGAAATCGACGGGCTGCCTCGTCAAATCTCGGAACAAGGGTTTGTACTCCCATGGTTAGCATTGGTCGAAGAAAAGATCACTAAGATTGACCAGCAGCAAAGTGATATCAGAGACTATGGAGCGACCAATCACGCCGAGTTCTTTGCGGTGGCGAGTGAGTATTTTTTTGAAAGACCCAAAATGCTTAAACGCAAGCACCCCAAGCTTTACCAAGGATTAGAACACTTCTTTCAACAAAACCGAGCAGACGTACAAAAAACCGAACGCATCAGGAAAAAAGGGCCTTGCCCTTGCGGCAGTGGTAAACGATATAAGCGATGCTGCTTGGCACAATGAATCTAGATTAAGCTCCTAACGAGGTTTCTTAGACTGGTTAAGGAGCCACCATTTTCAACAGCTCACCGATTTGAGAATCTCATCATAATTATCTCGGCACTGAGTGCTGCCTATCGGATCGCCACTCACCCCACCTAAAATACGCGAATACAGTATCTGAGCATTAGAGGCGTTACTGTTCAAATTCAATCCGGCGCTATCGCCAATTAAGGTTGAACTAGTGATAATGGGTGCCGCAGCACTCCCAATTAAATTCACGCCTATTGAATTTCCTTTCATAGTAATACTGCCAATTCTAGAGTTGCTGATGATCGGTCGGGAATTGCCGCTAACCTGAAGCCCCTCACTGGTACCAAACTCTGTGTTCATGCGGAACGTAGAATTACGAATCGTCGGTGAAGAGTTAGATATCGAAAATGCCCTCGCACTCCCATCACTAGTGAAAACTGTTACCTGCGTATCGGAAATTTCAGCTTCTGTGAAATTAGTGAAGTCGATTCCGATCACACTGTCCAGCGCACTGAGATTTATTGTTGTTTCTGATAACGTTAATTCGCCCCCCATACTATTGAGAGCAATACCTGTGTCGTAGCCTGAGGAAAAGATGTTGAGTCTTTGCAACAATACTCTACGTCCCTGGTTGCTGATGACTATCCCCGTTCCTCCAACGCCCTCGCTAAATCGGATTGTTAAATCACTTAGGCTAACGTCAGCCTCGGTAATCACGGCTTGCGCTGCTCCAGAACTTGGAGTCTCAATCTCAAATATGAGGTGTGTGTTTTTGCTACCTGCACCAACAATGCTTACGTATTGTCGCATCTGCATGGTTTCGGAAAGAGTATATTGACCCGGCCCGATGACGATAAGGTATCGGTTTTCGGCAGAAGGCATACCTGCTCCCTGCGTAGGAATTGAGTTGAGTGCAGCTATCGGGTCGCGAAAATCACCGTTACTGGGAGACACTGAAATCACATTTTGCAGAGGCTTTGTGGGGTCACTGCCTAAGGGTACAACCACCACTTTGTTATGCGCAGTAGCATTGATGCATAACAGGCAGAGGACAACTAACAGAATAGTGCGCATGGTAATCAGCTCTAGAGAACAAAGGACTACCAGTATTCACAGATTTTAAGGATTTGGGTATCGCATAAATGTGTGAAG
>CALJJR010000165.1 GCA_937973905.1 uncultured Arenicella sp. | reverse complement strand
TGCGTCGCTTGATAAAGCTGAACCGCAATGCCATTGACGCCCTCGGTGGCATCAAAAGTACCGTTGCTTGTTACATTGTCAATCCAAACGATATTGCCTATCGCGACCCCGGGCGGTGGGGTATTACTAATCAGCACACTGATGTCGGCTGGGAGATAAAAGCCAAAGTCGAGACTGTGATTATTCTCCCCAGCCAAGCCCGTGGTGTATTCGATTGTTGGCACACCGGCTACGTCACTCGCATCGCTATCTCGAACGTCAACAACAGCCGTGTTATCAAATTGAAAATCCGCGTTTACGGGTGATAAAACATAATCAGTGGGTATTTCAGTCGTGGCGATACTCAGCGTGTAGTCGGTAGTGGGGTCGACCGCAAATACATAGTCACCATTGCCATCCGTATTAACGGTTACAGGACTGCCACCAATGGGCGTTAGCGTGACTTCTATCCCAACAAGGCCGGGTTCGCCGGCATCTTGAATTCCATTGCCGTTTAGATCATCCCAAACTCGATTACCGATTTGAGTTGGCGGTGTATCACAGAGAATTTCCACATCACCTTGACCATTGGCTTTGCCCTGGCGCCCTAATGCAGGAAACTGAGTGCCGGTAATATCTAGCGAAGGTCCCCATACTCTCCTGCCGAACAACCTTTGTCCATTTGACACCGAATTGTTCCACTGAAAGCCACCGGCGAATATTTCCGTATCTGGATCCATTGATGAATAAACGATTTCTCCGCTACCCGGTAGCACAGCGAAACCACCATTAGAGGCCTCATCGTGAGCAACAACACCGGTTTGAGCGTCGTAAAAAGATCGCCCCCCGGGACCGGTAGCGGCGGGACCACTACCCGTAACGCCTCCGCACACTCCATTGCTTTCTAGAACGAAAGTGCCAGTTGAGTCTGGGCAAGCTTTTAGAACATCGCCACCAATTTGAATACCTATGGCATCATCAAATAAACTTGAAAAAGTTGCTCGATCTGGACGCTGATTTAAGCCTCCAATTTGCAAACCACTTCTATCCATAAAACCAAGCACCATATCTCCCCGATCATCAAACTCAATGTCTGAAAGGATTGGCGTGGGTCGTTGCCCTAAAATTCCATTGTAATTAGCATCGAAATCAAAACTGTTGCGCCATGGCATCCAAAAATCAGTACCAGCATTGGATTCATCGTTGCCGTTATTCGCGTCATCTTTTCTGAAATTCAGAGCAAAACTGAGCTCTTCTGTTACGCTTGCAAGTGGGTCAGATGTATCAAAAGAAAACACGTGAGCGGAAAGATTTCTAGCGAAATTCTGCAGCTGTGCATCTGTACTGGCGCTTCCCGCTATACCTCCGTCTGCTTGGTTCTCGGCAGTACAAACCGCGCCGACGTAGCCTCTGCCATCTTTAATCTTAAGTCCCCAAGGACGCAAGACTCCATCTGTACAACTGACGCTGACCCCATCTAGAATGCCAAATTCTTGTGCACTTGTAGGCACGGCACCGTTCGTCACATCGAGACTGACCACAGATCGATTGAACAAATTCACCATCCAAAGCGTGTTTTGATCTTCAGAGAGATCAATATCACCGATACCCTCGATGCCTGATTTCCGGTATGCATCAAAGTCGCGATTGGGCGCAGTGACATTAGCGACCATCCCGCGAGCCGTATTGGTTCCAATCGAACCAAAGTCGATACCCAAAGACGCAACATCGACAAAGTTGGACACGGTTGGTGATGCCGACGATGGGTTATCTATAAGGTAGATGCCGCCTATGCCTTGTGGCCCAAGGCCAACATGTCGTTTGAGCAACGCGGCAGCATACAACTTGCTCGTGTCTCTCTGGTAAGCCAGCCCCCAGGTCGCACCGATTTGATTTGCAACCGCAATATCTTGTAAAGCTCCAGTGCGATCGTAATTGGTCGTCGTCATCACTCCCTGGGTCCCTGTTTGGTTCCCATTTATGTAATATGGCATGGCAACTTTAGGGTTGGTGCCACAAAACCCGACTCGATCCAAAATTCCAAAATCATTGCCCGCTAAGTTCGTTGCATCCACAAATTGCGTGCTTGTTCCATTGCCTGACCCAACTGCACTTGGTGAAAAGCCGTCAGGGACTCCATTAAATTCGAGTCGCCAAGGGCCGCTACAGGATGGAGTCAACTCATAAGATCCCAGAGCACCTACACTTGGATTACCATTGCCATCTCTGGTAGTGGTGGCTCCACAACTCGCGCCATCTGGCCCAAATGCCTCAACGGCGACAGCCGCGAAACCAGTTTCACCGACATCTTGGTCACCATCACTATTAATATCGTTGTAGACCGTCCCGGATATCGGCGCTGACGTTACCGGCGCGATGACGCCTCCGGTTAAAGATAATTGTCCAGTCGCAGCCGGAGTGCCACTGTCGATGGTATAGGTTGTGGTCCAGCCCGCACCAGGCGATGTTTCAACAACGGTGTAGGTTCCATAAGGGAGATCGGCATGCGTATTGCTGCCGCCAGCGACGATCGTCTGATCATCAAGTACAACCGCACCATTACTATCGAGCACGTCATAGGTATAGGTCTGACCTGCAGGTACCGTCGTGCCATTGTCCACCAACGCTTTACTGACCGTGATGCTTCCAACTGCAGGCTCAGGTGGCATACCATTTAGAAAGGTACAAACAACATCTTCGCCCGCGGCCAGATCGATCGAAACGCTCACATCATCCGCGTCGAAGCCTCCGGCGTCGCCAATTGTTACGTTGCTCGAACCACTGCACGAAATATTAGCCACGATCCAATCTGTGGGCACAACCTCAGTAATCGTATAAACACCAGCATCCAGACCGTTAAATACTTGTGTATTTGAATTCTCGGCATCTTCACCCGCTGTTCCTGCATCATCGTCGAGCGTGAAGCTGGCGGGAGATAAGCCACCAGTGGTCGTATAGTCAAAATCCTGCTCATTATTGGGCGCTGCATCTTTAATAATGCTGATGCTACTCAATTTAAGGAGTCCAAAATCCACCGTGAAATTAATCGAATTATCATCTGTGATTGAGCCGGTATAGCTGGCTTGTTCTTCTCCGGTGGGTTCTCCGTTGACGGTCGTCACTATCGCGGTGGAACTAATGCCGCCAGTCACAGGGAAGGAAGCCGCTCCCTGACCGTTATCATCGGAATCGATGGTGTCGTCACCACCCTCGGTGGGTAGAGAAAAATGGTTTACTAAAGCGCCGCCGGTGTCGAAGTTCGATTGCGGCAGGTGCACGACGTAACTTAGAGGCTCTATATTATCGAATTGATAAAACCCATCACCGGTCGTAACTGTGGTGCTAATAGGGGTATCGGAACCCGGTGTTTGCGAACTTAGATACAGCTCAACGGTTACGCCTGAGATACCTTCTCCAGCGTCAAACAGCTGGTTGGGCGTCTGAGTATCTAGCCATACTCGATTGCCTAAAGCCACTGGCACAAATGGCACAAAACCGATATCTAGGCTGTCGTCGTTATCGCCTAGACTACCGGTTGTAACCGCGATGACCGCTGTGTTGACTCCTGCGATCGGTGTCGAAGCAGCATCAGAATCACGGGCATCCGCGTTGGTCGCACCGCCAGAGGCAGCGCCATTATCTTGCACCGCAAGAGAAAAGTTATTAAGCGCAGTCTGCGTTTCATCAACGCGAATTTCGTAAGCAGTATTGGCAGTCAGAGTACCGGTGGTGATATTGGCATTGAGCTCGCCACCAAAATTATAGTTACCATTGGCATCGGTGGTATCCATGCCAATTTGAGTTTCCGGGATGCCATCTCCGCTTACTAAGTCAGCGAACAAAAGCACCGTAACACCCGGGATGCCGAGTTCATCGGCACCTTGCACGCCATCGTCGTTTATATCGTTCCAGATATAGTTGCCAAGTTCGATTTCTGGCAATTCAGACAGCGGTTCCAAATCGCCTAGACCATTGGCCTTGGCAAAGGTTCCATCGAGAGTCGGGTCACCGACGTTGTCAGAAGTGTTGTAAGTGCGATAACCCCGATTTCTCGCTCCGGTATCACCATTTAACCAATAGATACCGCCATCGTAGAATGCGCTAGTGAAGTCAATTGGGTCATACATTGTTGACGCAGTTTCAGTATTACCGGGCACATGGACCAAGCCACCGGAGCTGATGTCATTATGAAAGCCACCACTAAACGAGCCCTGGGGAAAATCGTCGTAATCATCTTGGTAATAGAATTCACCACCACCTGGGCCTTCGGTACCTGCACCCGGTGTTGAAACCCCGCCACAGCTGGCATTGTTTTCAAGCGTCCAGCCGCTTGTTGGGCTGCCACAGGCGCGCAACGTATCACCCGCGGTCACACCATTAAATAACCCTTCTAACGGACCGGGAACTACTGGTCCTCCCGCTTGTTGACTAAAACAACCCGGTGTAGTTATTAGGTTGACCAAACCTGCGACCGGTGGCGCCTGCATATATCCAGATTGATCACCAAATCGGTCACGGATGCCGAGTACCATATTACCGCGATCAAACTCGATATCTGTTAACCATGGTTGCGGGTAGGCTCTATCGGCTAGGCAGCTACCTCCTTGGTTAACCGGCCGAGTATTTTCTCGATCGTAGACAGTAAAAGCCGGAGTCCAAGGGTTCCACTCGCCCGGCGTTGTCTGGTTATGAGGAAAACTGGAACCGATCGCCCGCTCACGTGAGTAGTTAAGAGGTGCGGAAAACACCGCAGCAGTTGATGCTGCTCCACTAAGGTTTTCAAATTGATTGTCAGCAGGGTCATAGACAAAGACATGCGCCGTTAGTAGGTTTCGATTTCCGTAACCAATAACTGCTCTAATTGGACCAGCAGACAACGGAGAATGCTCGATTTGCGCTGGCGTACTCGCGGTTACCGAAGATTGCCCAGTACAAGTTGCACCCACGTATACACGGCCATCATAAGATTTAGTCGCAAAAGGACGAAAATCGTCAGGGTCTGAGCATGGGTCAGGAATGGCAATTGAACTAATTTCGCCCGCCGTGGGAGGCGTGGCTTGAATCGGAACGGTATACAGCCTGCGATCAAATAGGTTTACTACATACAACTCAGTTTCATCATCAGAGATCTCTAAGTCACCAAAACCGACTTTGCCGACCGCGTCCCATGAGCTTGCATCGGCTGCCCAAATTGCATCTGAAGATGCGTCTGTTGGATGCGGATCGCTACCGGTATCAATACCGAGAGCATCAAAATTCACATAAGCCGTAGGCGTGCCAGGTGTTCCATCTGGGTCCGCGATACGATAAATCACGCCAGTTTCACCAAATCGGCGAAAGCTCACATGCCGCTTCATGAATGACGCCGCATAAACCGCATTACCAGAGCGGTCTACAGCAAGCCCCATGGTTGCACCAATTTGATCTGCGGTTGCTAATGGCGTTGCGGCGGGCGCGTCGAACGAATCTGACGCGGGGTCACAGGTGCCATCTAAAGCTGCATCTTCACAACCGGAGTCGTAGGGAAACCGGATTAGAGCTGAGGAATTATCCCCAACTGCTGGTCCTTCGCGGTAGATATTGGTAACAAGATTAGGAGCAGCATTTGAATAGAGCGCGCGGCTATTAAAACCGGCATCAACGGTTGCACCGTTAGCGGCGAATTGCACCGATGAAGCGGGGCTAACTGATGAACGTAAGAAATCGAGGCTGCCATCAACCGGTAAAGTGAACTCTATTCGGTAATCTCCTGCACCGAGAGTCAGCGTATAGTCGCCGGCTGAGTCTGTTGTGTCTGTTGCTGCTTGGGCGCCAGTGCTGCCGTATGCGGTGACGACAATCTCAGGGATGCCATTTTCACCGCTGCCGTCATCGACTCCGTTGTTGTTGTAGTCACGAAATACGTTGCCAGAAATATCAGCCTGCGCGTAACCGGCAAGCAACAGCGAGCTGGCAACAGTGATTATTTTTAAACTGTTACGCCAACCCTTGCACCTTTGCCCGGCGCCTGTTTTATTATTACTACTTTCTGAACTGGAAATACTTTCTTGCTTTATTCGTGTAATCATCCACTTCATGAGTGAACACCCCCAATGAACAAACTTCCGATAACAACCTTACCCAGGAGAGGTAAAGCCGATTAGCACTTGAACTGGCCCCCGCCAGGATCTTGGTGCTTAGAGTTTTGGGAGAACGAATAAAAAAACGTGCGGGCACAGCAAATCCTGACCCAGCTGGCCGCCCGCTTAAAAGTAACAATGTATGCCCGGCTGACCGCACGATGTGTGCGCCAGGAATGAATATCGAGTTTTTATTTCGCGCGCACTCATGTGCGGCACTTTTGCTTAAATAACTCACTTACGCCCCCCCAAAGGACAAGAGAGAGAAAATCCCTCGTCGAAAATAGTATCCCAAACACGGTTGTATTTACAACACCTGATTCCTGTCGGGTGTAAAAACTTTCTTTTTAAAAATAGACAGTTTGATTGCAAACTAAGTCAATCACTCAAATTGGAAGTAGGAATTGACAGCGCATTAAAAGACTGCTGATAATGTGCGCGCAGTTCTTTTGGGGGGTGTCGTGAATACGACACTGTTGGATTGGGTAGCTTTAAATCGATGTTAATTATCGTTCTGTTGATTGGCACTCTGGTTAAGTCCTAACGGGCAACTTTCCCCCGCAAGACCGCTAAGCAACGCGTTTCATTGTTTTTTACAGCATTCGAAACACGATGCGATGCAACAATTATATTCATGTTCTGTTGGCCGGGTTTTGGTCGATCAGAAACACACATACCAATAGT
Source organism: uncultured Arenicella sp. (assembly GCA_937973905.1). Classification (GTDB taxonomy): domain Bacteria; phylum Pseudomonadota; class Gammaproteobacteria; order Arenicellales; family Arenicellaceae; genus Arenicella. Next base: position 8,112 of record CALJJR010000165.1, on the reverse strand, counting down.
TCCGGGGGGGATATTGATGTCACTACTGCCTATCTCAACGCTACGGCATGCGCAATTATTCGCAATGCTAATGGTGTTCATAACTTTCGCTTCTGTATCTGGCTCGCTTTTCGCTAACGATGATGAGCTCATTCTAAATACGCTTTCAAACCACGATCAGGTAGCGGTGATTGTTGAGTTTACTGATCAGGCTGCGGGTAAAGATGTGGCTCGTGGTTTTGAACCAATGAAAGCCAACTTTGATGAAGGCTACCTGGTCTTAGTGTTAGACAGCGAAGATTATGACCGCTTAAAAGCCAGTGCCGCCCACCTCGGCGTGACGATTAAATACGATGAGGCAACTACTGAACGTTACATCATAAATGCTGGGCTGGGCAGTCTGCAGAGAAGCGCTAAGACAACAGCGGGTTTCGATCAGCTCGCAAAAATCGGCTTTGATGGCACTGACTATGACTCGATCCCAGGCTTTGACTGCTACCGAACTGTTGAAGGCACTTACGCGACCGGTCAAGCAATTGCCAATGCATTTCCAAACTTAGCGACGTGGTCTGATATTGGTGATAGCTGGGAGAAAACAGTTGGCATCGGCGGTTATGACATTCAAGTTTTGTCGCTCACCAATTCGGCTGTTACCGGCCCAAAACCAGCCATTGTTTTCACAGGAGGTATTCATGCTCGGGAATACACGCCCGTAGAACTACTCACTACCTTTGCCGAGAATTTAGTTACTAACTACGGCATAGACCCAGACATAACTTGGGTGTTAGACAATCACATTGTTCACATTATTCCGATCGCCAATCCAGATGGCCGTAAACGTGCAGAAACCGGTCTGCTGTGGCGTAAGAACGTTAACGAAAACTACTGCGGTGCAACCAGCAACAGCCGTGGTGCAGATTTAAATCGAAACTTTCAATACGGCTGGGGATGTTGTGGTGGTTCCAGTGCCAGCCAATGTAATCAAACTTACCGAGGCCCGTTTGCGGCGTCTGAGCCAGAAACGCAAGCCGTACAAAACTTTTTATTTGCCAACTTTGCCGATAACCGTGGCCCGGGTATCAATGATGCCGCACCGACTAACACCCCCGGCATGTACATCGACATTCACAGCTCTGGTCAATTTGTTTTATGGCCCTGGGGCTTTCAAGCTGCAGCGACTGCAAATGGTACCGCGCTGCAAACACTCGGCCGCAAGTTGGCCTTCCCTACTGGCTATTCACCCGAACAAGCTTCCAGTAGTTTCACGACTGATGGCGAAACCGATTCTTTCGGCTACGGTGAGCTGGGGCTGGCTTCCTATACCTTCGAACTGGGTACGGAATTTTTTGAGTCATGTTCAAACTTTGAGAACATTGTTCGACCAGACAATTTCGAAACCTTGATGTATGCCATCAAGGTAGCTCGCACGCCTTACATCACACCGGCAGGGCCCGACATCACCAACCTTGCACTCGAGTTCGCCAATGCAGTTCCGGCTGGAACTTCATTGGAGGTAACGGCGAGTGCCGACGACACCCAGTTTAATAACAGCAACGGTACTGAACCAACGCAAGCGATTGCAGCGGCGGAGTACTACATAGATGTGCCACCATGGGATGTAGCTGCAACGCCTGTCGTGATGAATCCAACGGACGGCAATTTTAATAGCAGCATTGAAACCATCGTTGGCGATATTGATACCACTGGTCTTTCAGAGGGCCGACACACTGTGTTCTTAAGAGCACAAGATGCAAACAATACATGGGGCGCGGTGTCGGCGATCTTTCTGGATATCGACAATACCGTGAGCGTGCCATTAACGCTGTTCGAAGATGACTTTGAGTCCGACCAAGGCTGGACAACTAACCCGCAAAGCAGCGATACCGCGACCACCGGACAATGGGAACGAGGCAATCCTGAACAGGTTATTCTGCAAGGTGCCATTACCCAAAGAGGTGACTCCGTTAGCGGTGTTAATAATCTAGTAACCGGGCGCTTGGCTGGCAGCGGCGCCGGAACCTTTGATATTGACAGTGGCGTGACCAGCATTCGCTCGCCGAATATTGCCATTCCGGCGAATGCCGAGTCGGCAAGCTTGTCGTTGTCACAGTATTTTTATCATTTTTCAAATTCAAGCACGGCCGACTTTCTCAGAATCTCTATTGTTGGCAACTCCACTTCAACCGTGTTTAACGAACTTGGTGCAGCGTCAGTTAGACCTGCCGTTTGGTCGGCGTTTAATACCGACATTTCCGGCTTCGTTGGGCAAACAATCTATATTTTGATTGAAGCTGCGGATGCTGGCGGTGGTAGTTTGGTCGAAGCCGGCATTGACGATGTTGTGGTCAGCGCCGTTTTACCTGGCGCTAGTAATGAAGCGCCTTCAGTAAACGCGGGGCCAAATCAAACCGTTACCCTACCCGACGCGGCGACGCTATCTGGTAGCAGCTCTGATGATGGGCTCCCCAGTGGTGCTTTAACGACCAACTGGTCGCAGGTCAGTGGGCCAGGAACCGTAACCTTTGCTAATGCCAGTGCCACCAATACCAGTGCAGACTTCTCTGCGGATGGTACCTATACCCTGCGCTTAACTGCGGATGACGGGGAGCTATCAAGCAGCGACGACGTTGTCATTACCGTGGAACCAGAACCACCAGTGAATGAAGCGCCTACGGTGAGTGCGGGTACGAATCAGAACATCACCTTGCCGAGCTCTGCGTCTCTGGTAGGTTCAGCCAGTGATGACGGTTTACCTAGCAATAGCTTGAGCACCACTTGGTCACAGGTAAGCGGCCCAGGAACAGCCAGTTTTACAAACGCTAATTCGGTAAATACGCAGGTCAGTTTTAGTGCTGATGGCGACTATGTGCTGCGTTTAACTGCGAGCGATACGGAACTGAGTGATAGTGATGACGTTGTTATCACGGTTAATCCGCAACCGCCGGTAAACCAAGCTCCAACGGTGTCGGCGGGCAGCGATCAAACTATCACTCTTCCGTCGAGCGCAAACTTGGTTGGCTCGGCCAGTGATGATGGTTTGCCGAGTAACAACTTGAGCACAACTTGGACTCAAGTAAGTGGCCCAGGCAGTGCAAATTTTGCCAATGCCAATAATGTTGCTACGACAGTTAGTTTCTCGCTCGATGGCGTCTATGTACTGCGCTTAACCGCCAGCGATGGCGAGCTTTCGACCAGCGACGATGTCAGCATTACTGTTAATCCGCAACCACCGATTAATCAGGCACCCAATGTGGCCGCAGGGGCTGATCAAACGATCACCCTGCCTGCCGCCGCTAATCTGGCGGGTTCGGCCACGGATGATGGGCTGCCCAGCAACTCACTAACCACTGCTTGGTCACAAGTAAGCGGGCCGGGCACAGTGAGCTTTGCCAATGCGGCTAGCACCACAACGACGGCCACATTTGGCACTGACGGTGTGTATGTATTGAGACTGACAGCCAACGACGGCGACCTAGTTAGCAGCGATGACATATCAATCACGGTTAATCCGGAGCCGCCAGTGAATCAAGCGCCGGTGGTATCTGCCGGGGCTGATCAAAGCGTCACCCTGCCTGACTCGGCAAGCCTAAATGGCAGTGCAAGTGATGATGGCTTACCCAGCAGCTCATTGAGTACTTTGTGGACTCAGGTGAGCGGCCCAGGTACAGCTACTTTCGCAAGCAACAGTAGTCCGTCGACAAGCGTCAGTTTTTCAGCTGATGGAACCTACGTGCTGCGTTTGACTGCCGACGATACGGCGCTGACCAGCAGCGACGATGTCACGGTCACGGTGGCTGCGGCCCCAAGTTCTGACAACCTGGAAACCATCACGCTGAGCAATGTGGACAACGCTTGGCAAACCGTAACTTTGCAGAACAGCTATACCAACGCAGTGGTTGTATGTACTCCGCACTACCCAAGTTCGAGCGCACCAATTGTTACCCGCGTACGCAACGTTGGCTCAACATCCTTTGAACTGCGGGCGCAAAATCCGAGTAATTCAGCGGTGGTTGCCAACGGTGTCAGTTGTTTAGTTGTTGAGCAAGGTCAATGGACATTACCGGATGGGCGCGCGATTGAGGCACAAACTTACCTAAGTACTCGCACTGATCGACGTGGCAGCTGGGTAGGCGAAGCGCAAAGTTATGTAAATAGCTACAACACGCCCGCAGTGTTTGGTCAGGTGATGTCTGAGAATGATACAGATTGGTCGACCTTCTGGGCCAGAGGCACATCACGAACTGCAGCGCCTAGTGCCGGAGCACTCTTTACCGGCAAGGAAGTCGCTGAGGATACGGATACTACTCGCGCCAACGAGACCATTGGTTTTATCGTCGTCGAGGCAGGCTCGGGGAACGTGGCGGGTCAAGACTACCGCGTGGCGTTAGGTACGGACTTCATTACCGGCACCACCAACACCCCTCGAAGCTATGACTTCTCAACGCCATTTTCAACGACGCCAGTGTTCGCCATAGCGACGCAAGCGGCAATGGACGGCGGCAACGGCGGCTGGGCACATTTGCTCGGTACTAACCCGCTGTCAGCGACTAGCATTACCTTAGCGGTAGACGAAGATCAGATCAGAGACAGCGAGCGCTCACACACCACTGAGCAAGTCTCGTACTTTGTTCTCGAAGGCCAGATTTCCTTAACCCTTAACCCAAGCCCATAACCACAATAATTTTTCATCTGTAGTTACTTTCAAGGCCATCAACACGATGGCCTTTTTTTTCATCAGTTACTGAAGCGAATTGAGTTTACTGGTTCGAAATTACTGGATCGGCCCATGACTTCAAATCAAATGGCACAGCGAAATCGTAGTTTTTGTATTGTCGATTGGTCTCGGCAGCAAGACGAAATGAAAATTCCGTATCGCTCAAGCGCATCCATAATTTGCCAGCCTGATCATTAAAGAAATTGATTTTTCGTATTTGCGTGCTATCGCCATTTTTAACGTGGAGCAAAGACAGCTCATAACGCTTTTGTTGAGAGCGATCAAAACTGCCGTCCTGGTTCAAAGCGATCGAATAAAGGCTAGATGAGCGCGCATCACCGTAGTATAAACGTTTACCACTTGGGGTATCAGCGACCGCAACCCCAACGGCATCGATCGGTGCACTCTTGCTAATAATTTGTTTGGTTTTTATGTCTATTTGGTAAACCCTTCCATTAACTTGCGCGGGTGTAGAACCAGCGACCGAAGCCACATATAAGCTATTGGTGCTGCAGTCCAAACTAATGCTCATAGTGCCAAATGGGTTCGATTGATCCAGGTTACTCGGCTTGGGTAATTGCACAAACTTTTCCATTAGGCCTGTTTCTGACGCAATTTTATAAACCACATTATTTCGTTCAATGGGATTTATATCGAGCGAGATACTCGGCACTGGCACCACATAAATATTGCCCAAACCATCGCGCACCGTTGAACTGACGTGCCCGGTAATCCGCCAGGTTTGGTGTCGATAGCTTCTTTTTTTCGCAGATAGCTCCTTAATCGTAACCCCAGGCAGGTCCAACCTCTTGGTGTCTATCGCCACCGGTTGCTGCAAACCCACCTTGCTGATAAACAGAGGCATTCGAGCGCAATTATAAGTATTGCTCACTTGAGCGTTCACCGGTGTGATGCCAGCAAGTGCTAGATAACTGAGCGAACCAAGAAACAAGGTAAAAGGTTTGATGGTCATTGAATCACTCCTTGATGGGAACGAACATTGGCCCGGCCACACATGGCCAAGTTTTAGTTTTTAGCACGCCATCAACTACCTGATTTTCAGCCCAGCAGTATTCTGAGCCTTTGCGACCATCATTACTAATTTGTGGCACATACCACAACGTTATTTGTTCGCCGGTCAACGGCTCGGCAGGCTGCAGAAATTTCTCTGGCCCCTGCTCAAAATTGGTATTGCAGCATGAACCAAGGGTAACGAGATCTGTACGCCCTTCGTCTTTATCTGGATGGTTGACTGTAAAATAGATAAACGCATTATCTCCACGCCCACCATCGTTGAATTGACCACTGGACGGTTCGATCAGGTAGCCCCCTTGATCTTCATCAACAAGCCGATGGCTAAATCGCTCGGAAGATAGGCTTGATCTTGGTCCCTGCGCGAACCAAGCTTCTTGCGTCACTGCTTGCCATTTTTCCGACCATTGCTCAACATTGTAGCTGTCGCCCTTTTGCGGTGCGGCGAAATCAAGCCGCAAGACTGGGCGATAAGTACCATTGGAGCCACAGCCTCGGCCATGACCTACCATGGCAGTTCGATAGCGCCCATCATTGTAGAACTCGTAGCGTTCCTCATAGCGGTAGTTACAAGGGCTGGGCCAAGACTGTTGTTGAAACTCTTGCGAGATGAAAAACCCGATCTCTTTACCGTCTTCTAAGATCGGTTCGATATCTGGTTCATCAAAGGCCACAACCACGGCTGAGCTGAACATGGGGCAACCAGTGGCATCGCTGTAGCCAAATTTATCTTTGGCAGAGTAGCTTACGTGCCAATCCACCACTTTGGCGGAATCAAAGACCGGTACAGATTGATACTTAGCCGCACCAATTCTGAGCCCGTCCGAAGAAGTAATGTGATAGTCGAATGACCAGCCATTACGATCGATTTGGTTGACCTTTTCGCAGAAGTTCTTAAACACAAATTCGTTTTCTAAGATGCGTTCGGTGACGATCGGTGGAGGCCCGCTTGACCCCACGTCGGTCCAACGTAAACCGGCCACTTTCATATCAGTAAGGTCGACGATGACCCACATTGCTTTGTCGCCAAGCACATAGGTGGGGGCAACACACAGGTGCCGAGATCGTTCACACAGGGTATCTTTGAGTGAAGATTTGGTGTCGACCATCAGCGGCGTCACGTTCTCAGCGCGACGGGCATCACCAATAAACTCGAGATAGCGTTGCATTTCGACTTGCACGGCCGGCTCGTGTTTAGCAATGGCGACCGCCAAAGTCTTGAGTCTGTCGCTGAGTTCAGGCTGCGATTGCGACATACTGTTAATAGCGACCACCGCGCCGGCTTCGATATCGACTAAGCTAGAAATCGTGGCATTAAAGAAGAAGTTATAGATATCAACGCGGTAACAGTCTTTTTCCCAACATGGGCTGTTCGACCCGGGCCGATCACCCGGCAATGCGGGTTTAACCGACATTACTTCGCTGCGTAGGGCCTGTTTAGAACTCGGTTCAAAAGCACTTTGTTGAATGCGTTCATCGGCCAACACAATCTCTTGCGCCTTTTTAGCTTTGCTGTCGTCAAGGCTATCCAAGGCCAGAATCGGAGAATCCGACTCCAATGCTTGCTCAAGCAACTTACGGTAATTCTGTTTTTCTGGTGCAGTGCTGTCAAAAAATGCCGACGCGACAAGCGCCAATTCAGCGGGATCAAAAGTTTGCGCGCTGGCGTAGCGATTTGCGGAAGTCTGAGCTGCAACAGACATGCTGAGCATAGAAACGCTCAGGATCAGCAAGCAAGAACCTGCTAAACCGAATTTATTACGTGAATTATGCATCCGAACGAGAGTGCCCCCTAATATTCCCCATCTAAGCAAGCAGAGTGTCTCCGGCTTTGAGAATTAAATCAAGACTCGCGCGTTGCGCTTAATGTGAATGACTGCGCGCTCACTCTTCCCCGAGCAATAAAAGATAAATTGGCGAGAGAACCGCGCCTCCACTTTGTGAACCCGGCACCAGAACTTCTAGAATGTCTCGTAGATCGAGACGTCGCCGCGAGATCGAGTTTTGCGTGACAAGCGGCCCGTTGCTCTTAAGCAAATTTTCCGCAGCCTGCGCTGATAGTGACGGAGCGGCATGACGCATGGCAGCCAAAGCCCCAGCCACATGCGGCGCTGCGAACGAAGTGCCTGTGGCCGTTGCAAAGCCACCGCCGGGAACCGACGACGTAATATTCACTCCGGGCGCGAATAGATCTAGCGCAGTGCTCGTGTTGTTCCCGGAAGTGCTGCCATCGCCGACAAAGGGAGCGTCTGAGTTATCGCCAGTCGCGGCAACTGCAATCACCGATGAGATACAAGCCGGTGCGGTCATCATGGACGTATTACCAGAGTTCCCACTCGCCGCGATAACTGGAATATTGGCGGCTCGTAACAAATCAATAATTGGTT
>CALJJR010000164.1 GCA_937973905.1 uncultured Arenicella sp. | reverse complement strand
ACAAAACGGGCATTGCGTATACCGCTAGCCACTACCATGCCTTGCTCTAAGGATGTGTGCTGAACGTGCCGCGAATAAAATACAATAGTGGGCACATCAACTTTACTTAAATTTCCGCGCACATCGATATCCGCAGGCACTCGTTGAAAGCGCACTGCGTTCTCAGGTGAGGTGGCTTGGCATTGAACTTCATCAAACCAGTCTAGGCGGCATAGGGCATGAATGTTAACTAAAGAGAAAAAGTGCCGGAGGGATTAATCATGGATCATCACGCCACCAATCTCGAAGGGCAGCTTACTGGTTTTCGAAGTAGATACTTTCAGTTGCATGGTTCACCGATCTCTTATGGTTTTTCGAAGGAAATGAGCCCGCCATCTAAACTACCCAGCGTAGGGAGTGACCCAATATTCGACTCTAACCCTGTAATGCTAGTTGTACATCGACACTAAGGCCATGGGGTGAATACCCCATTTGAGTCCTTTAGTGTTGGAAGGCAATAAGTAGGATCAGGCACATCTTTTCAAATCACTCAATTTTATGAGACGAGGGTTCAGCCGTTTGAGACTTAGTCAAAGGCTCGGTGTTTCTCAAATAATTCTTTAGTTCGTGTATATTGTTTGCGTAGTTTATTAGCGCCGAAAAATTTAATGGTTTACACAAATACCACGGTTGAAAACGTGCTGCCAAAGTTGTTAGAGTGGTTTCAATCTGGTCAACGAGTGTGTTTGGCTACCTTGTATCACTCCTACGGAACGTCTCCGCGACCGGTCGGGAGCCAGATGGCGATTGCCGAAGATGGGCGCTGGTTTGGTTATTTGAGTGGTGGTTGCGCTGAGCAGGCTATTGCTGACGAAGGTGTTGCCGCTATCAAGCAGAAACGCAATCGTTCTGTACGTTATGGCGTGGGTTCACCTTACTTGGATATACAACTGCCCTGTGGAGCGGGCGTGGATGTTTGGTTTGATCAAGGCGTTGAACAAACTCAGGTTGAAACCGCGTTGGCCCAAGTTGCTGCGCGGACTTTGGGCGGTTTGCAAAGCGATACACTTGACCTGAACTCAAAGCCCTCTCTAATTTCATCGTCGAAAATCTCATCGTCAGAGAGTGAGCTAAGTTCTCATTCGTTTCGGCGCTGGTATGTGCCGCGTAGGCGCTTATATATCATTGGCGCTGGTCCAGCAGTCACTGCTCTGGCGACACTCGCAGCGGAAGCAGACTACGAGTTGCATATTTTAACTCCAGATAACCAAACCCTTGATGAGGTGAAAAGTCGAGGCCAGAATGTTTCGGTGCTGAGCGATCATTCGCAAATCGAAGCTTTAGAGACCGACCCGTGGACTTCAGTCGTGCTGATGTTTCATGAGCACGAGCGTGAAGTGAAAATTTTGAGTACGTTTTTGCAAAGCGACGTGGTTTATATTGGTGCACTAGGAAGCACTCGAACTCATAATATTCGCCTTGATCTACTCAAAGATGAAGGCCTCTCGGCGGAGCAATGCGCCCGAATTCATGGGCCAGTGGGCTTGCAAATTCAAGCCAAGACGCCAATGGAGATTGCTATATCTATACTTGCCGAGCTCACTCTGAAATACCAGGAGGCCGCTAAACCATTGTTGGATTGGGGGCAGGGTGAAGTCGTCGTCTAGCAGCTTTCGATCTGGTGGTGAAGATCCGAAAGCGTGATCAGAATATTTATCGTTCGTTGTTGTTTCCAAATCTGAGGGTAAAAAGAAACAGCAAGATGTAGCTAACGAAGGCAAAAGCATAGGGCAGTGCGCCATTCAACGAGTAAAGATAAGTGCCCAATATTGGGCCTACTGTAAACCCGAGGGCAGGGCATGCGCCTGCAATACCGGCTGCAGCGCCTTGCTCTTGTGACGAGACAGCCACGGATGCTCCAGCCATAAAACCGGGCCCTGCAAGCCCCATGCCCAAACCTAAAATACACATTGATAACATGTACAGGCTCTGGCCTTGGCCCAGCGCCATAAAGCCGAATGCGACCATCATTATGGGTATTGCGATGCTGAGTAGGGTATGAGGTTTTACCGACAAGCGCGGAATGATAAGCAATTGTACAAACAAGGCGGCCGCGGCTGAAAACATTAAACTGATACCCACTATTTTTGCCGTTTCAACGCCGTTGAGCCCCAATTGATCTTGAAAACGAAAGGCAATCGTTTGATGCACAATGGCATAGCCCATAAACAAGAAAACGCCCGTGATCACGAGAGGTAAAATTCGCGGGTCGGTATATTTGAGCTTGGGTTGCACTTCTTTCTTGGCTGCTTTGGGTAACTTTGGCAAAGTGTATAAGGTGAGTGTGCCCGCGATCAGAGTCAGAAGAACTGAAAAATACAATGGTGTGAGCAAACTCAAACTAGCAAGCAAACCGCCAATGGCAGGGCCTAGTATTGAACCGATATTAAAGGCGGCACCGACAGCTCCCATTCCTTTTATGCGGTCCTGTACGGTAGTGATGTCTGCCATATAGGCATTGGTTGATGGCGTTACCGCGGCCATCGCAGTGGCATTGGCAACGCGAGTAATGATCAGTAATACGAGTGCGGTAGTGGGGAAAAAGTAAGCAAGCAGCGCCATCTGGAATACACCTGCAAATACTATTGTGCCAAGCGAATAACCGAATAGGCCGATCAAAAGCACGTTTCTTCTACCCCAAGTATCACTAACCCGGCCCCACATTGGGCTGGCGAGGAATAGAGTTAAAGATGAGCACGAAATAATCGCGCCAATCTGCACTTCAAGCAGGCCGATCTCTCGCCCTAGCGGCGCCAAAATTGCAAATAAAACGGTCTGCGCAAAACCCATCGACGCCGAAGCAAACAAGAGTGTACGCTTGGCGAGAACGTTGGTGTTGTGGGGTTTTTTCATCGGCGAGAGCTCAGGATTAGTCTTGCACAAAATGCAGACGCCGAACTATATCAATGCTGTCGTTAGAAAACCCTAATAAGTGGAGTTAGATACAACTTTTCTTAAGATCAACACCAAGGTTACCTGGAGTCAGGGCAAAGACAGGTCTTGAATCCACGCCGATAAAAAATAAGCTATAACACGCAATTCCGCGATAGCAGAGTTCGAGCTATTAAATCGTAACTCTTCCCTAAGTATTCTGCGCAGAAAGCCTGTCTGTAAATATCGACGATTGACTCAATATTAAGGCTTGGAGAAAAGCCTATTGCTCAAAGCAATAGAGTCTTGCGGTTAGATTGCAGTTTCTAAAATTGGAATCAGTCCACACTAGATCGGTGAATGTAATATCGCCTACCCATCCGATAGGGACTCCATCCACAGCGGCGGCCATTGATGTCCAATTGTTGCAGCTACCTCCAAATTCGTTCGCGCCAGTAGCACCAGTGTTGGTCCACGCGCCGCCAATTGGGTTTACAGTTTCGCCATTTTCATCGATTGAGATTGAGTTCACTAACGGGACAAACTGGGTATTTGTCAGCGCGTCCCAATCGGCGGCTACAATGTCATTGTTAACCAGTGCGTAAGGTAGCGGGCCTTTAGTGAATCTCGTATCTGGTGTTCCCGTGGTATCAGATAACCAGGCTTTGAATACACCGCCCAGGTTTGCGGTGTTCGCCAAGCCCTGACATATAGAGTCAGCGCCACTGAGACCTCCTAGATTGCCAGTGTAGAGCCCCGACGTAACAAATACTTTTTTGGTTGCGCAGGGAACGGCGATGTTTCCGCCAGGGCAATCAAGCGTGGCCGCGCCCGTGTCGCAGGTGCTGCTCACTACGCATTGATCTACTGAGTTGTCGCCGAGCGGAACCACGACCACTTTGACATCTTGGCTGCTTGCCGCAGCTGCAAGTGATATCAGAAAAAGCGGGAGAAACGATCGAATGAAATTACGAGACATAATACCAACCCTTTGATTATGGAATTTTTTGAAGCTTGCGCTTCCAGTACGCCGGATACTGGACACTATTCAAGCAGATTGCAATGTAAAGACTTAACACAAAGGTGAAGAGTGGCTCAATCGTTTGGTCATTAAGTTCGATCTTCGCCGGGCTTCGCCAAGGGCTTGTTTTGGAATTCAGCTTTCTTCACACTCGTTAATCTTGCTTCATGATGTCTCACAGTATCAAGCAATGACAATAATCTAATAGTGGGTAGGAAAGTAAAGGGTTTCATGCGGGCGCTTGATGCGACGCGTCAACAATCAGATTGCCATTAAATAGTGCAACTTTCTTATGAAACATTTAGCGAAATTTACCACCCCAGCCACCGCTTTGCGTGCGTTCAAAATTGTTTACGCTCTATTCTTACTATTCCTCTTTGGCACCGAAGGCGTCGCAGCCCAGAATTCGGGTAGCCCAACTCCGTGGGCTTTTGAGGAGAGCTTTCAGATTAGTCCTTCGACACCTTCGCAGGAAGAGTTGCCGAAAAATTTCGAGTACGTAGCAACTCACCGCACGCATCCCAGAGAACACTTTTCTAAGCAATTTTCTCCGTTCTTGGCGGATCATGCCAACGATTGTACCGGCCCGAACGCGGCAATTGTTCCTCTGCCCCAGCACGAAGTTAATACTACACAAAATTCCACAAGCAAAAATCCTGACCCCAGTTTCTTCGTTTGTCGAAATCATATGATGTCGTCGATGGGTGAGGTAGCTCCGTATTCAAATACGGTGTTTTGGCCGCGGCAAGAGTTTGATTTTAAGGCTGGCGGTACGTTGGAATTTGATGTCAATATTAATGAGGGACACACTCAGCGACATTGGTGGGAAGTACTGATTTCACCCAGGGATCAAATGAAGTTTGCTGCTGCGCCGCAAAATTCAGCGGTCGATGAACCGTACCCGCGAGACCGCATAGTTTTAGACTTTCGTAATAATGTGCGGCAAATTCGCGTTGGCACTCAGGCTTTTGCACCCGATGGTTGGACCGTCGAAGAGCGTCAGTTCGCCAAGTATGATTTCGCGTACTGGCGAGAGCTGCACCCGACAGACCCCGCGTTGGATGATCGGACGATCCGACGAACTATGCGAATACGTTTTGAGCAGAATCGGATTGTTTGGGGTATTCAAACTGAAACGGGCGGCTTTGATGAGTACGTTGTAGATCTACCAGCAGGGCTACCGTTTGACGCCGGAATCGTGCAGTTCAAAACTCACGCCTATACTCCCGCGTTTAGCGGTCAGAACTTTGATGTGTATACCTTCCACTGGGACAATATCCGCTTTAGTGGCCCTGTTATGCCTGAATATCAAGCGTTTCACGCCGATGATGTGGTGTATTTGCAACGTGATGGCAATCGACCCATTGGTGATACCAAAACCGTCCACATCGAGTTGCCAGATCAGTTCGCTGCGAACCCCGTGTTGGTCGGGCAAATGCATGGTTCGTTAAAAGGGCAGCCGTTGGTGAGTATTAATGGTGGGCCATTTATCGCGGTGAACATAGACAACGCTCCGCAAAGTAACTGTGTCTCAGGGCAATGGCGAGATTGGATCAGTTTTCGCTTGCAACTCAATCCCTCAACTTTGAAAACAGGGAGAAATACCTTGCGATGGAAAGTAGGGCCAAGACCGAGCTGCGCGAGTGACAGCAACTGGTGGGATGGGTTCTCGGTCAAGTTTCTGCACATTCAGTTAGATGGGGACGCAAATTCCTCGCTAGGGTCAAGCAATAGTCTTGGCTGGTTAGTGCCAATCATTGATAGTGTGATTAATTCAGTCGATTAACTTAAGCAGAGGTCTTTGATTATTAGAAACTCTCAATTTATCGATGGGCTGTCATAATTACGGCCTTCAATTTATGATCTGTGCCCAAGCTCATAAAAACTTAATTAAAGATGCAAGGTATCCAGCTAATACGGCAATGTTTTCTGGTCTTGTTGTTGCTTACTGCCTCTCTCCTTTGTCTGGCGGAAGATGAAGCCGCGAGTAATGTCAAAAACGTCGACAATGCTGATTTTGTTCCTGCGGCTGTGGTTCCACAGACTCTTGACTGGAGGAAGCACTATCCCAAGTCTGCGAGGGTGTCGGGTCGCACCGCTACTGCACGTATTGGTTTAATGGTGAGTAAAGACGGCATACCTTTCGAACCGTGGATCGTCGATTCCACCGATCCCTCATTTAACGAAGCGGCATTGCGAACCGTTAACAACGCGAGCTATCAAGAGGAGAAATGGCAGGAGATGCCGATAGATTCTTATCTCGAAATTGATATTCGTTTCTCTGAGTTGGCATTTGACCCGAATACCGATTATGAGCTGCCAAAGTCTTGGGGCGATTGCCAGCTTCAGGTCTTAGGGAGCCCTGGAGCATCGGCGCGCTTGATACAGCAATAAATGAGCCCTTTTTGGGATTGCTACGCGGGATCGCTAGGCACGGGATACACGCACTTGGGCGCCTCTCGATTTGTTATATTACGCTGATGGCGAAGCAGCTCTCACTAGCATTTAGTGTTTTTCTGATTACATCAATCGTGAGCGTATCTCAGGTGGGTGCAGCCCAACCTTTTGTCGTGCCAGTAGTAAATTTTTTGTTGCTGGAACAAGTAGCTGAACTCACGGCGTTGGAGAAGGTGTTGGCGGCGTATGAAAATCCAGATTCGAAGCATGTTTTTGTCGCAGCGCACCGGGGAGGGCGAGAAAACGACGTCGCGGATGATGCACCGGGAAACTCGATTGCGAATATCGACAATGCGCTCAGTAAGGGATTTGATCAGTATGAGTCTGACATTGAAATTTTAGGCGATGGCACGCTGGTCGTTTTTCACGACAATCATTTCAACGATCTAACCAACTCTACAGTGGAGAACGACTTACTCGATAACGCCGATCTTGAGTACGCAAAGTCCTTGCTGTTGACGTTCACCAATGGCAATCCCTCAAACGAAAGAATCCCCACCCTTGACGAGTTTCTCAGCGCCGGCAAGGACAAGATCATGTTTAAGTTCGATCTAAAATCGGGCACCTTTGGTGAAAGTACCTTAAAGCGGATTTTTGATACGGTGGTTGCAAATGATATGGAAGAGCAGGTTCTTATCCGCGGTGGGTCTTATTTATTGACCCAAGCCAGTGAGGGCGGGTACAACACCAATATGATTATGCGTCGTTTTAATAGTGCGCCTAGCGTTGAAGATGTGGAGACCTTAGTTGCCCAATACGAAGTGCGAGCTATCAGCATTCCCGATGGAGCAAGTAATGAAGTGATTGCGGCGGCCAGCGAGGCAGGGTTGGTGGTGGAGATTCACGAACCGCAAGGAACTCCAGAAGACCGAGAAGCCGCTTGGGCCGCGGCGATTGCGCAGGGCGTGAGGCAATTTCATTCATTTAAGCCAGGTTTGTTAAAAGCGTTTCTTGTTGAAAATGGTTTTCGTGAGTTTTAGTTGTACTCGGCAAGAGTTATGCTGATTGGAAGCAGGTAACTTTGGTGCACTGGGATGCCATGAATCGTTAAACCATTAGAATTCGTACTTATAGCCAAGAATAGCCGAATTCAGATTGAGGTCGTCGGCATCGAAGCGATTGTATTCGAGGAAGAAGTTGTGATGGCCGAGATCAAGCTCTGCACCGGCCCCCCAGAAGAATTCGGTATCGGATTCATCACGCAATTCATCACCATTGGGCAGTTCTAATTCAGTGCGAATTTGCGCGGCACCAGCTTTTCCGTATAAGTCGATGAGGTCGGTGAGTGCTAGGTTACCGATTAGCGACGCTGCAAAGATGCCAGCATCCACTCTCAATCCGCTGTCGTCATCGGTATCTAAACCGACAATTGTTAAGTCTACGCCCAGACCGTGGGTGAACATATAGCCCAGTCGCACGGCAGGATTATTGTCAGATTCGTCAAAATCGTTCCCTGAGCCAGAGCCTCTAATTTCAGCGTCGGAACGTGCTACGCCGCCGCCCAAGTAGAATCCGTTTTCACCATCGGCTTTGGCAACGTTGCTGCCACAAGAAAGGATAAGGATCAGGCTTGTAATGGGTAATTTAAGGTAGTTCTTCATGGGTTTGCTCTGTGTTTTGTCTTTGGGTTAGGTAGGCAAAACTATACGGAGCGAGTCACTATGTTCAGTTAAGGTGACAATAAATATAGACAGTTTTAATGAGTAGGTAATAAAGCTGTAAGGAATGCACGTGTGAGGGTTTAGGCGCCAGGCACTTTCCCGCTGTAAAACGTTGAGAGAAAGCTAAATGGTTGAGTTAATATTAAGTAATGGAATCTAACGAGCCAGACATAAATGTAGAAAGTAGTACGAGCCGCCGGGCTTTTCTAGCAGGTGTAGGTGCGGTCGCTGGACTAGCTCTGAGTAATGGCCGGCAATGGTTAGGAAGCGATATTGGGAAGATGAGCTTTGACGAGCTCTTCAGCGCATTTGTTTCTTCTTTAACGACTACCCAGCGTGCGCACACATTTTTGGCGAGTGATCATCCGGCTCGCCAAGTGACGCTTACCCAAGCGGTGCATCAAGGGCCGCATATCGGAACCTTGTTCAACGGCGATCAAGTGGCCTTGATAAGAGCCATGTATGAGCAAGTATTGTCTTCGCAAGGACGGGCTTGGTTGCAAAATACCGTGAGCCTGGAAGGGCGCTTTGAAGGCTCGATTTTGAAAATCTATTCGCAGGATGCAAATCAAGCTAGCGTGCGCAACTCACAGGTCGTGATCAACGGTGGGCACTATATGTTGCGCACGGATGATCTAAATGACGGTTATGCCCTTGGTGGGCCAGTCTCGTACGGCCAACAGCTCGGTAACAATAAGTTCCGTGTACAAGGCAACGCTTTCAAAGCGCACGGTGATGCGATTGATTTACTTCACGCAGCGCTAAGTGATGTAGAACGCCAGCTCGCCTATCAAGATTCGCCACCACAGGAGTTGCTGCTACAAACACAGGGTGTTGGCGGCGTGTTTCCAGGTGTGCGCATCGGTGATATTTCTTCCCCAGCACAAGAAGTTGCGCGTGAAGCATTGAATACGCTTTTTGCAGGCTTCACTCTGAGCCAACAAAGCGAAGCATGGTCAGCGATTGAAGACAATGGCGGTATCGGATCATTGCACCTTGCGCTGTATCAAGACTTCAGCTTTTATACCGACGGCACGCGATTTAGTGAGCTGAGCCCAGAAGAGCAGAAGCTACGTGGCAACCCATATACTCAAATCTGGCGTATTGAAGGCCCCGCCAGCGTGATTCATTTTAAGGGTTACCCGCACGTTCACGCGTATATGAATATCGTGAAGGACCCGAGCAAGATAGCTATTGGGGAGTCTTTAACGACCACCAAGCAAGTTATCTCGCAGGCCGAGACTCAGCGGTTGGTGATGACAATGCTTAAAGCGAATAGCGAACAAACGGCGGCGTTTTATCCAAGCTTAGTGCAGGGCAGAATTTCTCCAGGAATTGTTAGTACTGGAAGTATCTATACACTGGACCCCTTCGCCAATGAAATTGTGACTGCTGAACTTGCTTGGGAGGCGATGGCAGAGCCGCTTAAACAAAGCCTCTATCAACAAGGTTTCGATCCTAATGTAGGTCAACGCGTTCGCATTGCGACAATCGACTATATGTTGCAACGCCCCGACTTATTAGGCACGCCTGAACGCGTGAACTATTCGGGCCAGATCGTGCGAGATCAGCTGATTGAATTTGTCACCGACAAGGATATAGGTCGCCTTCTTGCCTAGCTCAACCTCAACTCAAAGTAGAGGCTGTGCGGCGCTTTTAGCTCTCTCGGTTGCCGCGATTGGGATAGCCTTACTCAGTTCGTTTCGTCTCGACTGGGGCGATTTTAGCACTGCCGCGCAGGTAAACTTTGATCGCGTCGTTCTCGGCATTGTGGTTGGTATGGCATTTGCTGCCCCTGGTGCTGTTCTCTCCAATGGTCGATCTGACTTTCGATTACATATCTTCGGATTTACCGCTGTTTCGCTCGCATCAAGCTTGTTGTTGCTTGGCGTTTATTGGCAGTGGAACACCGTTGTTATTCTGTTGGCTG
>CALJJR010000163.1 GCA_937973905.1 uncultured Arenicella sp. | reverse complement strand
GCAAAGCAAAGTAACGCCCGCCCCGGCGAGGGGCTATCTCAAATCGAGCGATGTGCTGAACACCAAAAACTCTTCCCAAAAAATTTCCTCAATAGCTATACGCGCCAATACACAAACCAACACCATAAATCCCTCACCAAGGCGTTCCCGAAGAATTCAGGCGCAGTAGAATACGAGCCGTACAAGAACCCCTTATGGAGCGCCGGGCGCGTTTCCGTTGGCGGGGGATGAAATTGCAGGGATGCAATTTCAAGGCGCGCGGAACCAGGAAGGCGACTCGAGCCGACCGCCGCTGATGGAAAAAGCAAGCGCCCGGATAGAGCGACATCCGGGGCGTGTTTCTTTGGTTACTTTCTTTGCACGAGCAAAGAAAGTAACGCCCGCCCCGGCGAGGGGCTATCTCAAATCGAGCGACGTGCTAAACCCCAACTACCCTTCCCCAGAAACTTCCCCACTCGGCAGCTGCGCCAACACACACCCCAACATCATCAAGCCAGCACCTGCCAACGCGGCAAGACCCAGCTGCTCGGTGAATACCAAGTACCCCGCCAGCGCGCCGAATACGGCTTCGAGTGAGAATATCAGTGAGGCAGCAAACGGGTCGGCTTTGTCCATAACCAAAACTTGGAGCGTATAACCTATGCCTACGACGATCACACCATTGACCACAGGCCATAGGTAGCCGATTGCGGCATCCGGGATAATTTTGCCTTCCATCACTACTGCCGCGGCCAAACTGAAGACAGCACAAAATGCAAATTGAATAAATGCGAGCGAGAGTTGCGGGTGATTGCCTGCTTTCTTCGCCAGCACTAACAAATGTACGGCCCAGAAAAAGGCCCCAATCAAGGCTAGGATATCGCCGCGCAATGCCAGCTCTGTACTGCCACCAGTCATAAGGTACAAACCGATGATCGCGATGATGCCACCCGCCCAAACGACGGCCCCGTACCGATAACCGATAAACATACCAATTAGCGGCACCACGATCACATATAAACCAGTGATGAACGCCACATTTGCCAAGGTGGTGTATTGAATCGCAATCTGCTGAAAGATCGCACCGCCAAACAGTAGCCCACCCAGCACTATACCTAGCGGAAGCGTACCAGTATTAACTAGCGCGCCTCCTGCTCTACGACGTTGCAACAGCAATAAAGGGAGGAGGGTCAAGGCGCCTAAGGCGAACCTTTGCGCATTAAACGCAGCCGGCCCAAGATAATCCATCCCTAAGCGCTGCGGAACAAAACCGAAACCCCAGATAAAGGCCACCAACAACAACGCCAAGTTGACGGACAGCGCGCTCTTAAACATGAGGTTTAGACCGTGGCAGTTGTTTCTTCAGCCGGCTCTACACGCGCAATCTTGATCATGAACCAAGCAAAAAATAGAGTCATGAACGGGCTTAACAAATTGAAAAAGCAATATGGCAAATACGCAAACGTACCGATTCCAAGCACCGCTGCGTGATAGGCACCGCAGGTGTTCCAAGGGATTAATACCGATGTCACTGTTCCGGTGTCTTCTAGCGTTCGACTCAGATTTTGCGAGGCATAACCCATGTCTTTGTATAGGCCGCTGTACATGCGGCCGGGGATAGCTACCGAGATATATTGATCAGAGGTGCTTACGTTGGTCACGATACAAGTACCGGCAGTACAAGCCACTAAACTGAAAAAGCTCGACGCCAAAGACTTTATCGACTGCATGATTCGCGCCAACATGCCACAGGCTTCCATCACTCCTCCAAAGGCCATGGCTGCGAGAATTAGCCAAATAGTCCCCAGCATTCCCTGCATGCCTGAGGCACTAAACAAGTCATTGAGCATGCTGTTGCTGGTGACAATATCTACGCCACCGAACAGCGTCACCATCAGCACTGAGTACAAACCGTACTGCTCGTAGTTGCTCATCAGGTCGGCCAACAGGGGCTGCTGAAAAATAACCGCAAAAATAACCCCAACAACCACACCGACGAACAAGGCCGGAATCGCGGCGACTCGTTTTACGATTAAACCGAGCGTTATTACCGCGGGGAGCAATAACAAAATACTGATATTAAAACGCTCATCAATCGCATTGAGTACGGTATCCACATCAACACCGCTGTCGCTGGTTTCAATATTTAGACCTAGGAATGTGAACGCGATTAGGGCAATCAACATCGATGGGCCGGTGGTAAGAAAGAGGTAACGAATATGATCAAACAACGGCGTTTCAGTAACCGCGGCGGCCAGATTCGTGGTGTCAGAAAGTGGCGAAACCTTATCGCCAAAATAAGAACCGGAGATAATCGCCCCGCCGATCATCCCATCGGGAATCTCCAAGGCGCGCCCAACTCCAACCATGGCCACCCCAATTGTGGCTGCGGTTGACCACGAACTGCCGCTGACTAACGAGGTGAGCGCACACGCTATACAACAAGCCACCAAAAATATCGCGGGGTTCAACAATTTTACGCCGTAGTAAACGAGCACTGGCACAGTGCCGCACAATAACCAGATACTTGCCAGCGCACCAACCAATAACAGGATCAGAATCGATGGCATCGCGTTGCCAATCGTCGCAACAATACTCTCCTGTTGTGACTGCCACGGAACGCCGCGCCACAAGCCAATTGCCGCGGCCATTCCAGTGACCAAAATAATGATCATCTGGCTAGAGCCTGAGAGCGCATCATCGCCGAACACATACACATTCCAGGAGAGCGCTGCAATGAGCACTAGAACTGGAAAGAGCGCCAGCCCCAAAGGCATATCAGATTCAGCGTTATTGTTACCGGTTTCTGTATTCATTTGACTGAGTTATTAGTGGTTTTATAGGTCATCTTTCCAACATCATAACTGAGCCGGGCGCCTGCTTGAAATCGAATTGCCCCGTGGGCAAGGCGAAAACGATTCAGAAGACGACCAATGTGTTGCAGAAACATGACATTAAACTTGTTGCTCATTATTGATTGGCGTAGGATTAGGTTATACCTATGTAATGGGTATAACCTCGTCTGGGATATATACATAAAGCAACTACCAAAGTGCCTGTGTCAGACGAACAACTGCTTATTTAATAAACAAGATGTGGACGTAAAAAATTCACAGGAGAAGACGGATATGAAGCTATTCCAACCACGGGTCACTGCTGTTGCAGTGGCGCTGGCGGCCATAACCGGTGGGGCAACCCCTTCTTTTGCTCAAGACGAAGCATTAGAAGAGATTGTAACCATTGGTAGCCGGCGCCAAGCGCGCTCAGCACTTGATACGCCTGCCCCGGTAGACGTAATCAGCGCCAGTGACTTACAAGATCAGGCCACTTCGGACATTTCAGATTTAATCCGAACTGTCGTGCCATCCTACCAAGTTAATACTCAACCAATTTCAGATGCAGCGACCATTGTTCGCCCAGCCAATCTACGTGGCCTATCACCTGATAACACTCTGGTACTCCTGAATGGAAAACGTCGCCATCGCGCCGCGGTCATTTCGTTCTTAGGCGGCGGTATTGCTGACGGTGCACACGGGCCGGATATCGGCGTATTCCCTGCAATCGGCCTGAAACAGGTTGAAGTGCTGCGTGATGGGGCTTCATCACAATACGGTTCTGACGCCATTGCCGGCGTGATGAACTTCGTACTGCGCGACGACCGCGAAGGCGGCACTGTCGAAGTTAAGTACGGTTCAACCTATGAAGGTGACGGTGACAATGTACGCGTTTCCGCCAACCTAGGTTTCCCACTCGGTGATGAGGGTTTCTTCAACGTCAGTGGTGAGTTTGGTGAAACCGACGGCACTTTCCGTGCGGTACAACGTGATGACGCGTTGGCATTGATTGCTAACGGAAACGCAGCCGTTGCTAGCCCTAACGTAAACACGGTGACTGGAGATTTCGTTCAGTACTGGGGCCAACCTGATGTAGAAGATGACCTCAAATTATTCTTTAACTCAGCGTTTAAAATTGGCGAGAACGCCGAGGGCTACGCCTTTGGTAACCATGCAGAACGCACCGTTGAAGGTGGTTTCTTCTTCCGTAATCCTACCAATCGTGGCGGCGTATTCACTGGCCCAGATGTTGATCCAGTAACGGGCGCGGCTTCTTCAGCGCCAAATGCAGTACCTTCAGTTTTGGTTGGTGATCTATCTGTCAACACCGCCGGGGACTGCCCAGCAGGTATCCCGTTGCCAAATGGCCGCAATGCCTTACCTGACCCGAACGTGCTAGCACAAGTAACGGCCGACGCGAACTGCTTCTCTTTTGTTGAGTTGTTCCCAGGCGGTTTTGTTCCACGTTTCGGTGGTGATGTTGAAGACCAATCCTTGGTGGTTGGTGTTCGCGGTGAGTTCAACAACGGCATGACTTACGATTTTAGCGCTGGCTATGGTCGTAACGAAGCGGTGTTTTTCATCCGTAACACGATCAACGCAAGCCTCGGCCCAAATACGCCGACTGCGTTCACACCGGGTGCTTACGAGCAAACTGACTTGAACCTCAATGCAGACTTCACTTACAGCATGCCAGTTGAGGGCTTCGCTTCAGATCTTAGCGTGGCTTTCGGTGCAGAGTATCGTGAAGAACAGTTTGATATTACTGCGGGAGATGCTGCTTCGTTCGCAATTGGCCCACTAGCAGCGCCTTCATCGGCGTTCCCAACCGGCCAAGGTTTCTCATCAAGTTCAAACGGTTTTGGTGGCTTCACACAGAGCACATCTGACTCACAAGACAACTTTGCAGTCTATGTGGAACTTGAAGCTGATGTGACCGATGCGCTTACGTTACAAGGTGCAGTACGTTACGAAGACTTCAATACTTTTGGTGATACTACCAACTTCAAAATTGGCGGCGTTTATCGCTTAAGCGATACAGCTCGACTGCGTTCTACGTTCTCGACTGGTTTCCATGCTCCGACTACCGGGCAAGCAAACGTAACCAATGTTACAACGGCTTTCGTAGGCGGCGTACTTTCTGACCAAGGCACATTGCCATTAAGTTCTGCGGCAGGGCAGTTTGTAAACGCTCAGCTCGGCAATCCATTTTCGTTGAATCCTGAAGAGGCGGACAACTTCTCAATTGGTGGTTCATTCGACGTTGGCGCTTCAACCTTAACCGTGGATTTCTTCAAGATTGATGTGGACGACCGTATCGCCATTACCGACCAACAAGACTTTCAAGGCTTGTTAGCTGGTGCCGCGGCGAGTTCCGGTGTTGCTATTCCAATGGGGGCGCAAACTTCGCAAATCATCAATGCTCTTAACGCCGCTGGCGTTTTGAACGCGGCTGACTTTGCAGGCTCTGAAGACTTAACCACATTTGCATTCTTTGCAAACGACTTCGACACGTCTACTGAAGGTGTTGATATCGTATGGAGCATGCCTTTTGAATTGGGTCGCGGAAATAGCAGCCTAGCTTTGGCACTTAACTATACGGATACAGAAGTCACTCGCCGAGGTAACTTGAGCGATACTCGTCTGCGTCAATTAGAAGAGAATCTGCCAAACTTGAAAGGTAACCTTAGCTGGAGACATAACCAGGACAACTGGCGTTGGTTAACCCGCATGAACTTCCATGATAGCTATTTCGAAGCTCACTTGGACTCAGGTGACCTAGCGATAGAACCTAGCGGCGAAATCACTTTCGACGTTGAGTTCGGTTACACCTTCAACGACCAACTCGACGTGATCGTCGGTGCCGCAAACGTTTTCGATGCCTTCCCGGATGAGAATGAATTTTCCGGTGTTGCTGGATCAGTTTTCCCAGCGACGGCACCATTCGGCTTCACAGGTGGTCAGTACTATTTGAGAGCACGTTACGATTTCTAATTTGTAACTGTCTTTCTTAGCAATACCCAAAGGGGTCACGGTGTTAGCTGTGGCCCCTTTTTTATTTCTGACAACGGTGCACCTCAAGACAGAAGGAAACCTACTTTCACACTCTGGTTAACATTGAACGAATCACGCCAAGAGCATTCTTAATACAAATAGAAATCCACAACCGAAAACAAATCAAAACAAAATTAGGCTATAGTCTGAAAAAATCAAAACTATAAGAGAGACACCACCATGGAATCACTCGTCGGCACCCTGAATAACATCGTCTGGGGACCATCTGCCCTACCAGCGCTTGCTGTACTTTGCCTGCTTGCTGGTTTGTTTTATTCAATAAATACGCGCTTCGTACAAATTCGCTTATTCCGCGAGATGGTGCGCTTACTCCGATCGGGCACGAGCTCCGCGGCTGGGATTTCACCTTTTCAGGCGTTAACAGTGTCACTATCTGGCCGAGTGGGAACTGGCAATATTGCTGGGGTCGCCGCTGCAATTGGTTTTGGTGGTCCTGGCGCGGTATTTTGGATGTGGGTAATCGCCATTCTCGGTGCAGCAACGGCTTACGTAGAGGCCACTCTCGGCCAAATCTATAAAGAGGTGGATGAAGGCGGTGAATATCGCGGTGGACCGGCATTTTATATTGAAAAAGCCATGGGGCAGAAATGGTATGCCTGGGTATTTGCCATCGCCACAATTATTGCTTGCGGGGTGTTACTGCCAACCGTGCAGTCCAATGCAATAGGTAACGCAGTAGTGCAAACCTTAGGCGCGGGCAGCACCGTTGAAACCGGCATGGGCGCGCTAAGCTCAACCAAGATCATTACCGGTTTAGTCATCATCATGATTTTTGGCTTCATCATTTTTGGTGGCGTCAAGCGAATCGCAAACTTTGCGCAAGTAGTTGTGCCATTTATGGCTCTCGCATACATCATCACTGCTTGCGCCATCATCGTCATGAACATCGGCCAACTCCCCGGCATCATCGGTCTTATCATCCAAGATGCATTCACGCCAATGGCTGGATTTGGAGCGGCATTTGGCTGGGGTGTCAAACGTGGCGTTTACTCAAACGAAGCAGGCCAAGGTACGGCACCGCACGCGGCGGCAGCGGCTGAGGTTGATCACCCAGCCCAACAAGGTTTGGTGCAAGCGTTCTCAATTTATGTAGATACCCTATTCGTCTGCACCGCTACGGCGTTCATGATTCTAATTACCGGCATGTATAACGTAGAGGGCGCGGGTATCTTTAATGTCGCCGCTGGCACCGCTGCGAATAGCCCCGCATTTACGCAAATGGCGATCGAAAGCGTCATGCCCGGCTTTGGCAATCCGTTCGTAGCCGTGGCTTTGTTTTTCTTTTCCTTCACCACTTTGATGGCTTATTACTACATTGCCGAGAGTAACGTGGCTTACATCCGGCGCTCCTTCAAGCTTCCAGGTGCCGTTTTTATTCTCAAAGTTGTGATCATTTCCGCAGTGTTCTACGGTACGGTAAAAGCGGCAAACTTAGCTTGGGCGATGGGCGATATTGGCGTCGGCATCATGGCTTGGGTCAACATCATCGGAATCTTGATTATCTTCTACATGGGCAAGCCATCGATCAAAGCCTTGGATGATTACGAGCAACAAATGAAGAGCGGCAAGGATGAGTACAGTTTTGATCCAGAGTCACTGGGGATCAAGAATGCCGATTTTTGGGCGAACAGGAACAAGTAAGCGCCCTTAAAAATTAGCCCGACAGGCCAGCCCTGGCCTGTCGGAGCTGTTATTAAAACTAGCCGAGCGTATCGGCAATCCAAGTTTTTACCTGACGCTCTAGCAGGCTAAGAGGTAGTGCACCACCGCCTAAGATCACGTCATGAAACTTGCGAATATCGAACTGGTCACCTAACTCGGTTTCCGCCATTTTTCGTAGCCGTTGGATATCTAGCATACCCACTTTGTAAGAAGTGGCCTGACCAGGCAACACCAAATACCGCCGTACTTCGGCTTCAATAGCCGGTAGAGGAGTTGGTGCGTTATCCGCGAAATAATCGACCGCTTGCTGTTGGCTCCAACCTTTTGCATGCAAGCCTGTATCGACAACCAAACGAATGGCGCGCCATATTTCGCTGTTAAGGCGGCCAAAATCAGAATACACGTCGGTGTAAGTATTTGGCATTTCCTTGGCGAGCAACTCGGAATACAAGCCCCACCCTTCAGAATAGGCCGTAAACCCTGCCTGAGTTCGGAACGTTGGTACACCGGTTAATTCCTGCGCTATGGATATCTGCATATGGTGGCCAGGCAGCCCTTCGTGATATGCAATCACCTCCAAGGAATGCTTCGGCATGGCTTTCATGTCCGACAAATGCGCGTAGTAGATTCCAGGCCGTGAACCGTCAGGTGTGCCCGCAAAATAGTGCTGCGGTGCGCCGTCTTGTTCGCGAAAACTCTCAACGCGTTTTACTTCCAAATCTGCCTTGGGCAAAATTCCAAAATAGTTTGGTAGCTCCGCTTTGATGTTCTCAATCGCTTGGGCGGCATCATCGATATAACCCTGAGCGCCTTCATCAGTATTCTCGTAGTAAAAACGTTCGTCGTCTTTGCTATCTCTTAAGAACGAGAAAAATTCTTGCAGCGTGCCTTCAAAGCCAGATTTGGTCTTCACCTCTTCCATGTCAGCACGCAGCCGAGCGACTTCATCTAAGCCAATCTGGTGAATCTCATCCGCCGTCAGGCTGGTAGTCGTCATCAACTTCAATTGATGATTGTAATAGGCCTCACCATCTCTTAAGGCGCTCACACCCTGAGCTTGCTCGGAAGTGTTCGCCATATCGGCATCAATAAAATCGATAAGCGCTTGATAGCCCGGCTTAACACTTTCAAGCATCGCTGCCTGTGCCGCAGCTTGCAGCTCATTGGCGCGGGCCTGTTCGATCGTGCCGGCTTCAACCAGCGCACTTATCTTCTTTTTCGCATCGGCGAACAATGGGGCATCGTCACCGCCTTCAGTAAACGGTGCACCTGTGGTGATTTTACGCGCTTGGTCGGCAACTATTTCATATGAAAAACGCGGCGGTCGTGTACCAATCTCAGCATTCCTTTTAGCCGCGTCAACCAATTGGTTCATAGCACGCCCAATGGCTTGTAGACGTTTAACGTACGCCTCCATGTCAGCATCAGACTCCACCTTGTGAAAGCTGATCATGAAGGTCGGCAGGTACGAATGAAACCCCGTCATCTGATGGAACAAATAGCTATTTTTGCGCCATTTGTATTGAGCCTGCGTCTGCTCGTTTTGATACACCCACAAATCCCAAGAAACTTTACCGTCGTTAGTAAGGCTGTCGTAATCGAAATTAGCCTTCATTTCCTCGACTGTAGCTTGCTTCCAATCTACTTGCGCCTTGTAAACTTCTTCGGACAGATCATCTATTTCGTCGTAGCGTTCTTTGCGACCTATGCTGGTTAGTGAAATGGGGCTATCCATCAACTCTTCTTCATATTTGGCCTCGAACCACTCGTTCAACCTCGCGGTCTCAGCGGCCGGATCAAGCTGTTTTTCAGCGTCTACCGGCGCCGCTTCGGTGGTGGTTGATGACGTGGATTCAGTTTGATTATTGCAGGCTGCCAACGTGAGTGTTGCAAGCAGCACTAGAAACAGATTTTTCATCTTTTCCCTCGTTTACTTTTGGTGAGAATAGTTTGAATTAGTTGGAATGTGCGCGTTAAGGTGTGATGACACCCACGATACACGCGGTCATGCATGTAGCTAGTGTACCACTCACAATACTACGCATACCTAAGCTCGTAATATCGCCGCGCCGCTCCGGCGCCATGGTGGTCAATCCACCAATCAAAATCCCTAGACTGCCGAAATTCGCAAAGCCACAAATTGCGTAGCTAATAATCAAGTCGCTGCGGGGGTTTAAGGCCTCTGCGGGCAGCTCACTTAAACGAATAAATGCGAGTAATTCATTCAACACGGTTTTGATGCCCATCAAGCTACCGGCGGTAGATGCTTCGGACCAAGGAATGCCCATTAGCCAACAGATTGGCGCCATAATCCAGCCTAAGATTCGCTCCAGTGAGATGACTTCACCACCCAGCAACGGCAATTGGCCTAACAAGGCGTTACACAAAAATACCAAGGCGATAAACGAGATAAGTAAGGCAACAATACTAATCATCATCTGCATGGCATTAATGCCACCTTGGGCAATTGCATCAATTGGCCCTTGGTAGTCGAACGCCAGTTCAGCGTCAGATGATGTTGGTTCACCTTCCTGTGGAACCATGAGCACTGAAATTAGCACCGCTGCGGGCACACTAATAATGGAGGCGGTAAAGATATGGCCCACTGCATTTGGTATGACGCTGCCTAAAAACGTCGCGTAGAGCACCAGGACAGTACCAGCCACGGTGGACATGCCTAAGGTCATCACCATAAACAGTTCTGAATAAGATAATTTCTTAATACTGTTGCGAATAAACAACGGCGCTTCAGTCATGCCGACAAAAATATTTGCGGCGCCCGATAAAGCCACTGCGCCACCAATATTCAGGCTCCGTGCAAATGCTTTGGAAAGCACCTCGATGATCTTCGGAAGAATCTTCCAGTAGCTGAGCAATGCAGTAAGCGCGCCGATCACTATGACCAACGGCAATGCGCGAAAAGCCAAAATGTAACCAGCGCCGGGCCGAGATTCTTCAAACGGCAGCTCGCCACCGCCCAGATAGCCAAACACAAAGGAGGAGCCGGCAGTGGTCGCCGCTTCGATCGCCAAAACGCCACTATTCATGGCCCTAAATAACCCCTGAAACCAAGGCAGTTTGAGCAATAGCAGCGCCAACACCAGTTGCAGGCCAACGGCCACCAACCAAACGCGGGCAGTCTGACGATCTAAACCAAAGTGGCCGTTATCACGCAATCGTGCCGGCCGACACAACAGTGCCAGCAATGGGAATATGAGCAGCCCGAGCGCGCTTTGCAGTTGCGAAAGTAGTTCCATTAGCTTATTCGATTCGCTAAAAACGCCCACTCTACCGATCACCGATCACGGTAACAAGTGAAAGCTGGCACGCGGGTCAATTCGAGTGTGCTATATTGGCGACAAGAGCGTCGGAAAACCACCCAATCTACCTAGCCTTCCCTGATTGACCAAGGTGGCCAAAGGCGTTAGTTGCCGTAAAACACTAGCCTTGTCACTTTAATGCAACAATCTTGCCACAGAATTACAACTCGTAATAAAGCGCGTGCCAGATGGCCGTCTGCGCGTGCCTTGCCAAAAACCATGTTTACCAATACACCAAGCGTGTAAAAGAAGAGCTCCGGGGGTTCCAGAGTATGACTTTCATTTCAATGAAGAAATGGCTTAAAACCATTTCAATTCTATCCATTAGTTTATTTACCGCGGCGGCGATCGCACAACAAACTGTTTCAAGTATGCGCGGTAGCGTTACCGATGCATCCGGTGCGCCACTAAGCGGTGCCGAGGTTCTGGTTCGTAATGAAGCAACTGGCTTTACGCGTTCCACAGTAACCAACAGTAACGGTGAATTTTCGGTACGCAATCTACCAATCAGCAGCGATTATTCGGTCACCGTCAGTAACGATGGCTTTGCTGGCAAGAAAGTTGAAAATATTGCCGTATTGCTTGGCCAAACAGCCCAACTTAACTTCGATTTAGCGCCACCGAGTGGTGACGAATCTCTTGAAGAGATCACGGTAGTAGGAACGGCCGTTGTAGCCGAACAAATCGCGATTGGGCCAAATGCCGTATTCGGACTCGAAACGCTTGAAACGGCGCCTGCGATTAACCGCAACATCACCGACATTTTGCGCATCGACCCGCGAATCAACGTTGATGAATCGCGCGGCGAAATCAACCCAATTCAATGCGCCGGTCAGAACCCGCGCTTTAACAGCTTCTCGCTCGACGGCGTTAAGGTAAACGATTCCTTTGGTTTGAACGCCAATGGTTATCCAACCGAGAGAATTCCATTCTCATACGACGCAGTGAAGCAGGTGTCCATCCAGTTAGCGCCTTTCGACGTTGAATATGGCGGTTTCACCGCTTGTAATATCAATGCGGTCACTAAATCGGGTGGCAATGAGTGGCATGGCGGTGTGTTCTACGACTACACCGACGACAGTTTGCGCGGAGATTCTCTCGAGGGCGACTCAATTAGCTCAAGTGATTTTGATGAGCAACGTTATGGCTTCAATGTCGGCGGTCCGATCATTCAAGATAAACTTTCCTTCTTTGCTGCTTACGAAAAACTTGATGGTAGCAACCGCTTCGACCGCGGACCAATAGGCTCGGGCGCGGTGAATGAGATTGATGTCACTCAGGCAGAACTTGATGAAATCGCCAATATCGCGCGCACTTTGTATCAGTACGATCCTGGCCCGATTCCGACTAGTTTGCCAAATGATGATGAAAAACTTCTTGCCAAGCTTGATTGGAATATCAGTGATCAACATCGCGCACAGCTAATCTACATCTACAACGACGGCTTTAATACTGTCCAATCAGATGGCGATAACGATGAGTTTGAATTTCAAAACCACCTCTACGAGCGCGGCACTGAACTAGACGCGCTTACCTTGAACTTTTATTCTGATTGGAACGACAAATTCTCCACCGAATTCAGAATAGCGTCCTTAGATGTCGATAACCGCCAGGAAACAGTTGGGGGCACCGATTTTGGTGAAATCCGCGTTGAGCTAGAGAATGTTGACGTCTACCTTGGCGGCGATGACAGCCGTCAAAGCAATGATCTCAATTACACCAACGACAGTATTTTGTTGCGTGGTAATTACCTATTCGACAATGGCCACAACCTCACCTTTGGCTACGAGCGCGAAGATTTGGAAGTGTTTAATCTCTTTGTACAGCATACCGAAACAGAAATTCGCTTCCGTGGTGGCATCGATGCATTTCGTGCAGGCCTACCTAGCGCAGTTTTCTACAACAATGCACCAAGCAACAACCCTAATGACGCGGCTGCTGAATGGGGCTACGCAGTTGATTCGATTTACATTCAAGACGAATTCAACCTGAATGATCGTCTGCAAATCACCGCTGGTCTGCGTTATGACCGTTACTCAAGTAACGATGCGCCATTGGAGAACCCCGATTTTGTTCGTGATTACGGATTTTCAAACTCCACCAATCTGGACGGCGAAGGCTTGCTGCAACCACGTTTGGCGTTCACTTATGACATGAATGACCAGACCACGCTTCGCGGCGGCATCGGCATCTTCTCCGGCGGTAATCCAAACGTGTGGTTATCCAATAACTTTTCCGCCAACAACGTTTTGCAGTTCGGTCAACGTGGTCGATCATTTGGCTACACTGATGGTTCACGTTCCTTGTTTGACGACGATGTGGTGTATCTCGGCCTAGAAAATGGTGTACCTAACGGTCCCGGCTATGGCGTCCCGTCGGAGCTGTTTAATGCTGTTGCGGCAGGTGTCGGCGACAATTTCGAGATCAACTTCCTTGACCCTGATTTTGAACTGCCATCCGACCTCAAAATTGCCTTCGGCGCCACATTCATCAGCTCTGGCGATTACGAGTGGAACGCCGACCTGATCATTACCGAAGGTGAAGATACGGCGATTGTTCTACGCGGCGACCTGGAGCAAGTGGGCACGACCCCTGAAGGCTACCCGCAATACGACAGCGTACGAGAACCTTCCTTCGTTTTGACTAACTCAAACATCGGCAACGAATCAGTTTCGTTTTCAATATCAGTGGCCAAACAATATGAAAACGGGATCGATTTTGCTCTCGGGTACTCTTATGGTGACGCAGAAGACGTCAGCCCGATGACGAGCTCAGTAGCGTTCTCAAACTACCAGAACCGTGCGTTTTTCGATCCACAAGAGCAAGTTCTTTCAACGTCAAACTACAATACAAAACATCGTTTGACCTTGAACGCCAACTATCGCACCACCTTTTTTGGTGACAATGTCACAACATTCTCATTGTTCGGTGTGTCTCGCTCTGGCCGACCATACAGCCGCGGATTCAACGGAACTATCGATCCTTTCGGATTCACGCCTTTCCTAGACTTCCGCACTAATGTGCTGCGTCCTGGTGTGGCACGTAACTCTGAAGAAAGCTCTTCCTGGACCAAGTTTGACTTTAAGATTGAGCAGGAATTCCCTGGTTTCAGACCAGATGATCGTGCGTCTGCCTTTTTGGTTATCGACAACATTACCAACCTGATCAACGATGATTGGGGCGTTTTGTACGAGGCCAGTTTCCCACGCACTGCCGATGAGGATGATCCTGAGCCCGAATCACGAGTTGGTGATGCATCGCTTTGGCAAGTTCGCCTGGGCTTTAGCTACGACTTCTGATAGGACGCAATAGTTCATCTAAGAGGGATAAGTGTTCGCGCTTATCCCTCTTTTTTTACTTATGAAAACTTTATTTATCATCACGCTTGGTTTGATCTTATGCAGCGAGCTACATGCTGAGTCAGCTGAGATCGAAGTGCAACTCATACCGCTTGCGGCGCCTCTCGATGGGCCCGAGGCGCAGCTTTCTGGCTTGGATTGGTGCGGCGATGAGCTGCTACTGCTGCCGCAAAAACCGCGATTTGTGAGCAACGACCTCTCTTTAACACCATCGGTATTTTCTCTACCAAAATCCGTATTGCTTGATGCCGTAAAAAACGGCTCGCAAGGAGCACTTTCGGCTCAGCCAATTGGGTTTAACGATAACGCTCTGCGCGCCGGATTTTTTGGTTTTGATGGCTACGAAGCCATAGTCTGCAACGACGACGCAGTCTGGCTAGCCATCGAGACCAAGGTAGAAGAAAAGTTTTTCACTACCAATATCGTCAAAGCGAACAAAATATCCGCTGATCAAATTGACGTGCACTACGATGTCCATACCACCATCGAATCAGATTCAGGCATTTGGAACTTTAGCAATGAAACACTGTTGCTCGCGCCAGATGCGCTGATCTCCATTCATGAAGCAAACGGCACGCGTGAGAAACCTCAAGCAACCGCTGTCTCGTTAATCACAGGTAAGCAGAAAAAAATAGCCATGCTGCCGGTGCCCTACCGCATTACAGATGCCACCCAACTCGACGAGCAAAACCGCTTTTGGGTAATCAATTATCGTTGGCAAGACGATCAACACCTAGGCGAAGACAGCGATTGGATTGCCGATAAATACCCACTTGGGCCTTCGCATAAATTAGAGAAAAACGTGGAGCGCTTGGTTGAATTTGAACTTACCGAATCCGGTATATTGAGAACAGAGACACCGCCCATCTATCTCAAGTTAACGCAAGAAGAAGGCCGAAATTGGGAGGGCATTGCACGATTAGACGAACTCGGTTTTTTACTTGTCAGCGATGAATACCCAACAACCTATTTCGGCTTTGTACCCCTGCCTTAAGTCGCGACCACTTAACTCAGCTGTTCTTTAAGAACAAACTTCAGAACTTTGCCTGCCGGGTTGCGTGGCAGCTCGTCAACGATGTGCAAACGCAGTGGCAATTTGTATTTTGCCAATTGTGTCTCAGCAAATTCACGTAGCTCTTCGATAGTGAGCGAATTGCCTTCGTGCAACGCTGCCACCGCAGTCACCGCCTCGCCCCATTTATCATCGGGCAATCCAATCACTGCGACTTCTGAAATCGCTGCGTGCTTGTAGAGCACACTTTCCACTTCCGCTGGATAAACATTCTCGCCGCCTGAGATCACCATATCTTTGAGTCGATCACAGATAAACAGGAAGCCGTCATCGTCAAAGTAGCCAACATCACCTGAATGAAACCAACCTTGCGCATCAATTGCCTCGGCGGTGGCTTCAGGCCGATTCCAATACCCTTTCATGATATTCGGGCCCTTGATGCAAATCTCTCCGCGCTCACCCACTGGCAGCGGTTGATTGTCGTTATCGACGATACGCACGCTGGTATACATCGGCGGTTGCCCCGCTGAACCAAGCTTACTGATCGCCCACTCAGGGGTGAGAAACGTGGCAAAAGGTGCTGTCTCAGTTAAGCCATAACCTTGGCAAAAATCAACCCCGCGCTCGGCGTAGAGGGTCAATAGAGACTCTGGTGGGGGCGCTGCACCGCAAATGAACGTCTCGATATTGCTAAGATCGGCACTTTCAAAGTTTGGATGTTGTGACATAAACAAAAACATCGCCGGCGCGCCAAACATGTGCGTGACTTTATGCTTTTCGAAAAGCTCCAATACTTCGCCGGGATCAAAGTTGCGCATAATCACCACGGCGGCGCCAATCGCAAAAGACTGCAAGGTCATTACGTTCAAGCCACCAATGTGGAACAAAGGCGCGACGGTCAAAATCACGTCATCGCGCGAACCGCCAAAGGCGAGTTGCGAGTTCACGTTGTTCCACAGAATATTGCCGTGGGTCAGCATGGCACCCTTCGGTAATCCAGTAGTTCCCGAGGTGTACATGATCACGCTGACATCATGTTGGTCGGCACTGACCATCTCATGGAGAGGGCTGGCTGCAGCGCATTCCTTAGGTAGGTCAACCCAGCCATCGGCACCATTCTCAACTGAAAAATACGCCCGACAGCAGAGCTTTTCGCGCACTGGGCC
>CALJJR010000162.1 GCA_937973905.1 uncultured Arenicella sp. | reverse complement strand
CGGCACCGGCACGATGATTGTGCTCGACGACCAAACTTGCCCAGTCGGTATGGTCAAAAACCTGATTGAATTTTTTGCCCAAGAATCGTGCGGATTCTGCACGCCATGCCGCGATGGTCTGCCATGGTCAGCGCAGGTGCTGGATGACATTGAGACTGGCAAGGGCCGACCAGCCGATTTACTCACCTTGAAAGACCAAGTTTCTTACATCGGTGCCATTGGCAATACGCATTGCGCGCTCGCGCCCGGTGCTATGGAGCCGTTACAAAGTGCCATGAAGTACTTTGCAGAAGATTTTCAGCGCCATGTTGATGGCGCGGATTGCCCTTATTGTGCCGCCCACGAGGCCAAGCAATTATGAACAAGGCGTTTATGAGATTAGTAAACTGATATGGCAACAATCTATATAGACGATCAGCCTTACGAGGTCGAAGACGGCAAGAATGTGCTGGAGGCGGCGCTAGGATTAGGGCTGGATCTGCCCTACTTTTGCTGGCACCCAGCCATGGGGTCGGTGGGCGCCTGTCGGCAATGTGCACTCGTACAATATCGCGACGAAGAGGACACTCGCGGTCGTATCGTTATGGGTTGCATGACCGCGGTAACAGATGGAGCGCGTTTTTCAATGCAAGGTGAAACCGCAAGCACATTTCGCGAAAATATTGTTGAGTCATTGATGCTCAATCATCCACACGATTGCCCAGTTTGCGCCGAAGGCGGCGAATGTCATTTACAAGATATGACGGTGATGGTTGGGCATCGTGATCGACGTTATCGCGGCAAAAAGAACACCCATCGAAATCAATATTTAGGCCCGTTGATAAACCACGAAATGAACCGCTGCATTTCGTGTTATCGCTGTACGCGCTTTTATCAAGATTATGCCGGGGGTAAAGACCTGGCTGCTCATGCTGCGCATGATCACGTGTATTTCGGGCGTCATCAAGAAGGCACCTTAGAAAGTGAATTTGCTGGCAATCTGGTTGAAGTCTGCCCGACGGGGGTATTCACAGACAAACCGCTGGTGAATGACTACACGCGCAAATGGGACATGCAATCTGCGCCGTCCGTTTGCGGAGGTTGTGCATTGGGTTGCAATACCATTCCAGGCGAACGTTATGGTGAGTTGAAGCGCGTACACAACCGCTTCAACCTCGACGTCAACGGTTACTTTTTATGTGATCGGGGTCGCTATGGGCACAGCTATGTCAATGATGAGCAACGGCCGAGGTTCGCTGGCATAAAAACATCAAACGGCCGTTTTGACGCCATCGACGAAGCTGACGCAATTCTAAAGTTACGCCAAATATTAGCGAATGGCAAAGTGGCGGCTGTTGGGTCGCCCCGTGCTTCGCTGGAAAGTAACTTTCTACTCAAACAATTAGTCGGAGATGAGCATTTCTGCTCTGGCATTGCCGATCACGAAGCTGAATTGCTGCACTCTATTTTGGATGTTCTCCAAAACGGCGCAGTAAAAACACCGAGCATGCATGACATTGAAGCCGCAGATGCCGTGCTGATATTGGGTGAAGACATCACCAACACAGCGCCGAGAATGGCTTTGTCGGTGCGCCAAGCAGTGCAAAACAAAGCTAAGCAAATGGCACGCGAAATGCGCATTCCAGAATGGCAAGACGAAGCGGTTCGAACACTGGCACAAGACCAACGCAGTTCTTTGTTTGTCACGGCTATAACGGAGACTCGCCTCGATGACATTGCCACTCAAAGCTATAACGCTAACGCCGATCAAATAGCACGGCTGGGTTTCGCAATCGCCGCGCTACTTGATTCGAGCTTACCTGGTGTAGAAGGTCTTTCAGAGCACCAACAAGCCCTTGCCAAACAAACGGCCGAGGCACTCAAAGCCGCCACTAAGCCCTTGGTTATTTCGGGCTCTGGCTGCCAATCTAAAAGTGTGATTGAAGCCGCAACCGCCATAGCGCACGCACTGCGCGGCCTGTCGGCAGGTGAGCAAACTATGTTGAGTTTTTGTCTGCCGGAGGCAAACTCCTTAGGGGCCTCGATGCTCGCCTCCCATGAGACACTCTCGATGCAAGAGTTGTTTAACAGTGCTGATCAAATCGACACATTGATCGTACTTGAAAACGATCTGTATCGCCGCAGCGCTGAAGAATCGGTAAACGACTTGCTTCAGAAAATCCCACATCTGGTGGTTCTTGATTCGCTACCTTCTCCCACCATGGAGCAAGCTAATCTGGTGCTCCCTGCTGCCACAATCATCGAATCCGAGGGCACCTTGGTCAGTTCAGAAGGCCGAGCACAACGTCACTATCCAGTGTATCTAGCCGCCGACCAGCGTGCGCCAAGTTGGCAATGGCTAACTAAGCTTGGCAAATCGATTGAACTGGCTGAGTTCAAAAACATTAATTACTTCGACGATGTGGCTAAAGCCTGCGCCGCCTCACAGCCGAATCTCGAAGGAATGGTTGCTGCTGCACCTGATGCTGAATTCAAGAATCGTGGTTTGAAAATCCCGCGTCAGCCCCATCGCTATAGTGGTCGTACCGCGATGCGAGCTGATATTTCAGTGCATGAACCGAAACAGCCGGAAGACACTAATACGCCACTGAGTTTTACCATGGAGGGTCGAAACGGCGAACAGCCCGGAGCATTGCTGCCATTTGTGTGGTCTCCGGGGTGGAATTCCAATCAATCGCTGCACAAGTTTCAAAGCGAGGTGGGCGGCGCACTGTCTGGTGGTACGGCGGGCAAGCGTTTGTTTGAGCCGCGCACTGCATCTAATCACGGCCGCAACTATGAGGTTCCGGCAGCAGGCCCTGCCCAGTATTCTGGCAGTGAGTTTGTATTGCAACCAATCTATCAAATTTTTGGTTCTGAAGAGCTGAGCGCTCGTTGTGATGCAATTAAAGAGTTGGTGCCGTCGCCGTTTGTGCAAATTAACCCCGAGGACGCCGATGGCCTCAATCTTGCTGACGGCCATATGGTCACCATCAATTTTGCCGGTCAGCAACTGCCCGTCACGTTAAAGCTAAACGAAAGTGTTAATTCTGGCATTGCCACGCTGCCGGCAGGCCTAGCAGGCGTGCCTTATTTTACACCCGGCCTCAAGATGACCATTTCAGGAGGTGGCGATGTCTGATGGGATGACTGTCTTATTCGCCCTCGGTGTTATGGCTGCAGCGGTTGGTGGCGCAGCCGTGCTCACCTGGTTTGAGAGACGATTGCTCGGCGTTTGGCAAGACCGTTATGGCCCCAATCGCCTTGGACCCTTTGGGATTTTGCAAGTGGCTGCCGATATGATCAAGCTGCTGACCAAGCATGACTGGGTTCCTCCGTTCGCTGATCGCGTGGTGTTTATCTTTGCACCCACCGCAATTGTTGTCGCCATGTTGATGGGCTTCGCTGTCATTCCATTTGGCCCTGATTTACATATTATTGACGTCAATATTGGCTTGTTGTTTTTCCTTGGTATGACATCACTGGCTGTTTACAGCGTGTTATTGGGAGGCTTGGCATCTAACAACAAATACGCCCTACTCGGAGGCTTACGTTCAGCCGCGCAAATGGTCAGTTACGAGGTCTTTATGGGGCTTTCGTTAATGGGCGTCGTTATGCTCTCCGGCAGTTTTAGTTTGCAAGACATTGTCGCTGCGCAACGAGATATGTGGTTTTGCATTCCTCAGTTCTTGGGTCTGTTTGTATTTTTGATTGCCGGTATCGCAGAAAGCCATCGACTGCCTTTTGATTTACCAGAAGCCGAGCACGAACTCACTGCTGGATTTCACACCGAGTATGGAGGTATGAAGTTTGCCATGTTCATGCTGGGCGAATACCTTGGTCTGATACTCATCTCTGCGATGATCGTGACCTTATTCTTCGGCGGTTGGCTCGGCCCGTGGCTCCCACCGATCGTCTGGTTTGGCATCAAAACATTTTTTGTCATTTGTTTCTTTATTTTGCTACGCGCAGCGATTCCCCGGCCACGCTATGACCAGCTCATGTCGCTGGGTTGGAAAGTCATGTTGCCGATTACCTTGATCAATTTAGTTGCGACCGGCGCGATCGCGTTGTGGATGCATGACGGAGGGGCCATGACATGATGCAATTATGGGAGTCATTTTGGAGTCAGATTCGAACTATTTGGCGAGTTTTAAAGCACACGTTCACCAAAGCTGAAACAGTTCAATACCCCGAACAAAAGCCGTATTTAGCCCCGCGATACCGAGGGCGAATTGTGCTGACCAAAGACCCGGATGGAGATGAGCGTTGTGTTGCTTGCAATCTTTGCGCTGCGGCCTGCCCACCGGACTGTATCGCGCTGCAGCAAGGCACGCGGGAAGATGGTCGTTGGTATCCGGAATTTTTTCGTATTAACTTTTCTCGCTGCATTATGTGCGGTCTGTGCGAAGAAGCCTGCCCTACCAATGCCATACAGCTGATCCCTGATTTCGAAATGTGTGAATACGACCGTCAAAATATGGTCTATGAAAAAGAACATTTGATGATTGATGGCACCGGCAAATACCACGACTATAATTTTTACCGCGTTGCAGGCATGGCCATCGAAGGCAAAGACAAAGGTGAGGCCGAGAACGAAGCACCACCCATTGATGTCAGGAGTTTGCTACCGTAATGGAAGTCATCCTGTTTTATATTTCCGCGTTTATCGCCTTATTCACCACGGTTTTTGCCTTAACCAGAACCAATGCCGCACATGCCCTAATCTATTTAATCATTTCATTGCTCGCCGTTGCGGTGATCTTCTTCTTGCTCGGCGCTCCGTTTGCCGCAGCTTTAGAGGTGGTCATCTACGCAGGTGCCATCATGGTGCTGTTTGTGTTCGTCATTATGATGCTCAACCTTGGCGAAGCAGGTGTCGAGCGCGAGCGCCAAAGACTCAACCCCAAGATTTGGATTTTGCCTGCGATATTAAGCGGAGTACTGTTGATTGAGTTATTGCTCGTGATCAGCAAACTAGAAGCGCCCGCTACTGGCACTTTGATCGGCGCAAAACAGGTCGGCCTCACGCTGTTTGGGCCCTATGTCCTAGCCGTAGAAATTGCGTCAATGCTGCTACTAGCCGGCTTAGTTGGGGCATACCATGTTGGTCGCCGTTTTCGCTTACGTGCCACCGACGATGATGCCACGGAAGCACCTCTAACCACCGAAATCAGTACCGAAATTCAAAAGGAGGTAAGCCAGTAATGGGTGGCGTAGTCATTCCACTTGAGCACGTATTAATTCTTGCTGGCTTATTGTTTGTAAGCGGTTTGGTCGGCTTGATGATTCGCCGCAATGTCATTTTTATTTTGATGGCATTGGAAGTCATGCTGAACGCTGCGGCACTTGCGTTTGTTGCCGCAGGAACGGCTTGGCAACAAGCGGATGGGCAAGTCATTTTCATGTTGATTCTTGCGGTGGCTGCTGCGGAAGTTTCAGTCGGTTTGGGCCTGGTGCTACAAATCCAACGTCGCTTTGGGTCGCTTGATATGGACCAAGCCAAGAGACTCAACGGATGAGGTGGCAACGATAATGCAAAACATCATCTGGCTAATTCCGTTTCTACCGTTCGCCAGCGCTGTGACCTTGATGGTTACCGCAGGGCGTTTACCTCAACGCCTGGTCGCAATTATGGGAGCGGGCTCGGTAGGCATCGCTGCGATCATAGTGGCGATGACCTTTATCAGCTTTCAGCAAGCGCCCGACCCCTTTAGCGTGCATCTTTGGACTTGGATGCAGGTGGGTGAATTCGCACCCGGATTCGCGTTTTATGTTGATCAACTTACCCTCGTGATGATGTCGGTGATCACAGGCGTCGGTTTCTTAATCCACGTTTACTCCACCGAGTTTATGCAAGAAGACAGCGACTTCAGTCGCTACTTTGCCTACATGAACATGTTTGTCGCGGCCATGTTAGTACTAGTACTTGCCGACAACTTGCTACTCCTGTATCTCGGCTGGGAAGGCGTTGGCGTATGTAGCTACTTGCTCGTCGGTTTTTGGTACAAAGATCCGCAGAACGGAGCCGCAGCACGCAAAGCGTTTATCGTTACCCGCGTAGGCGATACTGCCATGGCTCTCGGCTTGCTGCTTCTTTTTGCTCATCTCGGCACCCTAAAAATTCAGCCCATGCTGGCCGCTGCCAACGCCACTTGGGTAAGCGGCGACAGCTTACCAACCATCGCAGCATTACTGTTGCTTGGCGGTGCAGTGGGCAAGTCTGCACAACTGCCACTGCACACTTGGCTGCCTGATGCCATGGCTGGCCCCACACCTGTCAGCGCGTTGATCCATGCTGCGACAATGGTGACCGCTGGTGTGTATTTGATTGCTCGAACCCACGATTTATTTTTGTTGTCACCCGACGCCATGTTGATTGTGGCGTGGGTTGGTTTATTGACACTGTTGCTGGCGGCCTTCACGGCACTCAACCAGCACGATATTAAACGCATCCTCGCCTATTCCACGATCAGCCAAATTGGCTATATGTTTTTGGCACTTGGCGTTGGCGCCTGGAGTGCTGGCATTTTCCATCTGATGACGCACGCGTTTTTTAAGGCGCTCTTATTCTTGGGAGCCGGCGCCGTGATTCATTGCCTGCATCATGAACACGATATTTTCAAAATGGGCGGGCTACGCACTAAGCTGCCGGTAGTATTTTGGAGTTTTATGTTGGGTTCAGCGGCACTCGCCGCGCTGCCGTTCACGTCAGGATTTTTCAGTAAGGACCCTATTCTACTCGCCGCCTTTGATCAAGCTGATGCAGGCCCTTGGTTGTGGGCCGGCGGCATTCTTGGCGCTCTGATCACGGCCATTTATAGCTTTAGATTGGTGTTTATCGTGTTTTATGGTGAACCGCATACCGAACCCGATAAGCAGCTAGGATGGCGTATGGCATGGCCTCTCAGCCTACTCTGCATACTGGCTTTATTTGGCGGTTGGCTAGCACTACCACTGGCGCCGGTATTCCCCCCTGCCGCCGAGCATCACGCTGGCATGCTGGTCGAGGTGATCTCAATTGGAACGCCTATTGTGGGTGTACTTTTGGCGTACTTAGTTTTCTGTCGTGGTTCGTTAAATGTCAGTGGCTTAGTCGATTCAAGTGCTGGCCAGGCAGCCAAACAATTTTGGCATCGCGGTTGGGGCATGGACACGCTGTATAACGCCCTTTGGGTGACACCGTATGTGGCCATCAGTAAAGCCTTGCGCCCCGAATGGGTAGATAGTGCATATCATGCTGTGGTGCATGCTTGTCAGGGCGCGCATCGAGCACTCAAGCAATCTCAAACTGGTCAGCTACGCTGGTACGCCACCAGCATGGTGGTTGGGATGATTGTATTAATTACGGTCGTCGGGTGGATCAACTGATGCTGCTCACGCTCATACTTATCTTGCTAATTGGTGGCGCGCTCGTCTGGTTCAGCGAACGCTTTAACGCAGAGCTACCCAGGTTGCTTTCCTTGGCAATCATTCTCCTTGACCTCGCTTATCTACTCTTTCATTTGGCGCAAATTCCGGTCCAACAGCTTTCGCTAGTGCCCGCTGCCAATGACCCTTCTACCTGGTTATTCGTACAATCGTTAGAGTGGATTCCACGCTTTGGAATCAGCTTTTTGTTGGCCATGGATGGTTTGAGTCTGGCACTGGTGCTGCTGACACTTATTCTCGGCGTCATCGCAGTGATCTCATCATGGAATGAGGACAATCCTCGACAAGGCTTCTTTCAGGCCAACATCCTTTGGACCTTAGCTGGAGTTGTAGGCGTATTTCTCGCCCTCGACCTGTTCCTATTCTTCCTCTTTTGGGAAGTCATGCTGGTACCGATGTACTTGCTGATCGCGATTTGGGGCCACGAAGGAAAAGCCTACGCATCGATGAAATTTTTCATCTTTACTCAGTTCAGCGGGCTTTTGATGTTAGTGGCGATTTTAGTGCTGGCCAGCCAACACCATGCGCTCAGTGGCGTGTATACGTTTAGTTACTTTGAACTATTAGGTAATTCACTCCCCGAAAATCTTGCCTTCTGGTTAATGCTCGGGTTCTTTGTCGCCTTTGTAGTCAAACTCCCGGGCTTTCCGTTTCATACCTGGTTACCAGACGCGCATACACAAGCACCTACTGCAGGTAGCGTGATATTGGCCGGCATCTTGCTAAAAACAGGCGCCTATGGACTCATTCGCTTCACCGTGCCCTTGTTTCCTGAAGCCGCGCTAGGCTTTGCTCCGGTGGCAATGGCGCTCGGCGTCGCCGGCGTGATTTATGGTGCGTTTCTCGCCTTTGCACAGGACGATTTTAAACGCCTAGTGGCCTACAGCAGCGTGAGCCATATGGGCTTCATTTTATTAGGCGTATTTGCTTGGAACGCCCTCGCCTTGCAAGGCGCTGTCATGCAAATGATTGCGCATGGATTCAGTACCGCTGCGCTATTTATGATCGCCGGTGCACTGCAACAGCGGCTGCATACCCGTGATATGAATCAAATGGGCGGCTTGTGGGCCAATATGCCAAAGATGGGTGCAATGGCCTTATTTTTCGCCCTCGCTTCCCTCGGGTTGCCGGGCTTGGGTAATTTTGTCGCTGAATTTTTGATCCTACTAGGCTTGTTTAAAACCGATATTTTGATGGCAGTACTTGCCGCGTCTGGCCTCATTGTTGGCGCGGTCTATTCATTGATTTTGCTGCAGCGCTCTTTTCAAGGTGCGCCGGATGAAACTCGCAACTTAGCTGATTTTAACAACCTCGATATGACAGCAATGGCAGTGATGGTTATTGCGCTTGTCGGCCTTGGGCTCTACCCACAACCGGTACTAGACCTCGTGCAACCAGTGTTAGATAGCCTAGCAGCGGTTGTGAATACGGATTCT
>CALJJR010000161.1 GCA_937973905.1 uncultured Arenicella sp. | reverse complement strand
GCATCATGACTCAACAATAGGTTCCAAGCGCTGCCATGCTGGGCACAGCCCGCAATCAGCAAGACCAACAACAAGCAAAAACCGACTCTTAACATGTTCAACACCCGTTAGCTTTATTAACAAGATGCTTAAGCTCGCACTAAGGTTGCAACTTAGACGCGTTCAGTCCAATAGCAGATTAATAATTGCCGAAATTGGTATTGGTTTACTCTCATCCCGTCGGGGATCAGTACCATTAGCGACTTCAGTACCATCGTCTACGCCATCGCCGTCGGTATCGGGATTACGAATATCGGTGCGCAAAACAATTTCTTGTCGATTGTTTAAGCCGTCATTATCGAAGTCTAAATCGGCATCATCAGGGTTTCTCGGGTCGAGGCCATTGCGTTGCTCATCAACATCACTGATACCGTCACCATCCTGATCAGCATCACACACATCGCCTTGGCCAT
Organism: uncultured Arenicella sp.; assembly: GCA_937973905.1. Classification (GTDB taxonomy): domain Bacteria; phylum Pseudomonadota; class Gammaproteobacteria; order Arenicellales; family Arenicellaceae; genus Arenicella. Next base: position 11,497 of record CALJJR010000161.1, on the reverse strand, counting down.
CACCATCTAAATCAGCCTGTGAGTTGTTGACGATCAGCGGGCAGTTGTCATTCGCGTCTGGGAAGTTGTCGTTATCATCGTTGGTGTCATCTACATCCGGAATCTCATCGCCGTCGGTATCGGCCAAGCTGGCGATCTGCGCGATAAAATCGCTGTTTCCTGCATTCAACGTCGACAAGTAACCAGACGCTGTAACTCTGCTGTTCAATAGTCCCGCGCGTTCAGCGTTGACTTCGACATCTATCTGGACAGACTCTCCCACCTTGATTAAGCCCAATTCACATTCCACGGCTCCCGCATTAGGCATACACATACCTTGTGAGGGCACCGCTCCAACAAAGCCATCGGCAAATGGTGAGAAAGTTTGGCTGAATTGAGCGCGGCTTTCATCATAGGGACCATCGTTCGTAATAGTGAAACGATAGGTAAAATTCTGACCTTCCACTACTTGCGGCTCAAGCACACCGTACTCTATCGATAGATCAGTTGCCAGTTCCATCGCATGCACACCGAGGCGGGCGGTACCGGTGTAGATAACGCTGCTGCCGGCCGGGCCGCTGGCCAACTGTGAGCTGGCACCGTCGCGCACAATAGACGGCAGGTCTTGCCAGGTAACACCACCATCCGCGCTGCGGTAATAATTACCAAACGAAGCACCGAGTAAAATTTCCGGCGCTTCTTGGTCAACCGAAATCTCATCAATTGAGGGAGCGGTATCCAGGGTCGCCCAATTCGCGCCAGCATCTTCTGATGTGAGCACAGAGTTATCGGTAATGGCGAACAGTCTATTGTTGGTGAAGTCTGCTTCAAGATCACTGATGCGCGTGCCTTCGACCAAATCACCATTGTTAACGGCAAACCAGAGTGCGCCCTGATTGGTTGACTTATACACGCCACCGGCGCTTCTTCTCAAAGCAAAGTAGACCCCATCATTAGCAGCGATCAAATCTCCAACATCAGAGAAGCCAAAGCTTGGCAAGCCGACATTCGCTTCCAGCCAGGTAGTGCCGCCGTCGGGTGAACGTATTAGAGTAGAGTTTTGACCACGCGCATAAACCACACTCGGGTTAATTCGATCCACTTCAATAAAATCAAACGCGCCTAAGAAAGGCACGGTCAGCTGTACCCAAGTATCAGCACCGTCAACCGTTTTGAAAATGCTGTTGTCAGTACCGATATAGCGCACTTCTGCATTGCTAGGGTCGATGGCTAAAGCAAATACTCGGCCGAATGATTCATCGCCAACATTATCCCAACGGGCACCAGCGCTGGACGTGCTGAATACACCTGGAGCAGTGCTTCTCGTGGCAAATGCCACCTCGTTTTGACCTTCTATACGCCGCAGTTTATCAATCTGGAAACGATGAATACCGTTGTCTGCTTGTTGCCAAGAGGCGGCGCCATCTTCGCTTAAGAATACGCCTTTATTGGTGCTGCTCACATACAGTATAGAAGGGTCAACTTGGCTAATCGTAAAACCGATCGCATCGAATTGATCAGGCAAACCGTTGAACATTTCACTCCAGTTAACCCCACCGTTCAAACTTTTGTAAACGCCAAGTCCATTCATAAAATACACGATGCTCGGATTACTGGAATCCACCACTATCTTGTCTGGAAAAAGCGAATCCACCGGTGTACCAGTATCAACTCGGTTCCAGTTCTGACCGCGGTCAATGGTTTTAAAAATCCCACCTCGCGAAACCGTCACGTACGCCACGTCAGCGTTGCTGGGGTCAACGGCAATATCCCGAATCGAAGGGTTGGTACCGAAGCCGGTATCAATAACATTCCAGTTGACGCCGCCATCTTCGCTCACGTAGACAGCCTTGCTAGAGTGGATGTAGAGTACCGCAGCATTCTGTGGCGAAATGACTGGCGTGCCGCCAATAAAATCTCCCTCAATGACCGGTATCTGACCGCGAGCCGACCAGCTCACAGCCGCATTGATGGTTCGAAAAATATTTCCTTGATTGTCAACCGCGTACAAAATATCACTGCTGATTGGGTCGGCGATAATCCGGTTAGGTTGGATGGTTAAACCTACTTCCATCACCTGCCAAGTCTCACCACTATCGACGGATTTAAACACGCGGTCCCGAGATGTAGGGTTACTCACGTAAAGGGTATCTGAGTCATTGGGGTCGACAGCCAAACCAAAAAAGCGCGCGAAAGCCGAATCAGGGTTAATGTTGTCTGTGATTCGCCGCCAATTTTGGCCATCATCAACAGTGCGATAAACTTCGCCACCCTCCTGTGCGTACGCCGTATTAGAATTGCTGGGGTCTGCTACTAATATTGAAGCGCCACTGCCATTCGGGCCGGTTGAATTCCATTCATTGAAACCTGCGCCAGCATTGAGCGGTGTGCTGCTCGCGTCAAACACATCGCTGCCGACCTGAGCCTCTTCGAGGTCAGGTGTACCATCGCCGTCAGAATCGAGCATGGGATCTTCAGCAATGAACGGATTTAAACCGGCATTGATCTCGGTTTCGTCACTGACACCGTCGTTGTCATCATCGGGATCATTGGTGTCACAGAGCTCATCGCCATCGTTGTTGAGATTGGCAACATCGGCATCGAAGATACAGTTGTCTAGGGTATCAAGGTTGCCATCATTGTCATCATCAGGGTCATTCAGATCGGAAATAAGATCGCCGTCATTATCGGGCGGTGTAGAACCAGCATCGGTGGTGTCGGTGCCGTTATCATTTTCATCCGCATCTGAGTAGCCGTCGTTGTCATCATCCAGATCACGGCCATCGCATTGGTCGTCGTCATCACTGTTGATGTTGGCAAAGTCTTGATCGAATGGACAGTTGTCGCCGCTAAACTCAAAGCCATCATCATCCGGATCACTCTCGTCATTATCCAGGATGCCATCAGCATCGGTATCGCGCTGATTCACGAAATCAAATTTGCGTTCCGGGTATTGGAAGCTCGCCCCAAAGTGCCACAGAGTTGGTAGCCAGTTTACGTATATACCGCCGCCACCTTCACAATCCTCGTCGAACTGACCTTCCAGTACGCATTGCAGTTGTGCGGTAGTTTTCCCTTGCCCCACTGCGCTGGTTGCTGGGCCCTGGCTTAGCGCATCATCATCCCAATAGGAGTCAATCGCGGTGGTTGTTCCATTGCCATCCAGCACTAAGCCGGCCTGTTGGCCATCGCCGGTGATCGCACTTCCCGAGTAACTATTGGTGATGCTCGTTTGTTCTGCGTTTGCCAGCAAACCGGCGGCCTGATTACCGGCCAACACCATGATCGAGGCATTAGCGAAACTGTTGGTGATGGAAACCGCTGACGCAGAACCGTCGACATGCGCGACCAGCCCGGCTAATACACTACTCGGTGCCTGCGCATTAATTTGACCACGTACGAATTGTGCCGATAACTGGGTGGCATTACTAATCTCTCCAAATAGCCCTCCAACTTGAGAACCAGAAGCGGCATTGAGATCCCCGACGACAGATACATCTTCCACCACGGTCGATGTTGCTACACCCGCGATGGTTCCAAGTTTGCTGTTTTCAACACTGGTGCTGATTTGAGTCAAATCACCAATAAGCCGAAGGTTACGGATCTGCGAGTTCTCAACCACGCCAAACAAGCCGGTTTCCGTCACCGCGATATCGCTGTTGGCGATAAACAGGTTTGCGATGCTGTGATTATTGCCCTCAAACACGCCCGTAAAGGGAGTGAGCGATGAACCGATAGGTACCCAGCCGATACCACCGTTGAACAACTCATCTTTATCGTCAATTACCTGAACAGCGTCGCTGGTATCGGTGTTGAAATCTAAATCCATCCGTAACTCGTAACCAATACAGCTGGCGAGCGTAGAACCGGTGCTGCAACCGTTATCGTCTCCCCCTAGAGAACCGCCATCCAGAGCATCACGCATCAAGTTCAATTCTGCGAGTGTTCTAATCTCAATTAACTGATCACCATCTTCATCAACATCACAGACATTGCCGGCTCCGTCTCCATCGATATCAGTTTGGTTTACTGGGCCGGTAAATGGGCAGTTATCGATATTGTCGGGCCGACCATCATTGTCATCATCGGCGTCACAGGCATCGCCAAACTCGTCATTGTCATTGTTGGCTTGGTCGAGGTTAACGATCAAATCGCAATTGTCATCAACATCCAGCACCGTGTCGTTGTCGTCGTCCGTATCATTGGTATCGCACAAGGCATCGCCATCGGTATTGATATTAAGCGGGTCGCTATCTTCGGGGCAATTGTCGAGGCCATCCGGCACGGTGTCGTTATCATCATCGGGGTCACAAACATCGCCAATCTCATCTGCATCAAAGTCCGCCTGGTCGAGATTCTCGATAAACTGGCAATTATCGACTGTGTCTAGAATCGTGTCGTTGTCATCGTCGGTGTCAGCAAGATCGCACAGATTGTCGCCATCATTATTGGTGTTGGCAGCGTCCGGATCGAGCGGACAGTTATCAGAGACATCGAGAATCCCGTCATCATCATCGTCGGTGTCATTAAAATCAGATACAAAATCACCGTCGAAATCCGGCGGCGTACTGTTAGCGCTAAATGGGTTGGATTGGCCTCCATTGCTGTTCTCGTCGGCATCGGTATAGCCGTCATTGTCATCATCATCGTCGTTGAAATCAGAGACAAAATCGCCGTCGTTATCGGGCGGCGTGCTGGCGGCATTTAAAGGGTTTGACTGGCCACCATTGGCATTTTCATCCTCATCACTGTAGCCATCGTTGTCATCATCATCGTCAAGAAAGTTGGAGATGAAGTCGCCATCCGAATCCAGGGGCGTGCTGTTCTCATCTAGCGGATCAGATTGCCCTCCATTGGCATTTTCATCCTCATCGCTATACCCATCGTTGTCGTCGTCAAGATCATTGGCATTGCACAGCGAATCTCCGTCGGTGTTTATATTCAGAGGGTCAGGGTCAAACTGGCAAACATCACTGGTATCTGGAACACCATCGTTGTCATCATCTGCATCAAGATGATCTAGAATTAAATCGAAATCGGTGTCTCGCAGTGCTACGCCATCAATCTTGATCGCGGGGTACTGAATGTCCGTGCCGAAATCCCAGACAGTTGAGGGGAAGTCAGCGAATAGCCCCTGCCCGCCCTCACAATCCTCTGAGTTTGAGGTGGGGCAGCGCAGTACCGCCGTGGTACGAGCACGATCCAAGTTATTACTATTAGTAAGTGTACTTGCCTCAATATCCCAAAAAACATCGTCAATAACGGCTGGCTGCCCAACATCACGCTCTTCAATAAATAAACCATCAGCCTGATTCCCGCCCGCGTTAATTACCGAAGCAAGGACGATATTTTCAAACTCTGCCTCGCTGGCTGCAGCGATGATGAGGGTCATACCACCGACATCGGCAAAGGGGGAAAGAGTCGCGCGTGCAAATAGATTGCGCAGGGTAATGGTACCGTTGTTTTCAAAACCCTGGTCGATTCTTGCGACCAAACCGCCCATGGAGTTAGTGTCCAGCGATCCCAGAGAAACACTGTTTTCCACAAGGACGTCGGCGGTTGGATTATTCAGCCCACCGGATGCGTTAATTTCCGCTATCAGTCCAGCTGCACGACCACTGTTGCCAGAGATTGCAGCCGTCGAGTAGGCATTGCGCACAATGCCACCTTGAAGAAGGCCAACGATACCGCCAACAGCGTTATCATTGATCGTTATCGACCCAGTGGTTGAGACTGTATCCAAGATCGGCCCAGTTTGTGGCGCCTCAGTTCCAGTGCCATTCATGTAGCCAATTAGGCCACCAATTCGTTTACTGAACCCAGCGGTAGAACTCACAGCAACGCTACTGTGGCAATTAATCACGCTGGACTCAAAAGTAAGTTGCGCCGCCAACGCCCCAAGTTGTACAGATGTGGCTGTGCCGGAGACCAATGCAAGATCGCCATTGAGCGTGAGATTGCGCACTTGCGCGTTGCGCACCTCACCAAATAGACCCAAACGGCGACGGGATGGGTCGTCGATAAAGAGATTCGATATCTGGTGGCCATTGCCCTCGAAGGTGCCTGTAAAAATATCTTGGAAACTGGTGCCCTCACCGAGCGGTACCCAGCCCGTACCGTTGTTAAAAAACTGATCCTTGGCGTCGATCACCTGAGTGGCGTCAGACGTATCAGTATTAAAATCAAGGTCTGCTACCAGCTCATAACCGTTGCAAGTGGTTACCGACACGCCATCGCCGCAGCCGGTACTATTATTGCCACTGCCATCATTGAAAGCGGTGCCAGCTAGGTTATTGCGGATGTAATCTAATTCGGTCAATGTGGCGATTTCTATCAGCCCGTCGCCGTCGTCATCGACGTCAATGACATCATCAACTGAATCCATGTCCGCGTCTTGTGCCCAAGACTCTGCTCCATGTGCAGCGACTAGAGTCAAAAATAGCAGAGACAAAATTTGCCTACCAAATATCTTTATAGCCATATAAGAATTACCCAATTCTTTAAGTGCATGATCGCGCGATTTTTTGATCGCTGAACCCCAAGTTCCGTTTAACGGTCTTCTTTTATTCTTTTAGTTCCTCTTTTTGGAACTTTAAATCAGAACACCACTAAAGAATATTTTTATAGCACTCTTCATTGCTATTTGTCCATCTATGCGTCTATACAGACCGCGGTAAGTACGAATAAACAGCCATATTCACGGGGTTAAAAAGTTGGGTTGAGGGGTGTTAGTCGGTATCTTCCTTGGCCATTTTTCCCCAACTAGACAGCGTCCAGCTGCGATAGGCAATCACCATCGTGGTGCCTTTCCTGTCCCTATTTCCAGCTTGGTAATGTCGATCTTGATAAGCCAACTCATCAAAGGTATCGGCAAGCTCAAGCGATTTACGCTCGAGTATTTTTTTCGACTCATCTGTGAGCCCGCGGTTTTTTACAATTTGTAGAGCGCCCGAGCCACTGAAATCATCATCAAAAAATTCTGGCAGCATGTGCTTGCGTATGTATTGCAAAATTGGCCCATCCGGTCGCCAGTCAAAACCATTAGATATAAGTGGGCGGATCTTGTCATTGGCTCTGAGTTGAACAATGCCAAATTTTTCCAACACTTTAAAACGCTTTAAAACCTCTTCTTTGGGCACCTTATAACGATACAAAATATCGTCCATCGTCCAATAATTGATAGTGGCGTACCCCATTAACAGCAGCAGCGGGTCATCCACCATGGCCTGCTCTTGTGAATGGGTAAGCTTGGCAACTCGAGTAACCTCTTCATTCACGTTCTCGATTAACTCGAGATACTCCACGTTAAGGGCCTCGCAAATCTGATCTAGCCGCTCTAGGGTAAAGCTTCCTTTAGCCAACATCTTCTTAACCGTAGACTCAGAAATACCGAGCTTGCTCGCTAGTTCAGCGTAACCGATGTTCTGACGCTTTAGTTCACGCTTGAGGTTAATGATCAGGGTTTTGGAATTGGTCGACATCGCGAGTGATTATGCTGCCGTGGTTAGACGGCGAATAAACGGGCCCAGCGTCAGGCCTTGAACAATAATTGAGAACACCACAATCACATAAGTTAGGAACAGAACTAAATCTCGGTACTCGCCGGCCGGCAGGCTAAGCGCCAAGGCAACTGAGATTCCGCCACGCAAGCCACCCCAGACCAGAATTTTGATCAAATTTTTGGGTAACTCCTTTTGCGTTCTAATGACCGTAATCGGAAATCCTACACTCACAAAACGAACCAGCAAGATTATCGGTATGAGCGCGAGACCACCCCAGAACCATTGCAGCTCGAACGGGATAATCAACATCTCTAAGCCGATTAAGGCGAACAATACGACGTTTAATATCTCGTCAATCAACTCCCAGAAGTCATCGACGCTTTGACGAGTTTTATCCGACATCGATCTCTGCCTGAGCACACTGCCGGTGATTAAGCCGGCAACAACAATCGCGATTGGGCCAGAGGTATGCAAATACAGCGCTAGCGTATAGCCCCCCATGACCAAAGCCAGGGTTATCAACACTTCGACTTTATAATCGTCGATAGTACTGGTCAGGTAATAGCAAATACCGCCGAGTACGACACCAAATACGATCCCACCAATCGCCTCTTCCAAAAAGATCACCCCCACATGAGCGAAGGTGATTTCGCTCGGCATTTGCAGCACCAATAAGAGCACGACAAAGACCACAACACCAACACCGTCGTTGAACAGTGATTCGCCAGCAATGCTGGTAGAGAGCTGTTTGGAAACACCGAGCCGTTTGAGGGTGGCCATCACTGCAATCGGATCGGTCGGTGAGATCAATGCGCCGAACAAGAGGCAATAGATAAATGGCAGATCACATGCGAGCGCCGCCAACAAGAAGTAGGTGATTAACCCAACTAAAAACGTTGAAGTACAAACGCCCAGAGTGGCCAGACTTAGAATCACCCATTTTTGTTGGCGCAAGTCATTCAAATTGACGTGCAAAGCACCGGCAAACAATAAGAAACTCAACATGCCGTGCATTAAGGTCTTATTGAAATCGATGCCGGCCAAGATATTCTCAACCTCGGCTTCAAAATCGGCGAATCCGAGTTGCCCAAGCAGGTAGATAAGAAGCGAGGTAGCCATCGCTATAATCATCACACCAATCGTAGTTGGCAGACCAATGAAGCGATGGTTTATATAGGCAAACAGTGCCGATATCGTGATAAGTAGCGATGTGACTTGGATGATATCGGTCATAGTTCGCGTACCTTGCTCCTACTAAAGAAGCGCTTGGATGTCTTTTTTGATCGCTTCCGGCGTATCCGTCGGTGCATAGCGTTTAACCACGTCGCCATTTTTGTCGACCAAAAACTTGGTAAAGTTCCACTTGATCGTTTGCGAACCGAGCAAGCCCTTGGCTTCTTTCTTCAAAAATTTATATAAGGGATGCGTACCGCTGCCGTTGACTTCAATTTTAGAAAACATTGGGAACGAGACGCCGTAGTTAAGCTGGCAAAACTCTTCAATTTCATCATCACTGCCAGGGTCTTGGCTGCCGAACTGATTACACGGAAAGCCAAGCACCGCCAGCCCTTCGTCTTGCAGCTCCTTATGCAAATTTTCTAGGCCTTCGAATTGCGGCGTGAAGCCACACTTGCTGGCAGTATTAACAATTAGAACTACTTTGCCCTGATAGTCAGCAAGGCTGACTTCTTGGCCGGTGATGGTGTTGACGCTGTATTCGTAAATACTCATAATTACTCCGCGCTAGTAGCGCGCTGTTCGTGATATCCAAAAGCGAGGTAATGTATAAGCGCATCTCGCTCATTATCAATACCGGCTAGGCGTAAATCCTCATGCAAGCCGACGTAAGTTTGCCAATCGAACTCATGCGGGGCTTCAATTTTATAAAATCGTTTTTTCTCTTCGAGCCGCCCATGCATTAAATAGTGATGCGTCAAAGTGCGCTCACTGTCCAAACCTTGGGCCGCCAGATCCGGGTTTAAAATTGCATAGGTCTGCCAATCAAAATCGCGCGGGATCAACTCTAGTTCCGCCGAGGGTTTCTTGGCTGGTACGGAATCAAGTTGGTAACCAAACATCTCGAAATCACGCGCATAGATTTCTTGCACCAACTCCTTCGCTTCAGCGTTAGAATAAAAATCCTGCGGTTTTGGCACGAAGGGCAAGCTGCACAGCATCTCAGGGCTTAAGGTAGCGGCATCTTCCCAAGTCTTGACTCCGTAAATCAAATTGTTCATGCGCGGGATCTTGGGAATCTCGGCAACCGCTCGCTCTAGCATCTGCGGGTGCTTTTTGAAGATACGTTTGTAAACCGACTCTAAGTGTTGGTTAAACTGCCCAACGTCGCCGTGAAAATCTAGCGCAAGCTGATCAATATGCATGCGCCGCAACAACGGCTTGCGCGGCAACATCACTTTATAGCCAAAATGAGATTGCGTTTGAAAGTGGCTATCACGTGCATGGTCGGGCACATCTTTGAGGTATCTAAGCAAATCCAGAAACGTCTGCGGTTCGTGGTTTGCAGGTGGGTACGCAGCCAACATTGCTTGCACACCTTTGTGTTTGGCAAAGGTATATTGATCTAAGAAGGCACTAACGGCACGCCCGTAAGGATTCCTTGAGATATAAAATTTATAGTAATCAGAGTAATCCTGTTCAGGATCAAAGGCACATACCTGATTTAAGTTGTGATAACTATCTAGCGCATCCAATTGCGCTGCACTCATCTCGTCCGCGTGAATTGTCAAATACAAAGTTCGAATCGAGGTGCAGGCAACCTTAGCCCCATAGAACATTAAGTATTTATATTTATCATTAACAACGCACTCCATCGTTAACCGCCTGTAGCGCTCATGTGGCGTGTAATTGTGATGTCGTTTGGATCAAAATAGTGCCGCTCTGGTTTGCGTTCCATCGAATCAACAATGGCTTGCTTTAAGCCATCCAAATCGCCAGGGTTATCACGCACAATCTGTTTGAGATCCAGCGAATGTTCATTACCCAAACACAGCAATAACAGCCCTTCTGCGGTGACTCGAACCCGATTGCACGACGCGCAGAAGTTATTACTCATGGGCGAAATAAAACCCACTTTGGTATCGCTGTTGGCAACAGACAAGTAACGTGAAGGACCAGCAGCGGGATCATTAAAACTCGATTCTACGAGCGAGAAATCAGCCGCTAGTTGTTCACGAATGCTGCCGCTAGTAACTTCGGTTTCACTGCGTAAATGGCTGCTGATTTCGCCCAAGGGCATTTCTTCAATGTAAGAAATATCCAAACCATGATCGACCGCAAAGCGCGCCAAATTCAACACCTCATCATCATTGACCCCTTTAAGGATCACTGCGTTGAGTTTGATCTTTTTAAAACCCGCAGCATTAGCCGCGTCGATACCGCGTAGCACATCATCCAAACTACCGAACCGAGTGAGACTCTTAAAACGATCTGGTTGCAAGCTATCAATACTTATATTTATACGGCTAACACCCGCAGCAACAAGATCGTCAGCAAACTTGTCGAGCAATACTCCGTTGCTGGTCATGACGAGTTCTCGAAGGCCATCAAGCTGACTAAGGCTATTTGCCAAATCAACAATTCCGTTACGAACCAAAGGCTCGCCGCCGGTTAAGCGAATTTTCTCCACGCCAAGCGCCACGAAGGCTTTTGAAACAAAGGCCATTTCTTCAAGACTGAGAACCTTGGATTTTGGCAAAAAAGTCATGTCTTCGGCCATACAGTAAGTACAACGAAGGTTACATCTATCGGTTACTGAGAGTCGTAAGTAACGCACATGTCGATCAAAACGATCAATAAGGGCAGAGCCACTCATAGCTGCCCCTCTATCAGCGGTAAAAATTCTACCTGATCGCCCTCAGTAATAGCTGTACCAATTCGTTGTCGCACAAGCCCATCGGCCCAAGCCAGCGAGAACAGAACGCCACTGCTTTGATTATCAAATAGAGTCACTTTGAGCTGCTGATTGTCGCGATTCAACTGCACCCGGATGAACTCCT
>CALJJR010000160.1 GCA_937973905.1 uncultured Arenicella sp. | reverse complement strand
GTCTGAAAGAAAGAAACCAAGAACCGCTGAAATCATCAATCCAGGTCTCGGTGACATTGAGAAAGTTCGCGATCTTCTGTTTGGGAAATATGTCGCCAATTTTCAAGAGAGATTTGCCGAACTAGAAGCACGGCTTGAAGCCGATGTTGATAATTTGAAAGAGCGAATCACAGAAAAGATCTCCAATATGGATGGGGCAGTGAATGAATCACTGGAACAGCTCGATGTGCGCTTAGCTGAAGAACAAAAAAGCCGAAACACCGAGCTAAGCTCTCTGCAAAATAGCCTGCAGAAGACTTTGGGTGACGCCGAAACGAAATTACAACATGCAATTAGCATGATGGAAGACGAAACAACGCAAAACTTGCAGAGTATTCGAGAAGCATTGGCTAGTGCTCGCGCTGAACTTGAGCAAGAATCGCAGGATCAGCAGCGAAGACTCGAAGAGGACAAAGTTGGTCGTCAGGCATTGGCGCGGATGTTGGACGAAGTTGCTCTTAAATTGAGAGGCGATGAGTAAGTCAATATGCAACTAGCACGCCATTTGGAACTCTACTGCTGATAGCTCGGTCAGAGTTTTTCTATGAGTCAACTTGACGAACTCAGGCAAATAATTGTCGGTGATAACACTGAGCAATTAAGTGCGCTTAAAGATCGCATCGAAAGCGTCGAAGAACGTACGCGCGATGTATCTGAGGTTTTAGCACCGGCGATCGATGCAACGATGCGCCGCGACGACAGTCTCATTCAGGCGCTGAGTGATCCAGTCTCTGAGAGTTTGAAACGAGCGATACGCATCGAGCCTGACGCCTATGCTGAAATTTTATATCCAGCCATCGCGCCATCAATAAGAACTGCGATAGCACAAGCCATCAGTTCAATGTTGGCTACTATTAACAAGACGATTGAGTCTGCTACCACAGTAGGTGGTTTAAAAGCTCGGTTCAAATCCATACGAACCGGTGTGCCATACGCGGAATTACTACTTCGCCAATCGCTCCTTTTTCGCGTGGAGCATTTATATCTTATTGATCGCGACAGCGGCTTATTGATCGGCGAGTGCGGAGCTGAAGACCAAGGACTGATGGACAGCGATGCGGTAAGTGCGATGTTTTCGGCCATTCAATCGTTTGTGCAAGATTCATTTTCAGGGCGCGAAGACGATCGTTTGACCGACTTTAAAGTAGGAGAACACACGATCTGGATTGCTCATGGACCCAATGCGATGTTGGCCTGTGTAATCTTGGGCGATCCTCCAGCAGCACTCAAGATCCGCTTGTATGAGACGCTAGAATCGATCCGAATCAGATACGCAGAGCAGCTACAGCATTATGACGGTGACGCAAGCCAGTTTGCTCGCTTGGATGATTACATGCAGCCAATGCTGCAATCTCAGCTACGGGAAGAGGAATTACCCGAAGAAAAACCAAAACTCCAGATGGGGCCATTATTGGTGTATCTGGTAATCGCCGCCGCACTTGGTTACTTGATTTTTCAAGCATTGGATCGAGAGAGTAAACTGTCTACCTTGCATCGCTATTTCGATGAAGCGCCAGGTGTGGTTGTGACTAAGGCGAACTGGCAGGATGGCAAGATAGTTGTTGAAGGGCTGCTTGATCCTGATGCGACCTTGCCATTCAAGACGCTCTCGGCGCATGGCATTGAGCAAGAAAAGTTACAACTAAATCTGACGCCGTTTCGATCTTTAGAAACTGAGATGGAACTGCGACGCTTTGAAAAGGAACTTGACCCACCAGAAGGCACAATACTCAGTGTCGAAAATGGCGTATTGAATTTATCGGGACGCGCATCGGTGATTTGGTTGTTGCGTCACGATGAGAGGTTAAGACAATTGCAGGCAGATCGTCGACTCGGTTTAAGCAACTTGTTCGCAACGGATGGTTCTTTAAACAGTTATCTCGCTACTACGCTAAATATTCCGGCCGGCCCTGGTCGTTCCGAAGCCTTAGCTAAATTGAGCCAAACTCCATGGGTGGAAATTTCGTTCACAGAAATATTGCGCGATTTATTGCGCAGCAATCGTCGCTAAAGGGTTGAAATGCAAAAGCGCAAAATATGTATGGTTGGGGATTTCGCCGTCGGAAAGACAAGTCTTACACAGCGTTTTGTCAATAATTCGTTCTCGGAAAAATACCTAACGACTATTGGCGTGAAAATAGACAATGTCGTCGTCGACGATACAAAGCTCATCATTTGGGATGTTGCAGGGCGTGACTCGCTTTCTCCCATCAATACGAATTATCTGTCAGGCGCGGCAGGGATTGTCATGGTTGCAGATGGAACTCGGCCCGAAACAGTTGAATCATTGCACACGCTGGCGGAGATGGTTGTCGAGAAAATTGGCCAAGTGCCTTGTGTTGTAGCGATAAATAAATATGACCACAACGCCTTCAAACTTGATGACGAGCAACAGAATAAGTTGACTTCGCAAGGTTGGGACATTTTTAAAACCAGCGCGTTAACCGGTGACAAAGTTCCTGAATTATTTCAGGTTCTCAATAACGCTATTGGCGCAGTAACGTCTGTTGGGGAAGAAGCTTAATGTCGGGTTACACAGCTCATAAAGGAGAATATTTAAATCAAGCCATGGTTGACGTCGCTCGGATAGCGAAAATCACCCGCCAGCTGTACGAACGTCAGCAGTTTGCTTATTTGCTCGTTGATCATAATTGGTCGGTTATCGAGGCCTCCGCAAATCTTGAGAACTATGGGTTTGGTGACGTCAGAGTAGGTGATGATGCGCGCGAGGCAATCGATTTTTTAGTCGGTTTAGACAGTCACTCGACCTTGGATTTGCCAATTGTATTGTCACCTTCGCAAAACCCAGTGCATATCGTACTACTGCCAGAAGATGAAAGTTTGACCGTCGTTTTGATGGATGCCAGTCGAGATTATGAACAGCAACAGTTGGTGCAACAAAAAGCCAATGAGAACGAATTGTTATTGGCTCAGCAACGTCAGTTAATGGCGGATTTAGAGCAGACCCAAGCGGCGCTTGTCACTAAAAATACAGAGTTGCGTGAGGCTAGCCGCCTACAAAGCAGTTTTTTGTCGGGCGTTTCCCATGAGTTTCGAACGCCACTTGCCGCACTGCTGGGATATGTCGATGTGCTGGGTGAGCGTCTACTTTCTCAGTCACAAGAAGAGAGCGAAGAGCAGCTAAAAGTGATTCGACGTTCAGGTCGGCACCTGTTGTCACTGGTTGAGAACTTGTTGGATCATGGAAAGTTTGATGCCGGTGAAGTGGTGCTGAATCCGCAAGCCATTGACTTGCAGGGAATCTGTGATGAGGTTCATGCGATGCTGCACCAAGGTGCTGCAAGCAAACAAATTGCGCTCGAGTTCGATACCACCCCGACGCCGCTTCCAAGCTGCTTGATTGACGATAGTCGTTTGCGACAAATTATGCTAAACATCATCGGTAATGCGATTAAATTCACTGACGAAGGCAAAGTGCAGGTGATTGCTCAGTGCGCGGATGAACAGTTTAGTTTACGCATTCGCGACACTGGCATGGGAATCAGTAAGGACGATATGCAGAACGTAATGCGTCCGTTTTGGCAAGCTCCGAAAAACGGTAAAGTTGGTACTGGCCTTGGCCTAACCATTACCGAACGTATTGTAGAGATGATGGGCGGGCAGCTTAAAATTGATTCGGAGCTAGGCGTCGGCACCACAGTCGACATAACAATTCCTGCGCCTTTAATAGAACTCGATCAGCCAGATATAAATTCTAATCGAGCCGAGCATATAGGTGCTCGCAGATACTTACTGGCGGAAGACGACCCTGATATCGCCGCGCTTTTGAAACTGTTGCTGGTTGAACAAGGAGCGGAGGTCACGCACGTTGAAAATGGGCAGCAAGCCATTGAGATTGCTGAACGTGAAGAATTTGACGTCATTTTGATGGATCTGCAGATGCCGGTGTTAGATGGCTATGATGCGACTAAGTCGCTGCGAGATCGTGGTGACAAAACACCTGTTTTGGTGATGACGGCATCGGCTATTGAAGCGGATCGCACCCGCGCCGAGGAAGTGGGTTGCGACGGTTATTTAATCAAACCGGTCGCGGTTCACGAAGTGCTGTCATTGGCAGACGAGCTTCTGCAAAATCAGTCTGCAGTTTAAAGTAAAGAAGATGAAAGCTGAGTCCGATCAAGTTCGTGCCCTTCGTAGCCGTTATAAAGAATCACTCCCAGAAAAAGCGGCGCTGGTGAGAGAATGGCATCTCCAAGAAACGAGCGGTGGAATATCGGAGGCTGGAGTCGATGAACTTTCCTCGTGGCTGCACAAATTGGCAGGTTCGGCTGGAATGTATGAGTACCAAGAGATCTCTGATTTTTCTCGATCGCTCATGCAATCGATGCCCGATTTATCTTCTCAGGAATTGGCTTCTCGATTGAAAAAATTAGAGTTGCTGCTCGAGGGGGCAGCGAAATAGGGCATATTTGGCGCTGCGGCGGGATTGCGTATTCAGCCCGAGCCAGATTAGACTGATCATAATAATAGCTTACTAGGAGAAACAGATGCGTTGGCGAGGACGAAGAAAGAGCGACAATGTAGTAGATCGCAGAGGCACATTTAGCCGCGGCGGCTCAGGCCGAAAAGTTGGTGGTGGAGCCGTCGCTTTGATGGTGATCGCTGCGTTGGTATTCGGCCCTGAAGTTTCTAACATGTTAAGTTTAATGCTGGGGGATGGTCAAAGTCGCCAAGCTCAGCAGCAGGCGCCGACCCAACAAAATCAGCGCCAAAATGATGAAGCGGCTGAATTTACGTCTGTGATCTTGGCTGAGACTGAAGACACATGGAATAAAGTGTTTCAGCAAATGGGGCAGCGCTACCAACCGCCAAAACTGGTGCTCTATGAAGGACGAGTGCAGTCCGCATGTGGTGTGAGCTCGGCAGCTTCAGGACCTTTCTATTGCCCAGGTGATTATCAGGTTTATATCGATTTGAGTTTCCTTGGTGAACTGAGACGGATGGGCGCGCAGGGCGATTTTGCTTTTGCGTATGTAATTGCTCATGAAGTTGGTCATCATGTCCAAAATTTGGTGGGCATAGCGAAACAGGTTCGACAGCAACAAGTACGTGGCAGCAAGACCCAAGCTAATGACTTATCCGTACGGATGGAGTTGCAGGCCGATTGTTTAGCTGGAGTTTGGATCAACCATACCGAAAACCGCAGCTCAATTCTCGAACCGGGTGATATTGAGGAAGGGTTGCGTGCTGCCGCTGCGGTGGGTGATGACACAATCATGCAACGTGCTGGGCGGGCACCCCGTCGGGAGATGTTCACTCACGGCAGTGCTGAAGAACGCATGAATTGGTTCAGAAGAGGTATGGAAACTGGCAATATTGAGGCTTGTAACACGTTTGGATAGGTCGTTTTCAAGCATGAATCAGGTGTGAAGGCGCTTTCCGATTAGGTATAATAGGTGATTGGCATCAAGCCAAATTAAGAGCAATCAAATACATACCAAAAAATTAAGTTACTAAAAGTAACCGGGCGAACCCCAGGTTAGGAGATACAAACAATGAAACAATTGCAAAATAACGCATTGCTGATGGCGCTGCTGCTGAGCCTTGCTGCTTGCGGTGGTGAGAAACAAGAATCATCTGCGATTGATAACGCAATCAATGCGACCAAAGAAGCCGCCTCTAACGCGGTTGATGCTACAGCTGACGCCGCTAGTAACGCCGCGGATGCTGTTGCTGACGCCGGTGGAGCAGTTGCCGACGCTGCTGGTGATGCTGTCGATGCTGCTGGCGATATGGCGAGCGATGCCGGTTCGGCGGTAGCTGATGCTGGTGGAGCCGCGATGGACAAAGCTGGTGATGCGATGGACGCGGCTGGTGAAATGGCGAGCGACGCTGGCGCAGCGGTAGCTGATGCCGGTGAAGCTGCGATGGATAAAGCAGGTGATGCGATGGACGCGGCTGGTGAGATGGCGAGCGACGCTGGTGCAGCGGTAGCTGACGCTGGTGAAGCCGCGATGGATAAAGCTGGCGATGCGATGGACGCAGCCGGTGAGATGGCCAGTGACGCGGGTGAAGCTATGGCAGACGCTACGGGTGACGCGGTCGATGGCGCTAAAGAAATGGCTGGTGATGCAGTCGACGGTGCTAAAGAAATGGCCGGTGATGCAGTCGACGGCGCTAAAGAAATGGCCGGTGATGCCGCAGACGCAGTTGACGGTGCTGCAGATGGCGCTGCTGACATGGTTGACGAGGCGAAAGAAGCTGCTGAAGAAGCAGGGGATGCCGCGGTTGAAGCTGTTGAAGACGAAGCTGGCTAGTTGCTAATATTTAGTCTTTCAAAAGCCCTGCTAACTTTGTTGGCAGGGCTTTTTTTATCACCAATACGCTTGTTCATACAAATGTAAGGCAAATCGTGACGGAGGATAAACTCAAAGCAGCGCAGCTTGAGCTGCATTCCGAAACGGCGCGTATCGCTTGGCGTGACCTGCAGCGTTTCTTTGCCCAAGGAAAGGTATTGCAGGTGGAAAGTGGCGTGGATTTGGTGCTAACGGCGGCCTATTTCTCTATAGATGCCGCTGATCAGATCAAAAGCTTGCTGGATTCCGATGACTTGTATCCAGTGCCTGATTCTGTTGCTCGCGAATGGTATGACGCAGATCAAGAGCTCTGGAGTGTCGTTGTAGCGCCATTTGTGCTGGTGCAAAATGCGGATGATAACTCACTTGATCAACCTGGATGACTCACCATGACTGATACCATCAAATTGTTAAAAGCGCACCGCTCGATACGCCGGTACACAGATCGGCCAGTTGATCCCGAGTTATTCAACGAACTGCTGCGAGCAGGTCAATCAGCTGCAACCTCGAGCTTTATCCAAGCGACAACCGTAATTAGAGTCAGCGATGCCGATATAAGAGAACAGTTTGTCGAGCTCAGTGGTTCGCAAAAATACATTGCCCAAGCTGCCGAATTTTTAGTGTTTTGTGCGGATCTAAAACGTAATCAAGTTCGTTCTGGCCAAGCAGAGGAAGACTTTTCTTGGGCCGAACAACTCATCACTGCGACAGTCGATGTCGCTTTATTCGCCCAGAACATGGTCGTTGCTGCAGAAAGTGCGGGGCTCGGAATTTGTTACATCGGAGGTATACGTAATAATCCTGATCGAGTGTCAGAATTGTTATCTTTGCCTAAGCTTGTTTATCCTGTTTTTGGGCTTTGTTTAGGCTATCCGGACCAAAATCCGGGTAAAAAGCCGCGTCTACCCCTGGAACCTATTTGCCATCAGGACAAGTATGCTAAAACTGAGCAATTTGCAGGGGAAATTGATCAATATGATGAATTTGTTAGGGATTATTATGTTGCGCGAAGCAATGGCAAACTCGAGTTCACTTGGAGCGAGCAGATGAAAAAACAAGCAGCAACACAGAGTCGGCCGTTTATGCTGGATTTCTTGAATAAAAAAGGCTTTATAAACAAATAGTTGCGTAGGGATCTCGGCTCTGAGATTTGTGTCGATTTTGACACGGTTTTGTCATATTACTGTCACAGATAGGGATTAGGATGAGCGCAGTTTTTAAAGCAAATCCTCTGGAGCAAAAACTGTGAAAAAAATTCTTCTTCAGCTCGTGGTCGCAGCGAGTGTCGCTAATGTTTCTGCCGCAACCGCGCGTGACTCAATCAGTATCGTTGGATCATCAACGGTTTACCCATTCGCCACTGTCGTTGCGGAACGTTTCGGTAAATCATCTAATTTCAGCTCACCCAAGGTTGAGTCAACTGGTTCGGGTGGCGGCTTAAAACTTTTTTGTAAAGGTTTGGGTGTCGCCACGCCAGACATTACCAACGCGAGCCGTCGCATCAAGAAAAGTGAATACGACCAGTGCCAAGCTAATGGCGTGACAGACATCGTTGAAGTTTTGATTGGCTATGACGGCATTGTGTTGGCAAATGCTAAGGGCGCTGAGCCAATGCAGCTTAGCCGCAAAGATATCTATCTAGCACTTGCCAAATTGGTTCCCGGTGCAGATGGGAAATTGATTCCTAATCCGCATAAGACTTGGCAAGACGTTAACCCAGATTTGCCGGCGACAAAGATTGAGGTGCTCGGCCCGCCCCCAACATCAGGCACTCGCGATGCCTTTGCTGAACTTGCGCTAGAAGGTGGTGCCAAGAAAATTGACGACATTAAGACCTTGCGCGAACTAAAAGCCGACCAGGTCGATGAAATCGAAAAAATGGTCGCCAAACTAGGCATCGAACCAGCTTGGGCGGCCGCAGTTGAAAAGAAAGGGGCCAAAGCGACTGGTAAGGATGTGGTTAAAATTATTGGCCGCAGCGTTCGTGAAGACGGTGCGTATATTGAAGCCGGTGAAAACGATAATTTAATCGTTAATAAATTGAAAGCTAATCCAAATGCGCTCGGCATCTTTGGTTTCTCATTCTTGGACCAAAATGCAGATTCTGTGCAGGGCTCAACGATTGACGGAAATGCGCCTACGTTTGAGGCAATTGCCAGCGGAGACTATGTGGTAAGCCGGCCCCTCTATTTTTATGTAAAGAAAGCTCACATTGGAACTGTGCCGGGTATTGAAGAGTTTCTAACAACTTTTGTAAACGCCGATACTATCGGTGAAGACGGATACCTGATTGACAAGGGTTTGATCCCTCTGGGTGAAGAAGCGTATGAGACCATGTCTAGCTCTGCCATCGCGCTTAGTAGTCTTGAGATGTAATAAAGACTTTCACAGCATGACACCATAAATCTTCTCCTCTGAATTTTCTTGCCACACGTTACAACGTACTGATGGCATTCAAATTCAATTCGGCAGGTGCAGCGACAATGCTCACCTGCCTTTTTTTGAGGTAAACTCCACCTTTTCACGGCTTCTTAGCTCGCTGAGGACTTAATGTCTATTACTTCGTTGCTACTGGTCATATTGCTCGGTACAGTTGCCGCCTACTTTTTGGGTGACGCGCGTTCACGACAGGTTGCCAAGCCAATAGGTGGTGTGCGTCATTTGGCTGCGCTGCCGAGTTACTACGCGTCTATGGTAAGCCTTTGGGCGTTGATTCCTGGGCTGGCAGTGGTTCTCTTTTGGTCAATATTTGACGGCCCTATCATCGAGTCTTTGGTGCGTGGTGTCTTGCCCATCGAGACCAAAAACTTGCCGCCCGAGCAGTTCGGTTTGGTCATGAGCCAAATCCACAATATTGTGGCGGGTGTCGGCTCTATTGAGCAAATTGGCCTCGAATACCAGCCGGCTGTGCAGCGCTTGCAGTCTTTAGAGAAGGTGTCATCGGCTTGGATGCCGATTCTGACGATTATTGTTCTAGTTCTCGGCTGCCTGATGGGGCTTGCAGCAGTAACAGCAAAACGTAATGCACGTTACTCGGTAGAAAGGATTTTTAACATCACCTTGTTTGTCTGTTCAAGCATCGCGATCTTTACGACCCTCGGGATTATTTTATCGGTTCTCTTTGAGTCTTTGCGATTCTTTGAAAAAGTTCCCTTTTTTGATTTTGTATTCGGTACTCATTGGAGTCCTCAGATAGCGATTCGCGCTGATCAGACAGGAGCGTCTGGATCGTTCGGTGTCATACCACTGATCGCTGGTACTTTATTGATCTCATTTATCGCGCTTTTGATTGCTGTGCCCATCGGTCTGATGTCGGCGATATATCTTTCCGAGTACGCCAGCACTCGAGTGCGCAATATTGTAAAACCAGCCCTCGAAGTCTTGGCAGGTGTACCAACCGTGGTTTACGGTTTTTTTGCTGCTCTCACCGTTGCGCCCTCGATTCGGCACTGGGGAGATGCTGCTCGCGATTGGGGAGCGGCCAATGATATTGCTTGGCTAGCAGGCTTAAGTGTTTCATCTGAAAGCGCATTGGCTGCCGGGATTGTCATGGGCATTATGATCATCCCTTTCGTTTCTTCTCTTTCTGACGACGTGATCAATGCAGTTCCACAAAGTCTTCGCAATGGTTCGTTTGGGCTGGGCGCCACCCAGTCTGAAACAATTCGAAAAGTCATCTTCCCAGCGGCTTTGCCAGGCATTGTCGGCGGGGTTCTGCTCGCTGCATCGCGCGCCATTGGTGAGACCATGATTGTTGTGATGGCGGCTGGGCTCGCAGCGAACTTAACGATTAATCCACTCGAAGCCGTAACAACTGTAACAGTACAAATCGTTACACTTCTAGTTGGCGATCAAGAGTTCGACAGCGCGAAAACCTTAGCCGCTTTCGCCTTGGGTCTCTTCCTATTTGTCATTACTCTGGCGCTTAATGTAATCGCATTACGGGTCGTGAAAAAGTATCGAGAGCAGTATGACTGAGCAAATTACGGAAGCTACGCCGATGAAAGACACGACGCGGTCTTTGCGCGAAGCTCGACTAAAGAAGAGGCACGCCGCAGAAAAGCGATTTCAGTGGTATGGACGCCTGTCGATCGCATTTGGCATCGCCTGTGTCCTGTTCTTGTTCTATGACATTATCAGCAAAGGCCATGGGGCATTTTTTCAAACCTACATCAATATGGAAATTGAGTTTGATGGTGAGAAATTAGGCTTGACACCAGACAGCAGCGAGGAAGAAATCCGAGCCGCTAGTTTTAACTCTTTTTTCAAGAAAACACTGCGCGAAAAATATCCGGCGGCGGAAACCCGTCGAGAGAAGTCTCAGCTCTATGCGGTCTTTACGAGCGATATGCCATTGATATTGCGCGATATGGTGATCGCTGACCCTAGCATAATAGGCACTAAGCAGACGGTATCGATGATTGCTGATGATGATACCGATGTCTATGTTAAGCACGCACTGGGCACTGACAGTGACATCAGTCGTATGGGGGATTTTCAACGCAGCATTGTTGACGACTTGCATCAGCGAGGGATGATCGAGAAGAAGTTCAATGCAATTTTCTTCAGTAATTCAGATTCTCGCGAGCCGGAGTTAGCTGGGATTCGCGGAGCTATCACCGGGTCCTTTTTGACACTAATGGTGACCTTGCTGATGTCATTTCCCATTGCTGTAGCGACTGCAATTTACTTGGAAGAGTTTGCGCCGACCAATAAGTTCACTGATTTTATTGAAGTGAATATCAATAATCTGGCCGCTGTTCCATCGGTGATATTCGGTTTGTTAGGTCTGGCTGTGTTTATCAATTTTTTTGGTATGCCGCGCTCAGTACCGATGGTGGGTGGGTTTGTGTTAACGCTGATGACACTTCCGACTATTATTATTTCAAGTCGAGCTTCGATTAAGGCAGTACCTCCATCCATTCGCGAGGCAGCAATGGGAATGGGGGCATCAAAGGTACAAACGGTGATTCATCATGTATTGCCTTTAGCAATGCCAGGCATGCTAACTGGAACGATTATAGGCATGGCGCAAGCGCTCGGGGAAACAGCGCCATTGTTGATGATAGGCATGGTAGCCTTTATTGTTGATGTGCCAGGTTCGGTTACCGATCCGGCCACGGTATTGCCGGTGCAGATTTTTCTCTGGTCGGACAGTCCAGAAAGGGCATTTGTAGAGAAAACGTCAGCGGCCATTATGGTGTTGTTGACGTTCCTAATCATCATGAATAGCACAGCTGTTTGGTTACGCAAACGGCTTGAGCGGCGCTGGTAAGACGCCAAAGATCGAGACCAAGTTTATGAATACAGCTCAAAAAACTAACCCAGAGGCAGCCGTGGAAATTCCCGGGAAGTATCAAACTGTGGGGCATCCCTTGTTGGATGATCCAAAGATGACAGTGCGATCAACGTCTGTTTTTTACGCGGAAAAACAAGCGATTTTTGATGTTGACTTAGATATTGGCAAGAACGAAGTAATCTCGATGATTGGGCCTTCCGGCTGCGGTAAATCAACCTTTCTTCGCTGCTTAAACCGAATGAACGACACCATTGATATATGTCGAGTCGAGGGAGATTTACGTCTTGATGACGAAGATATTTACTCTAAGAAAATCGACGTGGTTGAATTGCGTGCTCGAGTGGGAATGGTTTTTCAAAAGCCCAACCCATTTCCGAAATCGATTTACGAAAATGTCGCTTATGGTGCACGCATTCATGGCTTGACTGATAACAAAGTACAACTCGATGAGTTGGTCGAAAAAAGCTTAGTGCGGTGTGGCCTTTGGAATGAAGTCAAGGACCGTCTTGAGGAACCTGCCACGGGTTTATCTGGTGGGCAACAACAACGCTTGTGCATTGCTCGAGCAATTGCAGTGGGCCCAGAAGTTATTCTTATGGATGAACCATGCTCGGCGCTTGATCCGATAGCAACTGCCACAGTAGAAGAACTGATCCATGAGCTCAGCGAAAACTTTACCATTGCCATTGTTACGCATTCAATGCAACAGGCCGCGCGGGTATCGCAACGAACGGCTTACTTTCACTTAGGCAAACTCATTGAAGTGAATGAAACATCGCAAGTGTTTACTAATCCTGAGCACAAGCTGACAGAAGAATACATCACTGGCCGCATTGGTTAGTTAATGACGTCGATCAGTTGACGACAACGTTGAGAAAATAGTTATGAATGAGGAAATTCAAGTAGGCGGCCACATCTCTAGGCAATTTGATCAGGAGTTGGAGGACGTACGCGCCAGAGTTATGAAGATGGGCGGTATGGTCGAGGCACAGTTAGACAAAGCGTTGACAGCATTACGCGAAGGAGATGCGGCAGCCGTTGCCGAT
Organism: uncultured Arenicella sp.; assembly: GCA_937973905.1. GTDB lineage: Bacteria > Pseudomonadota > Gammaproteobacteria > Arenicellales > Arenicellaceae > Arenicella. The sequence goes on along the minus strand of CALJJR010000160.1, from coordinate 8,484 downwards.
GTTGAAAAAGCTGACGATATAATTAACGCAATGGAAATGCAGATTGACGAAGAATGCACGCAGATTTTAGCTCGTCGTCATCCCGCGGCCAGCGATTTACGACTTGTGATTGCTACATCCAAGTCGGTGCGTGATTTAGAAAGGATTGGTGACGAGGCGCAACGGGTGGGTCATCTGATTGAGCACGCCTTTGAGAACGACATTAAGCGTAAATACTACAAGGGCCTTATATCGCTCGCTGAGCAGGTTAAGGAGCTGTTGCAGTCGACTTTGGACACCTATGCACGCATGGAAACACGCAGTGCCGTGCGCAATATACGGCGTGACCAAGCAATTGACGAAGAATACTCAAGAGTGCTGCTAAAACTAGTTGATCGCATGAAGTCAGACCCCGATCGAATCTTAGATGCTTTGGATGTAATGTGGGCAGCTCGCTCGCTTGAACGTATTGGCGATCACTGCATTAATATTTGCGAGAACGTCATCTACTTAGTCGAAGGTGAAGATGTCCGGCACATCGAAGCAGATTCCATCAAAGATCAATTAAGCTAGCTGGCGCAGAGCACCTCTGCTGGCTAACAAAGGAAAGGAGCTTGCTGCACAAACGCTTGGGTTATAATTGAGCAGCGACGCGAAGTCCCGCGCAACTGGCTTAATGTTATGGATACCTCACTCAAGCGATACTCGATTAAAGAAATACAAGGCTCCGAGCTCCAATCACAGCTCGCGGGGCAGATGGTGCGCACCCGCGGAGTCGTTACCGGCGTGTTGCGACGAGGATTTTATATCCAAACGCCAGATGTGGATTGGGATGGCGAACATTCAGACGCGATTTTCGTATACAGCCCAAATTGGCTTCCTGAAATGGACGCGCGCTTAGAGTTGAGTGGTGAAGTCGTTGACTATCTAAAGCATGAACTAGCAAAGCCCGTTACCCAGATGCATATGGATCAAGTTCGATTGCTGAGTGCTCAAAGAGATAACGGAGAACCGTTTTCGGTATCGCCCATTGTGCTCGGCCCTGAGCTTCTTCCTGATGACAATCAAAAATTGGCTGCAATTCTCAACAGCATGGAAGGAATGCTACTGCAGATACCTGCGGGCCAAACTTTTATCGCGCCAAGCAATCCCTTTGGCGATTACGTCGTCGCAGTAGACGCGACGCAGCCTATTAGCGCAATTCGGAGTAAAGATGGAGGCGCGCTCATCAGTGCCGACAACCCAGATCGATGGTATCCAGGGTTTCGGGTCTACAATTACAACCATGCTCACCGACTGAATGTTGGAGCAAAGTTGCGCAGCCCAGTTACTGGGCCTCTACATTACCGTGTTGATGCATGGCAGATGGCCGTTAATTTCCCCTTCGAAGTCGAACCTTCGTTTATCGAAAGGACATCCAGTTCCTTGTCGCCGCAGCCGGGAAGTGTCACCATCATGACTCTCAATTGCTTTAATCTTGATCCGCATATTGAATCAATCGATAAGGTAAGTAATCCCAGTCAAGATATCGATGACGATTGGGGTCAAGGTCGTTTCCATACATTGGCGCAGGCTGTGGTGCTGCAAGCAAAGTGCCCAGACATCATTGCGTTGCAAGAAATTCAGGACAATGATGGCGCTGAGCAAACCGACACGGTGGCGGCAGACAAAACCTACGAGCTGCTGGTTCGCACAATTGCTCAGCTGTCTGACATCCAATACAAGTGGGTCAATATTGATCCGCTGCTTGGAGAGGACGGCGGGCAGCCAGGGGGCAATATTCGCAACGGATATTTGTATAATCCTCAGCGCGTCAATTTGGTGGAAGAATCCGTGAGAGTGCTTGGCGCCAATGACCAAGCCTATGTGGATTCAAGAAAGCCGTTGGTGGCTACTTTTGTAGAGCGAGACAGCGGCGAAGAGCTAACCTGCATCAACGTTCATCTGGCTTCCAAGCGCCACCAAAATAGTATTTTCTCGCCGGTTGATGCTGGTGTGGATGCTAAGTTGGGCGTACGCGTTGCTCAAGCCTCGATTATTGCCGACGCCGCCAAAGAGCTGCTTGCCGAAGATAAGGAGTTTTACATCACGGGCGATTTTAACGATACGGAATACAGCCAAACCATGGCTGCTCTCACTGGAGATACTGCGCAGAATCTAGTCATGTTGCTGCCGAAGCATGAACGCTATGATTATAACCACCGCGGTAAGTTACAAGTTTTGATGCATGGCTTGGTGTCACATCGAATGGCGGCTGAACGGGCTGAGTATGAAATCATCCATGGCAATGAACTGATCGGCGTAGAGCCGGGCGCAGAAAGTGACAAACCGAGCGATCATGCCTATGTCATTGCTAGACTAAAGATAAGTATACGTTAGCTATTAAAATCAATCACTTAGAAAACTATTTTGGTTGAAATTCTGATTAGGCTAGCTATCTGCAAGGCGTTGCATATCTGATGAGCTAGATACTCTGTTCTCAGGAAACACGCAGGTAAATGTACTGCCCACGCCTTCAATACTATCCACTTCGAGGATAGCCTCATGTCGTTGTAGTACATGCTTGACGATTGCCAGACCCAGCCCTGTACCCCCGCCATCTCGCGAGCGATCTGCGTCGATGCGGTAAAAGCGTTCTGTCAGTCTTGGCAGGTGCTGGGCGGCAATGCCCGCACCGTTGTCACTCACCATAAATTCTGCATCTGAAGATTCTTCTGAGCGCCGCCACCTCACTTTAATAATGCCGTTAGCCGACGTGTAGTTAACTGCATTAAGTATCAGATTAGAAAATGCGCTATGAAGCTCGCTCTGATTTCCTAAGATTCTTAGATCGTAGTCAATGTCCAATTCCAATTTGTGTGCGTGCTCTTTAACTTTCGGCTGGATCATCTCCACGATCGTATTAATAAGGTGCGTCACATCAATGGATTCGCGCGAGCTTAGCTCTTGTGGTTCTTCCAGTTTGGATAGAAATAAGAGGTCTTGCACGATCAGTTGCATACGTTCGCTCTGAACTGCCATTTGTTGAATGGGGCGCTGCAAACTGGGGTCGAGTTTCTTATTGCCATCGAGCAGTTCCAGATAGCCTCTGAGCACGGTAAGGGGTGTTTTTAATTCATGAGACACATTGGCAACGAAATCGGTGCGTATTTGGTTGACCTTCATTAATCGCGTTACGTCTCGACCAACCACCATGCGAAGCTCCTCTGTATAAGGTATAACCTTGATATTAATGACACGCTCGGCGTTGTGACTGGATCTTATTTCTACGCCAACCCCAGGTGAGCTCGAATCATGTTTCAGCGGGGCTTCGCTTAGCAGGGTATGCAGTTTGGGGTCTCTAACAAGGTTGCCGAGACGTAGGTTTGCGTCGGCCGGCCAGCGGATCCCCAGCTGGTGTTCTGCGTTGTTATTTGCCCACCTAATTTGCCCCACGGCATCGATCAGCACAATCGCATCGGGCAGGGCAGAAACTGCTTGGCGAAATTGTGAAAATAAGGCGGTAAGTTGCTTTTTGCGCAGGCGACTGGAACGTGCCTTTCTACTCAGTTCGCGATGCAGCAGGTAGAGCTGTCCCGTGCTCTCGGGCATGGGGTAGTTGTGTGGGCTTTGGATCCATCGATAAAGCTTTTGCATGCGGTGGAGTTGCCATCCGATTACACCTAGCGCAGCTAATACTAGACCTGCCAACACATTCCCAATTACGTAGCCAAAAATGCCCCCAAGGCCAAGTATTAGAATTATTTTCCAGATGTCATGTCGCATTTGAATTAAAGGCTAGTTCTCTGGAACCACAAATCTGTAACCAACACCACGCACTGTTGTGATGTAGCGGTCGCAATCGTACTGCTCGAGTACTTTGCGTAAGCGACGAATATGCACGTCTACCGTGCGGTCTTCTACATAAACTTGTTCACCCCAAACATTGTCTAGCAATTGATTGCGACCAAACACGCGATCTGGGTGGGTCAACAAGAAGTGTAATAATCGAAACTCGGTGGGGCTGAAATCCACGGCTTGATCACCGATTGTTATCCGATGTTGTTCTGTGTCGATGGTAATCTTTCCGGCTGAAACAATGTCACCGGCTAAATGCGTATCGCCAAGACGGCGCAGTACGGCTCGAATTCTTGACACCAATTCTCGGGTCGAAAATGGCTTGCGAACATAATCGTCAGCACCGACTTCAAGCCCGCGAATTAGGTCGTCTTCTGCGTCCCTGGCGGTGAGCATGATGATGCCCACATTAGGCGCGGTGTTGTCGCGTCGTAAACGCGCAGCAAAATCGATGCCTGCAACCCCTGGCATCATCCAATCCAGCAAAATGAGTCGAACGTCTTCGTTGACCAGAATCTTTTCCGCTTGATGTGCGTTGCTAGCGTCTGAGACGATAAAGTCTTCTTGTTCCAGAGCCATGCGCACCATGTCGCGGATCGCTGCTTCATCGTCGACGACTAAAATGTGTTCGTTCATTGTCTAAATAGGCCTCACATCGATGTGATGATGGCGAAAACCGCAAAAGCGGCACGACATCTACAAGCAGCGATTACACAAATATTATATTACAGGCGTGTGACACCCGCTGAGTTTCCGTTGTGGCAGTAGATATGCCTGATTTACATGCGTTTTTTTAGACATAGTGCCGTAAAATAGGCAGAGAATTTTCGAGCAATCAGCGAGCAGGCCTCGATCTTAATATTTCGGTAATACTCCCCATGCGAGACAGTAGAAAGACAAAGTACGACAATGATAAATTAACCAAGCGCCTTCAGCGGCAAGTTGGCTCGGCGGTGGTTGACTATCAGATGATTGAGGAGGGCGATCGTGTGATGGTGTGCTTATCCGGTGGCAAGGACAGCTACGCCATGCTGGAAATTCTGCAGTCGCTTCAAGCGCGTGCGCCGATCAACTTTGAACTCATCGCGGTAAATTTGGATCAAAAGCAACCAGGTTTCCCTGAGCATGTGCTGCCAGATTACTTGGATAACAAACAGATCGAGTACAAGATTGTTGAAGAAGATACCTACAGCATCGTTAAGGATAAAATTCCCGAAGGAAAGACCACATGTTCGCTATGTTCGCGATTACGACGCGGAATTTTGTATCGAACTGCGGCACAATTGGGCGCCAGCAAGATCGCCTTAGGGCATCATCTGGATGACATGGTTGAAACCCTATTTCTGAACATGTTTCATGGTGCTCGCATGAAAAGCATGCCGCCCAAGTTGGTCAGCGACGACAAGCAGAATGTGGTTATTAGGCCATTGGCTTATTGTCGCGAGAACGACTTGGCACAGTTCGCACAACTTAAAGACTTCCCCATCATCCCCTGTAATCTTTGTGGTAGTCAGGAAAATTTGCAGCGCAAGAAGATTAAACAGATGTTGGCTGCTTGGGATCAAGAATCGCCGGGCCGAGTGCTCAATATTTTTAAATCTATGTCGAGGCTCACACCCTCGCACTTGTTTGATCGAGAGTTATTCGATTTCTCGAATCTACGACCCGACATGGCAGATCAAATGGGCGAGTTAGATATTGCCTTCGATCGATCAGCCATTGATGTGGTGACCGCACTTAGTTCTCAATAACCCACAGCTAAGTCTACTTATTCCTTCGATGACAGCGGCGAGTCATATTGATCGAGATGAGTTTTGCGCCCTGCTCGAGGGAATTATCGATAAGCTGAGATGCAGTATTGATGCAACCAAAGGTGCAGCCGCTACTGTTGAATTGGATCAAAATCGACAAGGTCGCTTATCACGTATGGATGCGATGCAAGGCCAAGCAATGGCGCAAGCGGGCAGGGCTAGGCAAATCAAGCAGCTGGCCGCTGCACAAGACGCATTACAGCGGCTGAAACGGGGAGAGTTTGGCCGCTGCCTAGAGTGTGATGAATGGATTGCTTCCGGTCGCTTAAAGTTAGATCCAACGCTGGCTTTTTGTGTTGCTTGCGCCGCAACCTTCGAGTAACCGCGCCAAAGCTTTACTTCTCACCCCACAGCTCAGCCAAGCGTTTATCACGTCCACAACCATTGCGGTAGTACTTATAGCGTAGCGGGTTGCGCTGATAGTAATTTTGGTGCCGCGGCTCGGCATCATAAAACGGTTGGGTCGCTAAGATTTCAGTCACGATCTCTGCTTCAAACGGCTTGGTTTTCTGTAAATCCTGCAGTGAGTTTTCTACTTCTCGACGTTCCTCTTCTGATGCATAGAAAATTGCGGTGCGATACGAACTCCCTTTATCACAGAATTGTCCATGCGGGTCAGTTGGGTCGATGGTCTTCCAAAAATAGTCTACCAGCTCGCGATAACTGACTTGTGCTGGGTCATAAGTAACTTGTACCACCTCATAATGCCCCGTTTCTTCATAACTGACCTGCTTGTAATTCGCGGTTTCGGCACTGCCACCTGAATAACCTGAGACGGCGTCTAAAACCCCTCCAACTTTATCAAAATCCGCTTCAACACACCAAAAACAGCCGCCAGCAAACACGGCTGTTTTTGCCCCGGTAGATTTCTCTCCATCGGGCGCTGCATCAACGCTGCAACTTGATAACAGGATCACCATTAGCAGCACTAAAAAATGACCAAGCGGCTTGATGATGTGACGTGAAGGCGATTGAAATTGCAACATATGTACCTCATTGAGAATCTGCTTAGAGCTTTCTAATCGTACCTTGAACAATTGGACAAATTGATGCTGTGTCCAAGTTGCGATGGTATGCTAAGCCGATTAGAGACCTGTTTTATCTAAGTTCAAAAGACCGCAATGAACCATAAATTATTACTTCCTGATGAAGATCAAGCTTTGCCCGGGCGGGAGCAGCGCTTGCAAATCGATAATCGGCATTTTGTAACTGGTCGGCCTATGCTAGAACCATACCCCGAAATACACAACGATTGTGCGAAGGTGTTGCTCGGGCTTGGTTGCTTTTGGGGCGCCGAGCGCAAATTTTGGAACCTCGAAGGCGTGTACACCACGGCCGTGGGCTACACCGCGGGCTCAACACCCAACCCAACATACGAAGAGGTCTGCAGCGGTTTAACTGGGCACACGGAGGCTGTGCTGGTGGTCTATCAGCCGAGTAAAGTTGGCTTAGATGAAATTTTGCAAACCTTTTTTGAGGCCCATGACCCAACTCAAGGAATGCGCCAGGGTAATGATATTGGCACACAATATCGCTCCGGGGTTTATGTTTTCGATGAAGCTGATTTAACGATGGCGAGAGACCTTGCTAATAATTACCAATCCGCCTTGTCCGAGGTAAATTACCCTAAGCTTACTACTGAGATTGAGTTAGCAGGGGAGTTTTATCTAGCGGAGCAATATCACCAGCAGTACCTAGCGAAAAACCCGAACGGTTACTGTGGTATCGGTGGTACAGGCGTGAGCTGCGCAATTTAGGGTATACAGCTAGGGGAATGAAAGGTATACAGATGAATGCGCCGCAAAAACAGGTGTTGTCGGAGAGCCTTACGCAGAGCAACGCAAACAATAAAAAGCGCAATCTCACCATTCGCTTTTGCGTGGCAGCAATCCTAGTTACCAGTATGCTCGTAGTGGCGCTTACAGCCGCTGCGTATTTACAGATACGCAGCCAAGTTATTCAAGCCAATTTTGATGCATTAGTCAGTAATATCGACAGCCAAATCCCAGCAAGCATTTTGGTCAAGGCTGGGGCCGACATCGATCAAGAACAGCAACAAAGTTGGGCGCAACGGGTGATCTTGTCCCTGCCCGGTGTCACTTCTGTTTCGATGTATGACCGTGAGCAGCGTCTCCTCTGGAGTAGTGGTCAGGCTGTTAGTGATCTCAGTGTTGCCGAACAATCCGCGTTTGATGGTCTGCGAACAAGCCAAGACCGCAGTATCATCGTTGACCCACATAGGCCTCAGATTAGCAGTCTTGAACGTTTTTTCGGAGATAAGAATCAAGCGATTCCAGGGTGGGTGAAGGTGTTGGATTCTAATGGTCAGTCCGAAGCAATAATGCGCCTAGTGAGAAACTACAATTTTTCCATAGAAGGTGCTCAGCGCGCGGCACGGCGAATTTTTTGGTACATCATGGCGGGCAATTTGCTGCTGTTTTTTGCACTGTTCTATAATTTTCAACGCGGTTTGCAAACCATTGAAAGCCAAGAAAAAACACTCAATCAACAGATTTCGAGATTGTCAAATCTCTTGTCGATTAATAAGAGCATGCAGAAAAGCATGAAAACTGCGAGTAGCCGCGCGGTAGAAATGAACGAACAATTTTTACGCCGGGTAGGGTCTGATTTGCATGATGGTCCTGCTCAATCTCTGGGGTATGCCATCTTGAGGCTGAATAAGATCACAGATCAAGAAGAGTCAAAAGGGCTGAGCGTCGAATTTCATGCAGTGCGAGACGCGCTGGATAGCTCACTTGAGGAGATTCGTGGAATTTCATCAGGGCTCGTGTTACCAGAATTGGAGCATATGACACTAGAGGAGGCCCTGAACAAAATTGTTAAGCGTCATGCCAAG
>CALJJR010000159.1 GCA_937973905.1 uncultured Arenicella sp. | reverse complement strand
CGGCCGCAACAGCGGCCGTTTTATTGTATGAATTTTTTGGCAGTTACGCCGCCAGCAATTTATTGACCAGCTTCACGTATTTGGCAGGATCCTTAAGCTGAGCGCCTTCACTCAGGGCTGCTTGATCAAACAAGACTTGCGCCCAATCGGCGAAATTTTCATCCGCCGCATCTAGCGCTTTGATTAAGGCGTGATCTGGGTTGAGTTCTAAGATAGGCTGGCTGCTCGGCGCATCTTGCCCCATTGCTTTCATAATGCGCTCAAGATTTGCGCCGGGGTCATTTTCATCTGCCACCAAGCATGCGGGTGACTCGGTTAAACGGTTGGTGAGCCGCACCTCTTTTACCGAGCCACTCAATGCCTCTTGCAGTTTGCCAGTGATATCCGCCAGTTCTTCCTTTTGCGCTTCTTGCTCTTGTTTTTCGTCTTCAGTGAGCTCGAGATCGCCCTTGCTGACAGACTTCAATGGCTTGTCGGCATATTCCATCAGGCCATTAACCAACCATTCGTCCACCGGATCGCTCATCAACAGTACTTCGATGCCTTTTTTGCTGAACATTTCCAAATGTGGTGACCCTTTGGCGGCTTGATGGCTTTCGGCCGTAATGTAGTAGATGGCATCTTGCTCTTCGCCCATGCGCTCCACATATTCATCCAGCGACACTGATTGCGATGCATCGTCGTTATGAGTGCTCGCGAAACGCAGCAACGGTGTGAGCTTATCTTTGTTAACGAAGTCTTCCACCACGCCTTCTTTGAGTACTTGACCGAATTCGTTCCAGAATTCTAGGTAGGTCTCGGCTTCGTTTTTGGCGAGGCGTTTTAGCTCATCCAAAACACGTTTGGTCGCTGCACTCTTAATTTTGCCGATGTCTCGATCACTTTGCAGAATTTCCCGAGAGACATTAAGTGGTAAATCTGCCGAATCGATCACGCCTTTCACAAAGCGTAGATAGTTCGGGAGCAGGGCATCAGGCTCATCCATGATGAAGATACGTCGCACGTAGAGTTTAATGCCTTTTTTAGCTTCGCGATTCCACAAATCAAACGGCGCTTTTTTAGGGATAAAAAGCAGCGACGTGTATTCCAGATTACCTTCTACTTTGTGATGTAAGGTAGACAGCGGCGGCTCCATGTCGTAGCTCAAGCCTTGATAAAAGCTCTGATACTCTTCTGCTGAGATTTCGTTTTTGGCCCGCGCCCAGATCGCTGTGCCCGAATTCACGGTCTCTAAATCTCGCTCGGCACCTTCAATAGGATTGCCTTCTTCATCTAGGGGTTCAGCACCCAGCATCTTAATGGGCAGTGAAATATGTTCAGAATATTTGTTGATAATATGTTTGAGCCGGAAATCTTCTAGATATTCTTTCTCATCTTCACGAAGGTGCAGCGTGATCGCAGTGCCAACCGCCTGTTCTTCACCTTCAGAAATAGTGAATTCACCTTTACCATCGGACTCCCAAACTACCGTATTGTCAGTACCGGCTTTGCGCGTCGCTAGAGAAACTTTATCGGCGACCATAAATACCGAGTAGAACCCCACGCCGAACTGACCGATTAGGTTTACATCGTCAGATTCTTTGCCGGCTTTCATCGCTTCCATAAACTTTTTGGTGCCCGAACGCGCGATGGTACCGATGTTTTCAATCACTTCGTCGTGCGACATGCCAATGCCGTTATCGGTGATGGTCAGCGTATTAGCCTCTTTGTCGGTGGTGATTGTGACGGCTAGTTCTTCCTCTTCATTGAGCAACGCCGCATCAGTGAGGGCCTCAAATCGGCGTTTGTCGATCGCATCAGAGCTGTTTGAAATCAACTCCCGCAGAAAGATCTCTTTTTGACTGTAAAGAGAGTTGATCATCAGATCCAGAAGTTGTGAGATTTCGGTCTGAAAGGCGTGCGTTTGTGGTTTGCTCATGGTTTAGAATTTGCTTTAGTAAGAGGTTCTCCGATGCGAGGCTTTATAAGGATTTATCGGCATATTTTCAAGTTTTAAATGGTCGGAATTTTTACTCTAATTTCAGTGTTTTTCGTTGACGCAATATTCAAGTCTGAGTATAGTCGCGCCTCAACGCGAGAGCGGGTGACGTGTGCCTTTTCCCAAGACAGTAGTCAGGCCACAAAAAGTCATCAACCGTCGGGGTGTAGCGCAGTCTGGTAGCGCATCTGGTTTGGGACCAGAGGGTCGGGGGTTCGAATCCCTCCACCCCGACCATTGTTATGCACTGATGGTGCTTGCTGTTAAGTTAGATCGAGGGGTCGATTTTTTGTGCCTTTTGTCCGCTAATGGCTTTTATGCGCTATGAGATTTTGGTAGTAAGATTGATCGAGAGGTCGATTTTTTGTGCCTATTCTCCGCTAACGGCTTTTATGCGCTATGAGATTTTGGTAGTAAGATTGATCGAGGGGTCGATTTTCCTCGCCTTTTCTCCGCTAATGGCTTTTATTCGCTGAGCGTGCATGCAAGTTAGTTAGATCGAGGGGTCGGGTTTTTGTTCCTTCCTTCAGCTGAAGGCTCTCATTTTGTACTGTTGGGGCTGATTAGCTTTGCTCGAGAGTGCGTTTGCATGGTTTTTTAGTGCTATTGAGCGGTGTTGAGCGCCCGTAGCTCAACCGGATAGAGCAACGGCCTTCTAAGCCGTAGGTTGCAGGTTCGAGTCCTGCCGGGCGCGCCATTCATTAGTTTTACGAGTGGTGATGAAGGTTGGCTTATGAAGCTCAACATTAGGGCCAAGGATCGTTTATCCTTTAGCTCGTAATTATGGTGACTGTAGCTCAGCTGGTAGAGCCCCGGATTGTGATTCCGGTGGTCGCGGGTTCGAACCCCGTCAGTCACCCCATTAGATTTTGTTGGTTCTGTACTTTAAACAGAACTAGGCAGTTAAGGATAATTGCTGAATTTCTGAGGGTTCAGAGGACAAGTTAGCTTATTGATGCGAGAGTGGCGGAATTGGTAGACGCGCTGGATTTAGGTTCCAGTGTCTTACGGCGTGAGAGTTCGAGTCTCTCCTCTCGCACCATCCTTTCAAAAGAGGGTGATTAAAGCAGAATCGACGCATTGATTTGAGGTCGATTTTTAAGCTTCATTTCGTTTTATCTGCCGTCCGGCAGTGGTAGAATCCCGCCCCTGATTTGAGCTCGTGCAATTCTTGTTATGAGCATCGTTAACCCGCATTTGGATTTGATTGACTAGCATGCAAACATCTGTTGAAAAAGTAGGCGCAATTGGGCGCAAAATGAGTGTTGTTGTTCCAGCCGATACCGTTGAAACTGCGGTTCAAGCGCGGCTAAAACAACTCTCGAAAAGAGTCAAAGTTCAGGGTTTTAGACCCGGCAAAGTGCCGATGAAGATTGTCGACCAACAATATCGTGGTGCGGCGACTAGCGACGTGCTGGGTGATCTTATTCAAAGCTCTCTGCAAGAAGCTTTAGCGAAGGAAGAGATCGTTCCTGCAGTGCAGCCGGACATCGTTCCGGAGCCGCTAGAAAAGGGCGCGGACTTCACTTATATCGCTAGCTTTGATGTCTATCCTGAGTTTGAAAAACTCGACCTCGACGGTGTATCAATCGAAAGGCCTGAGAGCGAAGTTGGTGACGAAGATATTGATCGTGTGATCGACAATATGCGCAAACAACAATTAACCTGGGAAGAAGTGAAGCGCAAAGCTAAAAATGGCGATCGCGTATTGATCAACTTCACTGGTACGGTCGACGGCGAAGAATTCGAAGGCGGCAGTAGCGAAGACTATCCTTTGGTTCTAGGTGAAGGCCGCATGCTCCCCGATTTCGAAGCCGGCGTAGTCGGTATGAAGGGCGGCGAGACAAAAGACGTTGACGTCACTTTCCCTGAAGAGTATTCAGAAGACCTTGGCGGTAAAAAGGCGGTATTCAAGATTGAAGCCAACAGTGTATCTAAGTCGGTTTTGCCTGAGGTGGATGAAGAGTTTGTTAAGAACTTTGGCGTAGAAAGTGGTGAGGTTGACGAGCTGCGAGCCGAAGTAAGGCAGAACTTAGAAACCAACCTTGAAACCCAGCTGAGTTCTACTTTGCGACAACGGGCTTTTGATGCGTTGTTAGAGCAGAATGACACTGAAATTCCGCTAAAGATGGTGCAAGAAGAAGCGCAGCGCATGGTGCAAGAGCAAAAGAATCAAATGCTTCAGCAAGGCATCGATGCAAAGCTCTTGGAAAACTTCCCAGACCCTGATTTTGAGGTGTTGAAGCCGCAAGCTGAAAAACGTGTAGCGCTTGGGCTGCTAATGATGGAGATCATTCGCAAAGAAGAGCTTAAACCTGATTCTGAGCGAGTTGATCAACGCATCGAAAAAATGGCGTCGTCGTATCAAGATCCACAAGAGTTTGTCGATTACTACAAGAACGATCAGCAAGCATTGGCGCAGGTTCAATCAATTATCTTAGAAGAGCAGGTTGTCGATTTGTTGCTCGAAAAAGCGGACGTCAAAGTTGAAAAAGTCGCCGCCTCCGAACTTCTCAACGTGCAGTAGCTCTTGTTGTTTGGATAATCGTCATCACTTAGGCGGTATACTAAACAGAGATTAGACGCACGAATGTGCATTAGGTAGCAAACGCATGAGTAACAGACACACTTCACCCATTATTACCTCGCAGTTCGACAATATGCTTCAGCCTGAAGCAGCCGGCGGCTTGGTGCCGATGGTGGTTGAGAACACGGGTCGAGGTGAGCGCGCTTACGACATTTACTCGCGTCTCTTAAAAGAGCGAGTCATATTTTTGGTTGGCCAGGTAGAAGACTACATGGCGAATTTGATTGTTGCGCAGATGTTGTTCTTAGAATCAGAAAATCCTGACAAAGACATCAGTCTATACATCAATAGCCCCGGTGGTTCGGTGACCGCTGGTATGGCGATTTACGACACCATGCAGTTTATCAAGCCGGATGTCAGCACCGTTTGCATCGGTCAGGCTGCGAGTATGGGAGCCTTGTTACTGGCTTCAGGCGCGGCGGAAAAACGCTTTGCGTTGCCGCATGCTCGAATCATGATTCACCAGCCCTTGGGCGGTTTTCAGGGGCAGGCGAGTGATATTGATATTCACGCCAAAGAAATTTTACGCATCCGTGAAGAAATGAACCAAATTTTTGTCAAACACACGGGGCAAAAAGAAGATCAGATCGCCAAAGACACAGAACGCGATAACTTTATGAGTGGCGACGAAGCTAAAGACTACGGGATTGTTGACCAGGTCATAGACCAGCGACCTGATAAGGAAGCAAGCAAATAAACTTTGTAGCGCAGGATTTACTCACTATGGCATTCATGCGTGCACTTTTTTCGGCCTTTGCTGCTGGCGTATTGATACTCGCAAGTAGCATCGGCGCTTCGTTTGCTGACGAGGCTGATGAAGCCAATGACGTGGTTTGGATCGATGTTCGCAGCCAAGCGGAACATGATATTAGCAATATCGACGGAGACCCGCTGATTCCTCACACCGGAATTGTGGCTGGGGTCTTACAAGCTTATCCTGATAAATCAACGCCAATCCGCCTTTATTGTGCCTCAGGAGGCAGATCTGGCAGAGCCGTGAATGCTTTGCGCGAAGCTGGCTATCTGGATATAGAAAACGCTGGCGGCATCAACGACGCGCGACGTGTCCGCGGGCTGGACTAAACCCCACCAGTAGCGAAATAGACCACGGAAATAGACGCTATGTGGTCAGTTTTAGCGTTTTCCCGCGGTCTGTAATTAGGTTACAATTTGATTAAGGGTTGGGATTATAAAGCTAATGTAGGCTTGTGAGATGTCCCTAACCATATGAACGCAGAAGAGTTTTTACCGATGCAACGGGATTTTTTATGAGTGACGACAATAAAAGTAACGAAGATAACAAGCTACTTTATTGTTCTTTTTGCGGCAAGAGTCAGCACGAAGTACGCAAGCTGATTGCTGGCCCTTCGGTATTCATCTGCGATGAATGCGTAGATCTTTGCGAAGACATCATTCGTGAAGAAGCGATTGAAGATATTTCCAAAGCAGACGAACGCGAGCAATTCCCGACGCCTTCAGAAATACACGAAGGCCTAAATGACTATGTCATTTCTCAGGAAGACGCCAAGAAAGTTCTATCAGTCGCTGTTTACAATCACTATAAGCGCATCCGTGGTCAAGAACTTGATGACGACGTGGATGTCTCAAAGAGTAATATCCTGCTGATTGGCCCAACTGGGTCGGGCAAAACCTTGCTCGCAGAGACCCTAGCTAAGCAGCTCAACGTGCCGTTTACCATTGCCGACGCAACCACTTTAACCGAGGCCGGTTATGTGGGTGAGGATGTTGAGAACATTATTCAAAAGCTGCTGCAAAAGTGTGATTACGACGTAGAAAAAGCGCAGATCGGTATCGTTTATATCGATGAGATCGACAAGATTTCACGCAAAGCCGATAACCCGTCTATTACCCGTGATGTGTCCGGTGAAGGTGTTCAGCAAGCGCTGTTGAAGCTGATTGAAGGAACCACTGCATCTGTGCCACCGCAAGGTGGGCGCAAACATCCGCAGCAAGAGTTTCTGCAGGTGGATACACGCAATATTTTGTTTATTTGTGGCGGTGCTTTTGCTGGATTGGATCAAATCATCCGCGACCGTTCAGAAAAAAGTGGCATCGGTTTTGGTGCGCAAATTCACTCCAAGACTGACAACCCGTTCATGTCTGAGTATCTGGCTGATTTGCAGCCAGAAGATCTAGTACGTTATGGATTGATTCCTGAATTTATTGGGCGCTTACCGATTATCGCAACTCTGCGAGAGTTGGATGAAGACGCGTTGATGACAATATTGACCGAGCCCAAAAATGCGTTGGTGAAGCAGTACCAACGTTTACTCAAGTTAGACGGTGTAGACCTAGAGATTCGCGAAGACGCTTTGCATGCTGTTGCCACCAAGGCAATGGAACGCAAAACTGGCGCGCGTGGTTTGAGATCGATTCTCGAAAACGCCTTGCTAGAAACCATGTATGAGCTGCCATCGAAAGAGGGTGTTAAAAAGGTCTCGGTTGATGCGAGCACGATTCTCGAAGGTGCGCGCCCGCTGTATATCTACGAAGAGACTGAGAAGAGCGCTTAGTTTTTTTCTTTGACTTTGCTGGTCGGTACTCACTAGACCGCAAGAGTTGTGTGCTCACCTCCGCACACGGCGGTGTATAAAATGTTAAATTTGCCGTCTATGTTGATAAGGACGACTTGATTATCGACTAGACGTGCCCATATCTCCCGAATCGATTGTATTTCACGCTTGCGGCATTCTTTAAGCTATATAGTGAAACCAGTCGCTTCGCGATAAAACTAACCTACGCCTCATCGAATTGTGATGCGGCGAGTGCAACTGGCTGCAAATATGTCTGAACAAACAACAGAGCTCGATTTTTCTCAACCGTTCCCGGTACTACCCCTGCGTGATGTGGTGGTGTTTCCGCATATGGTTATCCCTTTGTTTGTCGGGCGCGAGAAATCCATTGCTGCGCTGGAACAGGCCATGCAGAACGGCAAGCATATTGCTTTGGTCGCCCAGCACGATGCAGCGAAAGAAGACCCAGCCGCGGAAGAGATTTATTCAGTTGGAGTGCTAGCCAATATTCTTCAGCTGTTGAAGCTGCCAGATGGAACGGTAAAAGTCTTAGTTGAAGGGAAGAAGCGAATCCGTTTTCAGCGTCTTTTTGAAGACACTTTCTTTTCCGCTTTGGTGGAAGAAGTTTTCTCTAATCCCATTGCTGAGCCTGAGCAAGAAGTAGCAATTAAAACGCTGATTTCTGAATTTGAAAGCTATAGCAAAATTAATAATAAGGTGGCTCCAGAGGCAATGGGTCAGCTGCGTTCGATTGAGGATGTGGAGCGATTGGTCGATACCATCGCTGGCTTTCTCGAATTGAAGTTGGAAGACAAACAATCATTGCTTGAGACCATTGCGGTTGATGATCGCTTAGACAATGTTTTGTCGTTTATGGAAACCGAGCTCGACATGCATCGCGTAGAAAAGAAAATTCGTGGTCGAGTGAAGAAGCAAATGGAGAAAAGCCAGCGCGAGTATTATCTGAATGAGCAAATGAAGGCGATTCAGAATGAGTTGGGAGAATCCGAAGACGGTCAAAGCGAACTCGACGAATTACAAGAAAAAATCAATGATGCGGGCCTGCCAAAAGAGGCGCGCGAGAAGGTTGATGCTGAACTCAAAAAGCTAAAGATGATGTCACCGATGTCGGCGGAAGCCGCAGTGGTGCGCAATTACATTGACTGGGTGGTTCAAGTTCCGTGGAAAAAACGCACCCGTGTTCGCACTGATATCGAGAAAGCACAAGAAATTCTCGATAGCGACCATTATGGCCTTGAGAAGGTCAAAGAGCGAATTCTTGAGTATCTTGCAGTGCAGCAACGACTTAAGAAGATCAAAGGCCCGATTTTATGCTTGGTGGGCCCTCCGGGCGTAGGTAAAACCTCATTGGGTAAATCGATAGCCCGGGCCACCAATCGCAAATTTATTCGCATGTCGCTCGGCGGTGTGCGTGATGAAGCTGAGATTCGAGGTCACCGCAGAACTTATATCGGCTCAATGCCGGGCAAGATTGTGCAGAATATGGCTAAGGTTAAGACCCGTAACCCGTTGTTTTTGTTGGATGAGATCGACAAAATGGCGGCGGATTTTCGTGGTGACCCTGCATCGGCCATGCTTGAAGTACTCGACCCTGAACAGAACAATACCTTTGCTGACCATTACCTAGAAGTTGATTACGATCTGTCTGAAGTGATGTTCGTAGCCACAGCCAATAGTTTGGAAATACCAGGGCCATTGCTCGACCGTATGGAGGTGATTCGCCTAGAAGGCTACACCGAGGTAGAAAAACTCAATATTGCCAAGCAATACTTAGTTGCCAAGCAAAAAGAAAATAACGGCTTACGAGATAGCGAAATCAAGCTTCAAGACGAAGCGATTCTCGACATGATCCGCTACTACACGCGTGAAGCTGGTGTGCGTAATCTTGAGCGAGAAATCGCTAAGGTCTGCCGTAAAGTTACTAAACAATTGGTATTGGGTGGCAAGCTCAAAAAAATTACCGTGAACTCGGCCAATATCGAAGACTATCTCGGCGTTAAGAAATTCAAGTTCGGCCTCGCTGAAGATCAGGATCGGGTAGGTCAAGTGACTGGCCTGGCATGGACTCAAGTTGGTGGTGAACTGTTGTCGATAGAGTCAATGGTGGTGCCAGGAAAAGGCAAGCAAACCTATACGGGGAAACTCGGAGACGTGATGCAGGAGTCGATCCAGGCAGCGGTCACTGTTGTTCGAACGCGGGCCGATATGCTGGGCATCAACAGCGACTATTTTGCTGAGCATGATTTCCACGTGCACGTGCCCGAAGGCGCAACCCCTAAAGACGGCCCTAGCGCGGGTATTGGTATGTGTACGGCTTTGATTTCTGCCGCCACCAAGAACCCGGTGCGCGCCGATGTTGCGATGACCGGAGAAATCACCCTACGTGGCGAAGTGCTTGCCATTGGTGGATTAAAAGAGAAATTGCTCGCTGCTCACCGCGGAGCGATTAAAACCGTGATTATTCCACAAGAAAATGAAAAGGATTTGGTCGAGATATCTGATGAAATAATGGCCGATATCGAGATTAAGCCGGTGAAGTGGATTGATGAAGTTTTGGATATCGCCTTGGCAAACCCGCTGGAACCATTACCGGAAGGTGCGAGTAACAAAAAAGTGACCAAATCGTCATCCAGCAAGTCTGGCGGAAAACAAGTTCCACGGCATTGAATATTGATTGAAACTTCCTGTTCAAAATCAACGCTATCGCGCTGGTAATTAAACTTCTTACTTACCGGCGAAAAGTTGATGAAATGCCCTCAAACCCTTGTAGTTACTGGCCTCACGCGAAAAAAAGTGTAAAGTCAATATTGTAATTTAGGCGTAAAGAGAACATCATACCGAGCAGCGGTGAGGGTGGTATTGAAGCGTTGCGATTAACCTTCAGACAACCTCCCTCCGCATGACAATTTGCGCCTTAGCGGCGCGTGCTTTGTTTTTCGGACATCTATATTAACTACCCATATCCGCCCTAAAAAACCTTCCATCTTCGAGTCTTGCTTTACCTGACTTTGGGAAGAAAGAATCGAAAAATAACCATTAAATAGAGGAAACAAGCGTGAACAAATCTGAATTGATCGATCTTATCGCATCACGAGCTGACATTTCTAAAGCGGCTGCCGGTGATGCGCTGGAAGCTGTAACTGACGGTATCACTGGCGCCCTAGCGAGCGGCGGCAGTGTCACTCTAGTCGGCTTTGGTACGTTCTCAACTAGCCGCAGAGCAGCGCGTGATGGCCGCAACCCACGCACTGGTGAGACGATCAAAATTAAGGCTTCTACTTTGGCCAAATTTAAAGCTGGTAAAGCATTGAAAGATGCATTAAACTAGCGCCGCTTTCGAGGTCGGGGGCCTGAATTGGCCCCCGATTTTCTTTAGCAAACGTTTTTTTTCGTATTAATTTAAGGATAAAAAACAAACAGTTAGAGCTCTCGTCTATTTTTGCTTAATTATTTATTTAGGCAGAAACTA
>CALJJR010000158.1 GCA_937973905.1 uncultured Arenicella sp. | reverse complement strand
GCGCTAGGGAGTGGTGGAAAAAAGAACACGGAATGCGAATCGTAACCGAGACGAATCAAGGGTATTCCGTGAGACATGCGGATATGGGCATCACCAGCAATAAAGCGGCGATTGCTCAACCATTGACCAGAGATACGCGATATACCGTTTCGTTCGACGTGGCCAAAGAACAATGGGAACAATTCGAGGTATCTGAAGCGCGTTATGAAGTGCAACTTATCGCGTATCCAAACGAATATACAAACGACAATCGTAAGTTCGTCTATAAGATGCCCGCCGATGCAGTTGTGCTTAACAGCCATCAAGGAGTTGCCGGAGCAGCTCTAGCGGCTGTGTCTTTTGAATACAGCTCGAGTGCAATGGCTGGTTTTGATACCAATAAAACTTATGAGCTAGCGATACGCCTACGAGCTCTAGAATCCCTAGCTGGCGGCGAGCCTATTGCTCAAGCCCACGGCGCTCATGGTGGTGTTGTCTTCGATAATGTGCGTTTAGATACGCAAGAATTAGAGCCTTCAGCCGACGATAAAGAGCCTTCAGCCGATGATAAAGACGAAGAGCAAACGACAGTTCTAGCCCCTAATCTCAAAACTCTTTCTAGTACGACATTTACGTTGGACTCCAGCGAGCAATTTGCGATGGAGCACAAACAGTTTAGCGGCTTACTCGGCCGGAGCACCGGCAAAAATGTGTTTGCACAAAACATGTCTTTCAGCACTAGCGGTAAGGAAACTGACGCGCCTAAGTTTTATGTTGCCGCTTCGCTCACCGGCGAAGACGTAAAAGGCGTTCAGAGAAATAATCAAGGTGGCATTTTGATTGAGTCGGTATTTGATAGAGCCACAAATAAATACCGTGATTTCAAGACTCAAGAGTTTCGTGAATGCAAAGAAATGATTGGCGTTCAATCATCCGATAAAGGCGATGTTGTCGCGGCCTTATGTCGAAGAAATTCTGGAGATCACATCGATGCAACCGCTGATCTGGTGGCAGACTATGAGCGCGCTTTTGGATCAAAACGCCTTGTTCAAGAAGGCGCGGACGAGATGTGGTTGTATGAATGGTCAGGTGGCGATGCGGCTGATATCACAACAACACCTGCGAAGTATCGAATCAGTCGTGCACTGCCTTCAACCAATGGTGGGTCTGACAGAGGCAACAGCTTTTTGATTTTCAATGAGCAGGATAACAACTTCGGCGTCTACATGCGTTTTCAACAAAAGGGCGGCCATGTCTCTGACATCTTTATGATTGTGAGCCGTAACAAAGGCGTTAATCCACTCAATGACTTTCAGTATTTTATTAAGAAACTAGACGAAGACGGCAGTGGAAGCTCTGATATCGCGGGTGGCGGCATAAGTTGCGGTTCGCATGCGAGCCCACTTGCATTGGCCTTGAGTATTCCAAAGAAAGACGCCAAACGAGTTTACGCCATGCTTTGCGAAGACGATACCAGCGTTATCCCCGCTGAAACAGCAGCGCAAATTACAGAGCAGTATGGCGACTCAAATTTGTTCGAGCGTAACGGCAAGATGACTGTCGGTGCAAGAGGAGCAGACGGAAAGCTTGGCATGTTAGGTTCGGCGCGATTTGCTTTTGGCTCGCGTAAGGAAAAATTAGGGGATCGCAATCGAGAGCCGTTCTTGTTTTTACAAAAAATAGGAAAAGGTGGGCACCATAAGGGTGGTGTGGTCGCGTTGGTTCCCTATCAGGCAGGATGGCTAGCTCTAGTAGTGGGTGCTCGGGAAAATCCAATGACTGGAGAACTGGATTACGTTCAAGATGACGAGAATGTTGAACCTCGTATGGAATTAGGATTGGTTCCGTTTGATGAAAACGGTAAAACCGATGGAATTCGCTGGATAGAGACACCGCAATCCAAAGGGTATATCTCGCATCCGCAACTTGTGGATATGGGCGGCGGAAATTTCTTATTGGGTTATGGCGTTTTGCCAGCAGATCATAGCCTTGGCAAAAGCTTCGGTGAACTTCGCAGAAATTTAATAGTTCCTGAAAAGTACTATTTTCGAACGTTGAATCTCGACTCTGGCGAAGTGGGTGAAACTCTGGAGGTGCCGGAAGCTACAAAACTGGGCCAGGCTGACATCATAACCTATCTTAATAATGGCCAGTTTGGCTGGGCTGCCTACTCCAAAAGAGAAAACACTAGATCTCTTGAGATGGTAGCGCTCACTCTTACGACAATACCAGCGAGCATCAACACAGATGAGTTGCAATGTGGGCCGGGCGAACAGGTTCACACCATTCGAGTGAGCCGCGAAGCGGACGGGCCTGTTCGGGGTTACAAGATTTTTTGCTCTCTCGGCACAGTTGACCAGATTGTCAGCGAAAAGCAGCAAAATTGGCTTTGGCCTGAACCCGCTAGGGGTAATCCAGCGCCAGTTACGCTGCGAGCGAGTTGCTTGAATGACATGGTTGGTTTTGGACCAACGCAAGATTATCTTGATGTGCCTGACAGCAATAATTTATTTACAGCATTTAGAGATGTCTGTAGTAACAATCGAACTCCTTTATTTGGATTGCCTGGTGAGGGCGGTATCTGTAGCGCTGATGAACTAGTGACTGGTGTCCGCGGGAACTTCAAGGCCGACAGCGAGACTGGGCTATTTGAATACACTAACTTGCAAGCGATCTGCGCAAAAGCTAGCTCCGCGAAAAAAATCACAGAGAGCAATCACGATTTAAGCTGTTCACTTGGTGAGCACGTTACATCGATACGACTTAGCGACGAAGAATCTCCAAAGGAGGGTGTTTTTGGTATCACGCGAGGTATTCAAATAGAATGCTCGAAAGGAATTCAGTCACCAAAATTTGCTCGAGTCTTGGAGGAAAACTGGGAATGGCAGCGAGTCTTTTCTGACTCTGATAGTTTTACAAGTTTTCCTTTGTTTTGGTGCAGGGATGATGCGCATAGGACTAATCCGATTTTCGGCTTTCGCGTATCGAACAACTACCTTGCTAACCCCGAGCGTGGCAATCTGTCGAATTATGTCGAATTTGTCTGCCCGTCATCTGACGGAGTGCTTGCTGATCCTGAACCTGGAATCTGTCAGGCGAATCATATTATGACGGGTGTCAGCGCCACCTATGAGAACGAGACGCGGCGATACAAAAACTTAGTGGCGATATGCACAAGCCTGGATAGTTTTGTTAAATCTATGGAGGATCAGGTTGCAGAGATTGTAGAAAACGAGTCTCGATTCGCGCATGAGAAACTTGTTTCTAATTCTTGCTCTGACGGCGAGTTTATAGGGGCTATTGCCAATAAAGCCCCAGAAACATCTCATAGCGACACTAAGCACTGGCCAAGCGTTATCGAGTTTGCCTGCGATTCAGATCAGTTTG
>CALJJR010000157.1 GCA_937973905.1 uncultured Arenicella sp. | reverse complement strand
AAACAACGTGAAGTTAAAAATGAGACAAACAATTCAAGCAGTTTTGTTGCTAACCGCACTGGTCCTTAGTGCGCAGAGTGCATATGCACACGTACCCGCGGGAATCGCAGTTTCGATCACGCCGGTAAAGAGCAGTTACCTTGCCAAGGACGAGTTAAAGATTTCAGTTCAGTACACCAATGTCACGCAATCGAACATTCGCTTTCTCAAGAGAAATACGGCGATGGAAGGCGAGATCAATGAAGACTTCTTGCAGATTAATTTTCAAGGCGCACCTCTTCCTTACATCGGCCGACATGCCAAACGCTTACCGCCGACAGAAGATGAGTTCATCACCATTACGCCAGGCCAAACGGTGGGTGCAACAGTAGACCTCGCTATTGCGTATCCAATCTATGAACAAGGGAGTTACGAGCTTAATTACCGCAACGCAGCCCAAGCAAACAAATCTGTTGAAGCCACGGTTTTACAACTCTCTGAAGAACGCCCCGTACCTCAACTCAAACGACCGCCGATTATCGACGCCTCATGTAACGCCACGCAACGCGCGCAGATTGATCAAGCCCTCGGCATAGCTGAAACAATATCAATACGAGCACGCGATGCGCTCAATAATGCGCCAGTTCAATTAAGGCCAACGGCACGGCGGTATACCGAATGGTTTGGCGCTTATTCAGCGCAACGTTATTCAACGGCGCAAACGGCGTTTAACCGAATTGCCAGCGCACTGATTAGCCAACCTATTGGTTTTGACTGCACGTGTGACATCAATGGCCGTGAAAACGTGTTTGCGTTTGTGTTCGCCAACGATCATTACAATATGAACGTGTGCCCCGTGTTCTTTCGAGTAGGCCCAAGCGGAACCGACTCAAGATCGGGCACAATTGTGCACGAGATCAGCCATTTTACGGTTGTAATTGGCAGTGATGATTTCCAGTCTGCGTTAAACCAATCAGGCTCCAGAGCCTTAGCCAGAAATAACCCATCGGCCGCTATCCGCAATGCCAACGCCTTTGAATACTTTGCTGAGAACACGCCGTTTCTGCCAATGCCCACGGTCAACGATTTGGCTGACCCTGCAGATTTGTCGGTTACAAGCATCAACGTAGCCAAAGAAATCCTCGCCTTGGGTGAGACAAGTACGGTAAGTGCTTCAATCCTTAATTCAGGTGAAAGCACATCGGCATCCACCTCAGTAACAGTTAGATTGTCCTCCGATGCGCAGATAACAACCAGTGACTCACAAGTAGGGCAGGGTTCATTAAATTCGATACAACTAGACTCCAGCACCGGTTTTGTATCGTCGTTTCAAGCGCCAAATCAAGAAGGAAATTTTTGGGTAGGCATCTGCGTAACGCCGCCATCCGGTGAGACCATAACAAATAACAACTGCTCAGCCGGAGTACCGATTACGGTCGGCTCACCCGACTTAACGGTAGATCAAGTAAACGTGGCAGAGCAAAATCCAACCGTCGAAGACCCAACCGACGTGTTCGCCACCTTTGTAAACTCCGGCGAGATAGCATCCGCCGCATCAACCATCACCGTGCGGCTATCCACCGACGAACAAATCACCTTTGATGACGAAGAAATAGCAAACGACACACTGCGCTCGCTGCAAGCCAGTGAGAGCTTAGACTTTCAAATTGAAATTCAAGCACCCAGCGAGGGTGGAGAATTCTGGATCGGCGTATGTGTGGAGCCGGTAAATGGCGAAACAAATACCGAGAACAACTGCTCGGTAGGCGTACCGTTTGTGGTGGATGAGAAGATTGTGATCCCGCCGATCATCTTTTTGCTTTTGTCGGAGGATGAGGGGTAGGGGTGGCTAAGTGATTCCAGGTGATAGAGAGTTGTTGCTCTCGGTGGTAGGTTGGAATCATAGTTTCTAATGATTTTAGAGCATTAGACGTGCTCTTTTTTGGTGTTGAACCGTGATTCGACTAAGCGACACCCGAGGGGAATCATAAATGGATACGCAATCCAGAAATATCGTCCATCTACATAGACGGTAAACATTGAGTAGATCATTACGGAAATTGCACCGGCAAAACCGACGGCTAAGGTGAGATCTAATGGTTTTTTGAAAAGGTTTAGATTTTCTTTTAGCGTATATGCGATAGCAAGTACGCCGATTGGTCCAAGTGTTAACGTCCAGCTCACCCAACTACGAACTCGATAAACGTTAAAAGCCAGCATGCGCTCACTCGGCAGCCAATAGAAGTCGGTAGCTGCATTGGAAACCTCCCTCGCTATAGCCAAAAGGCCAACAAAGACTGAAAAAGCAACAAGAAAAATAAGAATGCTAGTAAGCCACGGCTTTTGAGCAACAAATATTTGATAGAACAACCAGACTGGCAAAGAGATAATAAACGGATCCTTAACAAAAGCCCCAGTCAGTAATAGTGCGAAGTAAAAAAGGTGTTTCTGATAAAAAATTGCATACAGTGCTGCGCTCAACCATCCGACTAATATGGGTTCCATGTAGCCTATTGAGCCGTAGAAAAAAACTGGGAACGATGCCGCATAGCTCAACGCCCCGATAAAGATGGAGGCGTTGGATATATTTAGTTTTTGCAAAACACGAACTAAATAGAATATCCCAATAAGTAACGCAAAGAAATTGACTACATTCAGTGCTGTCATCGGCTGCAAACGAATAGGCGTAGCCAAAAGAGCAGGAATGGGGCGATAGACCCAAGGTGCTTTCAATCGCTCCACTCCAACTTCACCGCGGAAGTATCGAATCTGGTCAATGTACTTTCCGGCGTCAGCTAGGTGTTCAATAGCAGGTTTGCCTTTTGTGGTGTATTGATCTAGCCCGAATCGGTCAACTCTGTCGAAGCGGGGAATTAGTAGCAAAATCAGGACGACCACTAAAATTAGCCACTGTCGCTTTGATAACCGGGTAGAAACTCTATTTGAGCTTGGCATTTAGATATCGTTAAAAACCCAGAATTTGCTTAACAAATAGTTGTTAAGCATTACTACAAACGCAGCCATGATTACTGCTAAAAAAACTGACCCACCGAAGTCTTCAACCACCAAAACCGTAATACCAACATTCCAGCCCAAACCAATTAGTGTTGTTATGATAAATTTTGGCAAACTGGATTTATGCTGTTTCTGGCTGTGAAAAGTAAAACGATAGTTTAGAAGATATGAAATAAAGACAGCTACCGAAAAAGCCAGGACTGTAGCTGAAACCAGAGGAAATGAAAGGATTTCGTATGCTCCGGACAACACAAGAAAATGTACAAGAGTGTTAACTAGCCCAACCAAAAGAAAGCGTGAGAACTCGCTAGTGTTAGAGCGTAAGTTCATCGCTCTTGATTTTTATTACCTTGATTCTCAGGCTCAATAATGTCTTCTATCAGATACAGAGGTCTAGCCTTAATTTCGATAAATATTCGACCCACATATTCTCCAACGATCCCTACGCCCATTAAATTAATGCCACCGATTAAAAGCACGAAGCTCAGAAGCGATGCGTAACCAGGCACATCAACACCTAGAAACATAGTTTTTCCGACAATAACGAACATATAACTTAGCGCCGCAATTGCAATAAAAAAACCAATGTACGTCCATATTTTTAACGGGAGCGTGGAGTGATTGAAGATGCCATCTAGAGCTAAGTTCCATAGACCTAAAAAACGCCACTGAGACTTACCTGACAAGCGATTGGGACGTTCGTACTCTACATAGGCCGTTTCGAAGCCGGGCCAAGAAAACATGCCCTTCATAAAGCGGGTTCGCTCAGGCATTTGATTCAATATATCAACCACCCGACGACTTAAGAGGCGGAAGTCGCCTGCATTGGGAACCACTTGGTCGCGACTCGTCCATACGAACAATCGGTAGAAACTAGCCGCAAAAAAACGTTTAAACACAGAATCACCCGCACGAGTTTTTCTTACAGCAACCACTGAATCAAAGCCTTTTGAATATTGTTCATAAAGTAAAGGCAGTACGTCAGGTGGATCCTGCATATCCACGTCCATCGGGATCACAGCCTCGCCGCGCGAGACTGATAAGCCGGCAGAAAGCGCAGCTTCTTTCCCAAAGTTACGAGATAGTTTTACTATTCGAATCTGCGGTTGCCTAAGCTGCTCATCCTTTAGTAAACCAAGTGTAGCATCCGTGCTGCCATCATCTATAAA
>CALJJR010000156.1 GCA_937973905.1 uncultured Arenicella sp. | reverse complement strand
ACACCTATGCCTCGCGCGGCCTGAGCTTAATTGCCACTGCGACGGTGGCCATAATTGCCTTAGTCACCTGTCTACGGTTGGTCGGTTTGGACTCTTTGTTAGAAACCGGTGGTGCGATTGGCATTATTGGATTGATTCTTGCCATGACCCAGGCTTCTTGGGCACCGGACATTATTAGCGGCCTGATTATTTTGAACAGCCGGTTTTGCGAAGATGGAGATGTTATTCAGTTCAATATGGACGGCAAAAACATCATCGCCAGTGTCTTTAAAACAAAAATATTTCACACCGAAGTACTCGACATTGCAAACAACCACCGAATTATGGTGCGCAATGCGAAATTACGTGATTACGGAGTACAGAACCTGTCTCGGTTTGCCTCTGCTCGGGGCCTGCGTGAGGTGCTGTATTTCAACATCGACTACCAACACAGTGAAGATGAAGTTGGAGACATGATTACTCGAGCTTTTAGCAAACTCGATGAAGCGGAATCAGTGCGCGAAGAGCAGTACGCGCCGGAGATTAGAGTTCACGACACCGGTGACTACGCCGTCACGTGGGCAGTCTACTACTACATTAAGGAAGTCAGAAAAGTGCTGAGCATTCGACAACTTTGCAGAAGTTACATCTTGGCAGAGGCAAATCGATCAGGAATTTCCTTAGCAACACCCATATTGCAGCAGTCTATGGTTGAGCTCAGCTCAAACAAGACGGTGGATTAGACCTTACTGAGCGTTTTATATTCGCCAAGCCTCTCTTATAATGCCGCTCGCTTAGACCGCGTGCACTCTACCCAAGATTCGATCAATGAGTAAATCTGGCCTTAAAAATTTGAAACCAGCGCCCAAACATTTTATTCGCAGCATTGCTGAGAATGAGATTAAGAATGGCAAACATGATTCTGTGTATACGCGCTTCCCGCCCGAACCGAACGGCTATTTACACTTAGGGCATGCTAAATCCATCTGCTTGAATTTTGGTCTTGCTGAAGATATGTCGGGGCGCTGCAACTTACGCTTTGACGACACCAATCCAGAGAAAGAGAGCACCGAATATATGGAATCAATTCGGGCTAGTGTGGAATGGTTGGGTTACGAATGGGACCATTTGTGCTACGCCTCTGACTACTTCGACGAACTCTACGACTTTGCCGTCGAGCTGATCAACAAGGGGCTGGCGTACGTAGACGATCTCGACGCTGAGCAAATGCGGGAATATCGCGGCACACTCACTGAAGCTGGCCGCAACAGCCCCAGCCGAGAACGCGCAATCAAAGAGAACTTAGCGCTCTTCGAGCGCATGCGCGCCGGCGAATTTGCTGCTGGCCAATACGTGCTGCGTGCGAAAATTGATATGTCATCGCCAAATATTGTGATGCGCGACCCTATTCTTTATCGTATTCGCTTCGCAGAACATTATCGTGCTGGAGACAAATGGTGCATCTACCCAATGTACGATTTCACCCACTGCATTTCTGATGCTGTAGAGGGCATTACTCACTCTCTTTGCACTCTCGAATTCCAAGATAATCGTGAACTTTACGATTGGATTCTTGCCAACATCACGATCAAAGAAAATCATGTTGGCGAACGTGGCAAGGCATTACCTAGACAAATTGAGTTTGGCCGCTCGAACTTAGAATACTCCATTGCCAGCAAAAGAAAGCTAATCCAGCTGGTTAATGAAGGCTTCGTGGATGGCTGGGACGACCCTCGACTCACCACCTTAGACGGCCTCAAACGACGTGGATACACACCGGCATCGATTCGTAATTTCTGTGCAGAAATAGGCATAACTAAGAAGGACAGCACCATCGAGATGACGGTGCTCGAAAACGCCATTCGACACGATCTTGAGGCATCAGCCAAACGAGTCTTTGGAGTACTTAAGCCACTCAAAGTAGTGTTAACAAATTACCCTGAAGGTGAAACCGAACAAATTGAGGTTCGCAACCACCCCAAAGACGAGAGCATGGGCGTTCGTGCCATTACGTTTAGTAGAGAACTGTATATCGACCATGATGATTTTATGCTCGATCCGCCGGCCAAGTTTTTCCGCTTAGGTCCGGGCCGCGAAGTGAGGCTTCGGTACGGTTACGCCATTACCTGCGATGAAGTTATTCGTAACGAGGCCGGCGATGTAGTTGAGCTACGTTGTAGCTATGACCCTGAATCAGCCAAGGGCAAGACCGCCGATGGCCGCAAGATCAAAGGCATTATTCACTGGGTGAGCGCTGAAGATGCGGTCAATGCGGAAGTGCGGCAATATGACCGCTTGTTTAACGTGCCCAACCCCGGGGCGTCGGACGACTTTGCACAAGAACTAAATCCTGACTCGTTGGTGATTTTCGAAAACGCCAAATTAGAACCCAGCATTCTTGCCGCCGATATCCATGATCGATTTCAATTTGAACGCGTAGGCTATTTTTGCTTTGATGCTAAAGATCATTCTGAGCGCAAACCAGTGCTAAACCGAACGGTAAGCCTGCGCGATACTTGGGCCAATATCAATAAGTAGCGCTAGCTCTGCGTGGCTTCAGCGTCGCCAGTGCGAAACTTGGTTGGCGATACACCGTACTGAGCCTGGAATGCGGTGTTAAATGAGGAAATAGATTTGAACCCCACTTCCAGAGCTACAGTTAACACGGGGGTTCGAGAATTCTCTCGCAATCGCGCACCGGCTTCTTCAATTCGATATCGATTCACAAACTGGTTGAAGTTTCGATAACCGAGTTCCTGATTTATTTTCTTGCGCAGCTGATACTCGGGTATGCCCATAATTTCAGCCAGCCCGCCTACTCGTAAATCATGGTCGGCGTATAAACGCTCGTTACGCATCTTCTCCAACAGCTCAATCAATTCAGGATCTTCGGGTTTCTCTTGAATCGGTTGAGCTTTTGCCACGAGCTGAACGGTCGGGTTTTGCCGCACGAAGTAAATATTGAATGCGACAGCGAAGAGAAAGGCGATGGTCTTTTGCAGCCCCTCGAGACCAGAACCGGGATTAAATCTCGCCAGCACATCGATCGTCATGACGATCAACATAGTCGAAGCCAACATGGTAATAAATAGACGACGGGCATGGAAACGCTGCTCCACTAAATCCGAATCTTGACCGCGGTTCACAATATGCAAGGCGGTTGCCACGATAAATAATTCCAAGAGCTGCTTCCATAGAGGCGCACCAGGGATCCCTACGTTTATTGCGGCATAGTAAATCGAAGTAATCACGGAGACCGTAACTAAACCTATCAAAACATTGGGTAAGCGGCATTCGTGTTCTTCAAATACAAACCAAACGAATAACAGCAGCATGCTTGAGGTCAGTGCTCCGGGGAGCCAAACAAGTGAGTGACTACGAACGCCGAAATGTAGATCAACCAACGGTAGCACCAAATACATCACAATCCCTGCCATCAGCATGAGCCCCGTAAACTTAACTCTCTTAGGGTTATCTGAGAGCGCCAACATCACCATAAATAGCCCCACTTGAGATGCGGCCAAAAGGCTAAGTGCGGTGCTAATCTGGGTCATGATCGCAAAATATTAATGGGGTAACGTCAAGTATCTGGGGTCTGAAATAGATAAATCAAATTTTGAAAAGAGCGGCGATGAAAGTTTGTCCCTTTAGTCGCAGGCTAGTATCAATGGCTACTGTAAGATTTAATAAATTATAACTGAGCAAGATAACCTAGGAGATTTAGAACAATGAATTCATTCTCTACGATCTTAAAACGTAATTTATTATGGTTGGGGTTTGGGATATTCCTCGCCGTGGCATTTATTACTCACGATGGCGAAGCCAGAATTTTTGGCACTGGTGACCACGCCTTCGGTAAAGCTGCTGTATGGCTAATATGGTTGGGTTTCCTCCTTTATTCACTCAACATCAGCCGCCGAGAGAATTTTTTCAGAAGCCTTAAAAGGATGCACCCGATTTTGTGGAGCCGACAGATTGGTTTGGATTTATATATTGGCTTGCTAGTGCCTCTCACCATTATCTGTCTGCATGAAGGCTCCTTGCTGATTACTGCGCTTTGGTTTGTGCCGATCTTTGTCTTCGCCAACCTGGCAACTTTGGTCTACTTGGCGCTCAATTTTGAATCCTTAATCGCTTACTTTATCTAAAGGTCTCAGAATATCGATTTCCATGAGTCAACTTTCTCGTCGCGCGGCATTAAGTTGAAGTTGTGCTAAGTCAATCAGCTTGGCATGGCTCTGAAATTCTTCACTATTGAGCACTAGAGATAGCTCGGTACAAGCCAGAACAAGCGTAAACCCAGCATCTAGATGCTGCGAGATAAGCTCTTCAAAGCGCTGCGCTTGGTTTTGGCTCACCTGGCGGTTATTGATCGCTCGACGATACTCATCGACCTCAGACTGCTCAAGATTTGATAGAGCGACAACGGATAGACCTAGATCTTTCAACCGAGATGCAATGTAATC
This sequence comes from uncultured Arenicella sp., assembly GCA_937973905.1. Lineage (GTDB taxonomy): Bacteria > Pseudomonadota > Gammaproteobacteria > Arenicellales > Arenicellaceae > Arenicella. The sequence goes on along the minus strand of CALJJR010000156.1, from coordinate 29,742 downwards.
GCTACGCATTGTGTGCAAAGAACCCAAAATAAGCACCTCCATGCCGGCTTCAAAGCTGATCCGCTCAAGTTCCCGCAATGGATGAAGAACTGGCAAGCCCTGATATGCTGGCGGACAATGCTCATCCAACACTTCATGCAAGGTGATATTCGGTATCAAGATTGAATCGGCGCTTGCACAGCGATCAAGCAAAGCGCAAAACTCAAGGATCAGAACTTCATACTGATTTGGCAAATATTGATTGAGCCGCTCAAAGTTTCCGTCTACGCGTCGATAAGGCAGACTACTCTTCGTCAAATATTGTGCATAATAGTCCGTGGCCTGCTGCCCCAACTCCAACAATATCAACTCTCGTTGCCCCATCCTCAACTCACTATTTCTAGTAGATAGTCAGTAAAGTACCGATTAGCATCTGAGAATGAATCGACAATATCAAAGGCCGAACCATGCAAAATATGGCCTAAGATTTTATCGTCATACTTTCTAGATATTTCCACCTTCATACGCTCGCCTTGCGCAAACGAATACTCATCGTTGGACCCCTCTAAAGTCACGATCTGATCTAACTTGCTGACCAGAAAACTCCGTGCGATACCCTCATTCGCATCATATTCCGCATAATGCTCGAATTTTGCAACATCGAAATTGCCACCCAACTCTCGGTTAATACGCTGCAGCAAATTAAGATTAAACTGCCGTGTTATGCCGCTCTTATCGTTATAAGCAGGGAGCACGATATCTGCTGACTTGATCAAATCGACACCCAATAACAGCTTGTCTCCAAGCATCAAATTTGCTGCAAGGCTCGACATAAACTCGGCTGCCTCTTGGTCAAGCAAGTTTCCAATATTCGACCCCAGAAATAGAATTATTTTCGGATGTTTGGTCGAACGCAGTTCCCCGAGCATCTCAAAATAGTCGCCCGCCTTAGGATTAATATTGAGCTCTGGGAGTTGTTGCCGCAAATCTCGCTCCAACCCCTGCATTGCATTGGCCGATATATCGACCGGGATGTATTCAAAATCATACCCCCGCTCAAGTAGGGCGCGCAGTAAATGCACGGTTTTAGTGCCATCGCCCGCACCCAGTTCGATGACTTCGAACTGGACGTTCTTGTCTTGATCAAACGCGGCGACAATATCGTTTGCTTGAGTCGCAAATATCTCCATTTCAGCCCTGGTTAGATAGTACTCTGGCAGTGCCATTATCTGCACGAATAAAGCATCGCCTGCGGCGTCGTAGAAGTACTTTGAAGACAAGGATTTGGGAGAACTACTTAAGCCCGCGCGCACATCGGCAAGGAAGGATTCTGACATAAGAAGAGATTTATTTTGCTAGGCGAATACCGGTGTACTGCCATTGGTGCTGAGGATGAAAGAAATTGCGATAGCTTGCTCTAGAATGCCCCGGTGCAGTAGCGACGGAGGCTCCTCTTAGGACCATTTGATTGACCATAAACTTACCGTTGTACTCGCCCACCGCGCCGGCCCCAATGGCAAACCCTGGGTAGGGCTGATAAGACGACGCCGTCCACTCCCACCGTTGCCCCCAATTTAGCATCGGCGCAGCGGCCTCCCATTCAAACTCCGTGGGCAGACGCAGTTCTCGCCATGCAGCGTATGCGTTGGCCTCATAGTAGGAAAGATGACAAACGGGTGAATCCAACGGCAAAGGCTGCAAACCTGCCAGAGTAAAATGCTGCCATTGTGTATCTTCTCTGTGCCAATACATCGGAGCAGAAACTTGATTGTGCTGCACCCAGCTCCAACCTTCATCGAGCCAATATTCAAACTGTTGGTAACCGCCGGATTCAACAAATTCCAGATACTCGCCAATGGTGGTCAATTGCGAGGCGATCTCATACTCCGGCAACAAGACTGCGTGCTGCTTGGTTTCATTGTCAAAGCAAAAGCCTTGTCCACTCGCTCCAATTTGATACTCCCCTGCTTTTAATTTTAACCACTCAGATCCGGTCGAATTAGCCGCAAAACCTTCATCAAAGCCTTGATCATAAACTGGGTACATGGGGTTTTGTGCGAAGGCTATTTTTAAGTCTGTAATCAGCAATTCTTGGTGCTGTTGCTCATGATTTATACCCAGCGTAACAAGCTCTGCGGCTTGCTCGGGCAGTTCTTCAATCAGTGTAGCCATGTGGTGGTCGACATGGCGCCGGTATGCCATTACTTCTTCCAGCCCAGGGCGAGTAATAACACCACGCTGATTGCGCGCGTAGGGAGAACCAATCGCTAAATAGTAGCTGTTAAATAAAGCGCCAAAATGTGGATCAAACACGCGGTAGCCGGGCAAATACTTGCCAAGAATCATTTCTTCGAAAAACCATGTGGTGTGCGCCAAATGCCACTTCGGTGGGCTGGCGAAATCCACAAATTGCGGCACCGTATCTTCTGGCGTCAAAGGCGTACAGAGCGCCTCAGTCCGGCTTCTTACTGCCGAATATTTATCCGCGAGCATAATTGGTCAATTAATTCCCTAGTCGTAGGTGCAAAGAATAGACCGAGACCATGAGAATGTCATGACGAACCGGCCTTACTCTCCGTAGTAATGCCGAACTACGTGCTTTGCCTCAACAAAGAACAACCACCGCTCCAAAAGTAGCCCGATGTAAGCGGAGATGATCGCCGCCCAGCTAAGCCATGCATGCGTGATGGTGAAGATCAATAACAGAGGAAGTACAAATGCGAGAACAAAAATTAACTTACGTGCGAGACCCGTGGTTTTTGGGCCAACGTGGTACACGAATTCGCGCTGCAGAAAATTCTCACTGCTATGACCACTATCGAACAAAGTTACTTTAGCTTGGCTGAAGCTGGTTGCGGTATTAATCGAAGAACGAGTGGGCGCGCCTAGACTTTTAAAGTACATCATCTTTATTCCTGCGCCTGCGATCAAAGCGATGCAAGTTAACATCAACACGCCAATCGGCTGCCACTGAGAAACAAGCCCAAAACATAACAAGCCACTGCTGAGCGTAAAAACAACAAATGCAGGAGGGACTAGCCCGTTGTGCCATTGCGGAATGGTTTTAAGACTCGCGTAGATCATTGCTGTGCAATACGTTAGCGCGATAATCCATAGCGTACTCACGGCAACCAGAGCTATCCGTAAGCCAACCCATATCCCGCCCTGCTGACTGGGTTCTGCAATTAAATACGCAGTTAAAGCGAATAAGGGGTAACCCAACACAGCGAGTACGCCCTCGCGTGACAACCAAGAAGTACGAAAGCGTGTAAACGAGCGCCAAGCATTTTTAGGGTTCGCCAAGTGCTGTGTTGATGACAAAAGCCCGAGTGTTATCAATACTCCGGCGATTGCGCAGTAGATCAAAAAATCGTCCCTAGTGAAGCTCCACCACTGCGTAGCTTGTGCGACCAGCAGCCACAATAAAAACCCGTATCCGAACCCAGAGGTAACGGTGAAAAATAATACTGAGAAAGCCGGATGCATTAGCGTTCAATCATTTTGTTTACCCAACTAACAAAGCCCGACTTAGCCTCAGGCGCTTTTTGTTCTACTTGTTGCCGAACCCGTGGTTGCAAATATTTATTAGTTGGCTGGTAACCCAACTCTGGCATTAAATCTACTCCGTCACGATTCGCCAGAGCCTTACTAACATCAGACTCTGGGTCGTCGAAATCACCGAATTTTCGAGACTTAGTTGGACAGGTAAGAACGCAAGCCGGTTGACGCTCTTCCTCCGGCAAGGCTTGGTCGTATATACGATCGATGCAAAGTGTGCACTTTTTCATTACGCCTTGTTGTTGATCGAGTTCGCGCGCGCCATAAGGGCATGCCCAGGCACAAAGATTGCAGCCCATGCACTTGTCTTGATCGACCAGCACAATGCCGTCCTCCTCGCGCTTATAGGATGCGCCGGTTGGGCAAACGGTGACGCAGTCTGCCTTCTCACAATGCAAACATGACATTGGGAAGTGCACCGTGCGGCTGTCTTCTGGTGATTCAACCTCGTAGGTTCGAATTCGATTTAACCATGCGCCGTCTGGGTTCTCGTCATACGCCTGTAAATCTGTCAGCGGGCCTATCGTGCCCGAACCATTCCACTGCTTGCAGGCGATCGCACAACCGTGACAACCAACACAGGTATCTAAATCGATGACCAAGCCAAGTTTCATAGTTTTCCTCGCTTGAGCGTATCTTTAAATGACCGTTTGAGGTTTACATTCTCGCCACTGGCATACGCGATATCGGCGCCAGGTTCGCAGCCCTCTGGAGCCGCAAGCGAGTCAAACTGCGGAAAGCTGCCCGCTTCTTTTTTGACACAGGGTTCGATGGCCACCTTGAGGTCATACCAAGCCGCCTGCCCGGTTATCGGGTCAGAGTTACTCGACTCACCCTCGGGCAGCAGATCGCTGATTAGATGATTGAGTAGAAACCCGTTTTTTGCTTCAGGCGAATTCTTGCTCAGACCCCAGGTTCCGCTGCGTTTACCGATGGCATTCCAGGTCCACACGGTATCGGCCTGCACGCCGTTCATATGTTTAACTTGAACTCTTATCTTGCCATTGTGCGACCTCAGCCAAGCCCAAGAAAGATCTTCGATACCTAGCTCAAGCGCGCGTTGCCCATTCATGTAGAGGTAGTTCTGAGCGGTAATTTGGCGCAACCAGGTGTTTTGCGAATCCCAAGAGTGGTACATATGCATGGGGCGCTGGGTCACGGCAAAAAATGGGTATTCTTCTGCAGTTATTTGCGTCTGCTCGACGGGCATATAATAGAACGGTAAAGGATCAAAATATTTCTCAATCCGCTGACGATGCTCAGCCGGTGGCTGGTAGTCTCCATACAAACCTTGCGCCGCTAAGCGGAAGGTTTGCAATGACTCTGAATAAAGTTCGATAACGATTTGATCGCTTGAATTAGTCCATCCAACTGATTTCGCAAATTCGAGATAGTCTCGATTCGCGTGGCGGTAGTAACGAATATTTTCCGGGTATTTATACTCGAAGAAGGTTTCGTTTTCTTGATACCGCTGCCACTGATCTGGGTTAGGATCACCCACCAATTCCTCAGCTTGATCACGTCCTCGCCAGCCTGCCAAAAACCCGATTCCCGGAGACTTCTCAAAATTGATAATGAAATCTTGATAACCAGCATAAGCAGGAGAGCCATCCTCATTGGTGAACAGCGGGAATTCAAGACGATGAGCTAAATCTACCAGTACTTCCTGCCAGGGACGCACATTTCGATCTGGCTGCAGAATGGGTTGGCGAATGGCATCGCAGGCCGAATGCGGCTCTGAAATAGGCCGATCTAGCATCGAGATAGTGTCAAATCGCTCTAAGTAGGTGGTATCCGGTAAAACCAAATCGGAATAGTTCACCGTCTCAGAGTGAAAGGCATCACAGGTAACAATAAACGGAATTTTGTATTCACCTTGTTCGTCCTTCGCACATAACATATCGATGGTTTCAGACGTGTTCATACTGGAATTCCAGGCCATATTGGCCATGAATAACATCAGGGTATCGATAGCATAGGGGTCTTGATTTACCGCGTTACGAATCACCGTGTGCATCAACCCATGATTGGCGATTGGCGCTTCCCAAGAATAAGCCTTATCAATTCGCAACGGCTGACCGGCTTCATCTATAACAAGATCCTCCGGGCTGGTCGGAAATCCCAGCGGCGGAGAGCTTAGCGGGGTGTTGGGTGCGGTATCGCGTGCTGGCTTGATCGGTGGAACTATGTGTTTTGGGTACGGCGGCTTGGCTAGATGTCCGCCCGGGCAGTCGACTGTGCCGAGTAAGGTCTGCAATAAATGAATCGCTCGACAAGTTTGAAAACCGTTCGAATGCGCAGAAATTCCGCGCATTGCGTGCATGGAAACTGGGCGACCAATAAAATGATCATGTTCACGACCCGCCCAATCCACCCACGGCGTATCAATGCGGATCGTTTCTTCAAACGCGACGTGCGCCATTTCGAGCGCGAACCGCTCGATATCCTCAGCGGCGACGCCACATCTATCTGCCACATTCTCAGGCGCATATTCTGGGTCGAGATATTTTTCGAGCATCAAACTCATGGCCGTTCGCACTCGTGTGCCATCGTCCATTTCATAATCGCCCACAAGAGCCGGCGCCACATCTGGCGCCGTCGCATCTTCAAACTGCTCTGATTTTTGACACCATACGATTGGTTGATTGTCTGCTCCACGCAGTAACATGCCATCACCTGGTTCTCCAGGGCGATGGACCACCAATTGCGGCGCGTTGGAGTACCGGATCAGGAACTCCTCATCAATCATTCGGTGCTTAAGAAGCACATGCACCATCGCCAGCGCGAATAAGCCATCGGTACCTGGCTTAATCGCAACCCATTCATCAGCAACGGCCTGATAGCCGGTGCGTACTGGATTCACCGCAACAAATTTTGCACCACGTCGCTTTAGCTTCTCAATGCCGAGCTTTATTGGGTTGGAAGCGTGATCTTCGGCCACTCCCCACAACATAAAGTACTTCGTATTATCCCAGTCAGGGTCACCAAACTCCCAAAATGAAAATCCTGTGGTGTAAAGACCGGCCGCGGCCATATTAACGGAGCAAAACCCTCCATGCGCAGCCCAATTTATGGTGCCAAATTGCGTGGCCCAAAGCCCAGTAAGCGCCTGCATTTGGTCGCGCCCAGTGAAAAACGCGAGTTTTTTGGGATCGGTGGCGCGGATTTTTGCTAAGCGTTGGGTCAGTTGCTCCAGCGCTTCATCCCAACTAATTTCTTCAAATTCCCCTGCCCCACGCTCCGACCCCGGCTTTCTTCGCAAAGGATTACGTAATTTCGCCGGCGAGTTTTGTTTCATGATTCCGGCATTACCTTTACCGCATAAAACTCCTTTATTTACCGGATGATTGGGGTTGCCTTGAATAAAACGAATCTTGTTGTCTTCGGTAGTGACCTTGATCCCACACCGGCAAGCGCACATATAGCAGGTGGTGTAAGCGATGTTTTGCTCTTCGTGATTTTCAAATTGAGGCAGCGCAGTGGGCTGCTTGGTCGAAGAGGACATAACTAGGCTGGCTTGGTGGATGAGACAAGCCGCTTAGTTTAATAGAAAAAATATATAAACTAATAACGTTTTTTTATATCAATTTTTTATTAGCGGTCTTCCCGACCGCTTAGCAGCGATATATGGTTTATCGCTGCAGAACCTAATTCTGGCCTAGCCTGCCAATCCCACCAAATCAAACTTGGTTTTTTGATCGCTTTCTTGATTGACTTCTTGCTTAGTTTTTCGAGCCTTTGCGGCGTCTTTTACTGCGCGCGCAGGCCCTTCAACCATCGCGATGTCACAGCAATTGTTCTGCTTGGGAACCGGGACGGTAACAAAACCCCGATTGTTGTCGATTGGTTGTATCTGCATGCATACAACATACTGCCTAGCCTAACTAATTCAAAATTATAAATAGCGATTTCTAAATTGCTGTGAGTTATTAAGCATATTGTGCTTTGAGACGCTGCTCGCTCTTGGGGTCGACATTAACCTTGGAGAAATCACCATCGATATGCGGTATCGCCAATACTCTTGGATCCATAACCTTGAACCATAGCCAAGGGATGTAGGCCAACATATAACAACCAAAATAGCCGGAGGGCAACTCGGGCAAATCATCAAACGCGCGCAGACTTTGATAAGGACGAGAGGCATTCGCGTGATGATCTGAGTGACGCTCAAGGTTGAACAATATTAGATTACTCGCAATGTGATTTGCATTCCAAGAATGATGTGGCTTACAGCGTTCATAGCGGCCATTTTCTTGCTTTTCGCGCAGCAGACCATAGTGCTCAATATAGTTGGCGCTGGTTAATTGAAACCACGCCATAAAATTATGAATCAGTAAAAATGGCAGCACGATCCAACCAAAAATAACGACCGCACCAATTTGTATGACCGCACTCAATGCATACGACTGCAAAATATGATTGTGAACGCTCCATGTTGTGTGCCCACGGCGTTGCAAACGTTCGGCTTCGGCTTTCCAACCACGTACTGCTGTGCCTGGAATCTCTCGCAAAACAAAACGATAAATTGACTCGCCCATGCGTGCACTGGCCGGATCTTCAGGCGTAGCAACATCGCGATGATGCCCGGCATTGTGTTCGATACAAAAATGTCCGTACGCTGGCACGGCCAGGGTGATGCGCGAAAGCAAGCGCGCCAATTTGGTATTTTTATGCCCTATTTCATGGGCGGTATTAATCGCCAAGCCGCCAGCTGCACCCATCATCCAGGCAAATCCAATATAAAAACCAATGCTCAATGGTTCATTCGCCACAAACCACAGCGCGTAGCCTAACGATATGAAGTGCAGCGGGATCGCGCCATAGGTTAACCACTGGTAGTAACTATCCTGATCAAGCTGAGGAACAATCTCTTCCGGTGGGTTACTCTCATCAGTTCCGAGCACCCAGTCTAAAAACGGAATCAAGGTGTAGTTGATAATCAGCGGCGACACCAATACCCACGGGTTGCCGATTTGGTAGTACGCCCAAATCGTTACAATTGGCACCACCGGAAACCACAGTGACAGCAACCACCAGCTGCGTTTCTTGTCGCGATAGGTGATGAGTCCTTTTTCAGGATGTTCGAGCGTTAGAGTTGTCATGGTGCTTGACGATGTAGTTTTATTTGAGGTTCATATTAGGTCCATTGAAAAAAATCAGCAATTTCATTTAACGACAATCTGCTGGTCATTAAATGACATTCAGATACAATAAATCTATGGCTAGCACCTACAAAATATCATCCGCCTATCTGCGCCTGATACTGCAAGCAGATACAACATTTTTGGATAACTTTTCTGCTGACCTAGCGGATGAACTCTCAACGGCAATGAGCCAAGACTTTGTTGAGGGAGACCTCGTTAATCGTTTATTCGCGGCCATTGCTGATCAAGGTTTGATTTCTTGGGTGAGCGCCTATGGTGCGCAACTCGGCGTTAGCAGCCATGGCCCCATTGGATTTGCCGCCCTCAGCGCGCCTGATTTATACACCGCACTGCAAGTTTTTGCCGATCATGTCGAAACCCGATCTTCGGGCAATGCCGCCGCCATGTTGGAAGAAGGAGGGCGGCTACACTATATTTTGGAAGATAAAACAGGCAATGAATTGGCAGGCCGTTGGTTGATTGAATCCGGTTTTCTAGTTGCACAAAGTTTGATCGAAACGATCATGGCTCACCCACTTGGTAGTCAAGCGGAGCTGCATTTCACCACCCCCAAACGCGCTTGGCACGAGCAAGTACAAGCTATCTTTAACGCGCCCTGCCACTTTGACCAAGCCGATAACCGCCTCATCATTCCAGCTTCATGGGCGAGAGCCGCATCGCCGCTTTACGATGCCGAAGCGTTTCGCACCAACTTAGCTAAAGCCCGCGAAATCAAGTTACTGCTAATGGAGAATCGCAGTGATGTCTTTGAATTAGTCCGTACCCGCCTTCTCAATCACTTTGATCGACGCATGAATAACTCAGCTAAGCATCAACAAATCCCTGGCTTGGAGGTTTTGGCCAACGAATTAGCGATGTCACCCAGAACTCTAATTCGCAAGCTCGCGGAAAAGCAAACGTCGTACAAAAAAGTGCTAGAACAGATTCGTTGTGAGCAAGCTCAAGCCTTGCTGCGCGAAACTCACTTAACAGCAGCTGAAATTGGCGAAAAACTGGGCTACCAAGAAGCCGCCAACTTTGGTCGGGCATTTCGTCGCTGGACCAAGCAAAGCCCAGCAAGCTGGCGACGACAATCAAACTGATAACGAATATTTCTTCTCATTTACGGCGTTACGCTTTATCTTAGCGGCAACGTTTGGCTCCACACTTGACATATTCATGGCGCGCTACGAACTCGACGATACTCAGCTCTCAGACTACCTAAGCCGACACATCTCCGGATTTGCGGGGCCATTGTCTTCGGCTAAGTTTTCCGATGGACAATCCAACCCAACTTTTTTACTCGAAACGCCCAGCCGTAAATATGTGCTGCGCAGCAAGCCTCCCGGCAAGCTGTTAAAGGGAGCCCATGCTGTGGATAGAGAATTTCGTGTACTGAGTGCCCTTAAAAATACAGATGTACCTGTCGCAACCGCCTATCACCTCTGTGAGGACGAATCGATTACCGGCAGCATGTTTTACGTGATGGAGTTTATGGATGGGCGCGTACTGTGGGACCCCGCATTGCCCGACTTCCAGCCCGCCGAACGTGGCGCTATGTACGTCGAAATGAATCGCGTGCTAGCCGCATTGCACTCCGTCAACATCGATTCTGCTGGTTTAAGCACTTTTGGCAAACCGGGCGACTATTTTGCTCGGCAAACGAATACGTGGACTCATCAGTACCGAGCCAGTGAGCTGGATCGCAACGACGCCATGGAGCACCTGATTGAGTGGCTTCCTGCCAATCATCCAGGAGACGATGGCCGCACCTCGATAGTGCACGGCGATTACCGCCTAGACAATCTGATGTTTCACAAAACAGAGCCCCGGGTAATTGCGACACTCGATTGGGAACTTTCAACCTTGGGCCACCCCTTTGCTGATTTGGCTTATCAATGCATGCAGTACTACATGCCGCGTGGCGACAGCCTTACCGGTCTCGCTGGGTTAAATTATGCGGAACTAGGAATCCCCACCGAGGAAGAGTATCGTGCCATGTATTGCCAGCGAATGGGTATCGATGAAATCCCAAACTGGAACTACTACCTCACCTTTAGTCTGTTTCGTTTGGCCGCCATCGTGCAGGGCGTTTATAAACGCGGCTTGGATGGCAACGCCTCCAGCGAAAAAGCACAATCTTACGGAGCGCTGGTTCCGGTTCTCGCCGACATCGCCATCTCACTCCACAACTAAATACACTTAAGAGAAACCACTTCATGACCGATCTGTTCTCCCCTTTCCAACTGGGAAGCCTGACATTACCAAACCGAGTGGTAATGGCGCCCATGACGCGCAATTTTTCACCCAACAATATTCCTGGCGACAACGTGGTGGAGTACTACCGCAAACGCGCCCAGGGTGGAACCGGCCTTATTATCACGGAGGGAACCTGCCCGGGCCATAAGGCTGCCAGCGGGTATCCAGACGTCCCGTTTATTGCGGGCGAAGAGCAACTCGCGGGTTGGAAACAAGTTGTTGAGGCGGTGCATGCCGAAGGCGGCAAAATAGCACCTCAGCTCTGGCATGTAGGCGCGTTTCGCAAGCCCGGCATCGAACCAGGAGGTGATTTGCCTGGTTACAGCCCTTCCGGAACTTTGATCCCGGGCAAAGTAGTGGGCCATGCCATGACCTTGGAAGACATCGAAGAATGCCAGCAAGCATTTATCCAAGCCGCCGTTGATGCTGAAAAACTCGGCTTCGACGCCATCGAGATCCATGGGGCTCACGGTTACCTGCTCGATGGCTTCTTTTGGGAAGGCACCAATCAGCGCGACGACCACTACGGTGGTTCAGTGGAGAACCGCGTTCGCTTCGCCTGTGAAATCATTGCTGGAATTCGCGAGCGCGTGAGTGCAGATTTACCTATTATCCTGCGCTATTCGCAGTGGAAGCAGCAGGACTTCAGTGCGCGGTTAGCCCAAACACCCGCTGAACTTGAGGAGTTCCTTACCCCGCTCTCTGAAGCCGGCGTGGATATCTTCCATTGTTCTACTCGGCGTTTTTGGGAGCCAGAATTTGAAGGCAGTGACCTCAATCTAGCCGGCTGGACTAAAAAGCTCATCGGCAAACCTACCATTACCGTAGGCAGCGTGAGTTTAGACGCCGACTTTATCCCAGAGCCTGGCGAGCAATTATTCAAGTCTGGCCAAATTGCCAGCCTCGATGGTTTACTTGAGCGCCTCGGCAATGACGAATTCGACCTTGTAGCCGTGGGCAGAGCCCTAATCGCCAACCCAGATTGGGCAGAGAAGGTACATGCGCACCAACATAGCCAACTGCAAGCTTATGAGAAGGAAATGCTCATGCAGTTAAGCTAGCCACTAATTGCATTCACTAACTGGACAATCGCTCGCCAGGCTAGAATTTGGATTCTAATCTGGCGGGAATCGGCGCTGCTCAGCCGAAGTCGAAGCGACATTGGTGTAAAATTAATCGCAAGTTAACCCACCCAGGTGATCGCCTTGACCATAAAGAGAGTAGTTTTTAACCGCAAGGGCGGAGTTGGTAAATCCACGATCACTTGTAATCTCGCCGCCATCGCGGCCAGTAAAGGCAAAAAGATTCTGGTGGTGGACTTAGACCCGCAAGCCAACACCACCTCCTATCTTGGCCACGATGGCAAAGATAATGTTGTGGGGATTGCTGAGTTTATGGAGTCGACGATTACTCGCAACTACCGTGAATTTGGCTCGGAAGATTATATCCGCAAGACTCGCTTTGAGAATTTGTCACTCATCTCCGCGAGTTACGCCTTGGTTGACCTTGAAGCGAAACTCGAAGCCAAGCATAAAATTTATAAATTGCGCGATTTCCTCAACAATCTGCATGAAGATTTTGATGAAATCTACATCGACACACCACCGGCCCTCAACTTTTTCACCTTGTCAGCACTAATCGCTGCGGATCGCTGTATTTTGCCTTATGACTGCGATGTATTCGCACGCGATGCAATGGTTGATCTGACCGATGAATTAGAAGAGATCATCGAAGACCATAATCCAGATTTGATCGTCGAAGGCGTGGTGGTCAATCAATTTCAGGCACGGGCAAAGTTGCCACAGCAAGCCGTTGAGCAGTTGGCAAAAGAGAAATTCAAACTTCTGAAGCCCTTCATCTCAAGCTCGGTTAAGGTTAAAGAATCGCACGCTGAATCGACACCGCTCGTGTTCCTCGATCAAAAACATAAAGTAACGCAGGAGTTTGTTGAGCTGTATAAATCTATCAGCCGCAAACGCCGAGCAAAAAAATAAACTGCCTAGACCAAACCTGATATTGAAACCTGACATCGTCGGGCACAGTCAAATACAAGCAGGCATAAAGAGTTCCCTTGGAACTCTGGCAACGTGGGGTTGCCAACAAAAAAAGTAGTAACTAAAACGTTTCAAAATGTGTCTATGTCGTTAATGAGAACGCATAAAAGACGTAATTCAGAGAGAGAACAACAACGTGATCCTAAATATGGCGAAGGCAATCGAAAAAAAAATGGCCAAAGCAACTACTTACGATGAGTGGAAAGCCGCTGCGATTGCCTATGACGAACGAAATGGCCTAGAACGCTGGAAACAATACGAAAAAACCAGCCGCTATGATTACGCCGCAATACGCCGGCGCTTAGAGCAGATGGAGGTCTTTCGCCAAGCGAACGACAACCAAGGCCTGCTCTTCACCCTTAACGAAGGCATTCATGGCAACCTTGGCGGCATGGGGCACTCTTCGCTTTATCAAAAGGCGAAGTTCGGCACCAAACAACTTATTGTCGACTATGTAGAAGAAGTCTCTTCTGCGCTTGAACATCTCTCCCAACCACGCGTAAAGGGCGTCACGCAAAAGGAGAAAATTGATTTCTTCCAGCGTGCCAGCCTTTGCTTTGGCCGTTCAGCACTTATGATGAGCGGCTCTGGCACTTTCTTGTTTTTCCATGTAGGCGTGTTAAAAGCACTCTGGGAGCAGGATTTACTGCCCGAAGTCATTTCTGGCGCAAGTGGTGGCGCATTTGTGGCTGCGGTTCTCGGCACGCGGGCACCCGAAGATCTCAATGAAATATTCACACCTGAATTCATCAACTTAGAAGCTGACCTAAAATCAATTCTGAGTAAATTTTTACCGCTGCAGAAGAAGGCCGAAGATGTCAGCCGTCATGATTTGGAAGAAATCGTTGTAAAGTTGATCCCAGATCTCACTTTTGAGGAAGCCTACGAAATATCTGGCCTGCAGATCAACATTTCGATAACGCCAGCAGAAACACACCAAAAATCTCGGTTGCTGAATGCGATCACCTCACCGAATGTGCTAATCCGAGAAGCGGTGATGGCATCATGCTGCTTACCGGGTGTTTTCGCACCGGTAACTCTAGCCGCAAAAAATGTGCACGGCGAAAAAGTACCCTATCTCCCCACCCGGCGGTGGGTGGACGGATCTCTAAGTGACGATCTGCCGATGAAGAGGTTGTCGCGGCTGTACGGCGTGAATCACTTCATCGTAAGCCAAACCAACCCTATCGTATTGCCGTTTGTCACGGCTGAAAAAACCAACAGTGGCATAGTCTCAACGATTAGCCAGACCAGCATGAAGACCCTCAAGGATTGGGGCTTGGCCGCAGGACATTTGCTGCAAAAGCCATTGAACTCGAATTCGTATTTGAGCAAGCTACTGACGGGTTACATTTCCGTGGTATCGCAAACCTACAGCGGTGATATCAACATTATGCCATCCAACCGTTTTCTCAACCCGGCGAAAGTTATCTCCGCGCGCAGCAATAAAGAAATCTTGGATCTAATTGGCGAAGGCGAGAGAGCTACGTGGCCAAGTATTGAGCGCATTCGCATTCAAACTCACATCAGCCGCCGCTTATGGCGAATCGTCAAAGCGCTAGATGTGCGCGTGGTAAAAGGAAACCCCAAGCCTAAGAAGAAATCTGGGTTGAAAGCGGTTAGTTAGTTGTTTGCAGAGCTCGTTTTCTAGCTGTTTGCTGTACCTAGGTTTTGGGTGATTTGAGTTAGGTTTACTCTGGGTGTTCGTTACGGCCAAGCGCCGTTCTCGGCCATCCATAGCCTTCGCGATACGACCACCATGGAGGGTGAGAGTGCTGGAAATGCAGGAGCAATTTCCAGCGAAAGTACATCCGTGGCCAAGCGCCGCTCTCGGTCTTCGTTTGGCTTAGGTCCTCGTTTTGTCCAAGCGCCGCTCTTGGCCATCCATGGCCTTCGCGGTACGACCACCATGGAGGGTGAGAGTGCTGGAAATGCAGGAGCAATTTCCAGCGAAAGTACATCCCTGGCCAAGCATCGCTCTCGGCCATCCTTGGCCTTCGCGATATAAGGCCATCCCTGGCCAAGCATCGCTCTCGGCCATCCATGGCCTTCGCGATATAAGTACATCCATGTACAAAAAAAAGCGCCGGGTTAGCGGCGCTGAGAAGGAGTACTTTCGGGTGAGGCTTTATTCACCGCCGGCTACTTGTTGAGTAGGTCTGTCAGTACGGGCGATTTGTGGTTCAGCGTCTTTTTCTACTGTGCAAGTGTAGCTAGCACGTTGTCCGTCAGCAGACACTCTAAACTTAGCGGTGAAATTGCCGCGTCGTTCTTTTAAGCCGGCGAGCTTGATGCGTTTTACATCGTTGAATTCTGCATTAATCATGCTCTTGCAGTCAGTGAGGTGTTTGTTCTGGCTTGCTTGAGCAGCAGTTGCAGTAACAGTCATTAGTACAGCGGTCATTACAACAGTAGATTTTAAAAGTGCTTTCATCGTTGGTCTCCAGGAGTTGAGTTGAATTACGATGAGCGCATTAAAAGCGAATTCCTCTCCAGACTCTGCCGAAATCGCGATCAACCATGCCGAATTTCGAAATTCGGCGGCTTTTTTAGGAATCCGGCAGACCTTTTGACCGAAAAACCGTTGGTGAAACACCATATTTGGTTTGAAAAGCGCTATTGAAGGACGAAATTGAGCGAAAACCGACGTCCAAGGCAATGCTTAATACTGGCGAACGACGATCCTTGCGTAATCGCTCACCAGCTTCCTCAATGCGATAGTGATTTACAAATTGGTTGAAATTACGAAATCCCAAGCTTTGATTGATCTTCTTTCTGAGTTGATATTCCGGCACGCCGATCAACTCAGCAAGCGTTCCCACACGTAAATCGTGATCAGAATAAAGCCGCTCCGACTGCATTCGGTACAGCAGTTCATCGATGATGGGGTCCTCTTTGGATTCGGCGGAGGGCTGCGGCGCAGGCTCGCCCACCAGCGTTATTGCAGGATTGAGCTTGATAAAAGCTAAATTCCCGAATAAAGACAGTAAAAACATCCAGGCCATGCCGATCACACGCGGTTGTGCCATGTCGAAGATATACAAAAACTCTTTGATCGCGACCGCCAGTACCGTAAGTGCGAAGGCTCCGATAAACCACATTCTTATCTTAGCTCGCATTGCCACAAGGTCGTTTTCGCGACCACGCCAGACGACAAAAATGGCCGTGACAGCCATGGCTGTTTTTATTATTTGTGATGCAGCCTGAATTCGAGGGTCGGCAACGCTCAGAGTGCCCACCCAAATAGAGAGAGCGATATCAACGCCCAAGATCATCCACATCCAACCGGGAATTCGATTGCCGTCCTCAAAAATCGTCCAAACAAAGAGGAGGGTCAAGGTTGGAATAAGTGAAGGGAAAACATTGGTCAGAAAAATGCGTTCTATACCAAGGTAATTCAGCATAAGCGGTTCTACAAAATACGTAACCACCGCCAACATAAGCGTGCAGCCAACGACCCTCACTCTTTTTGGGTTGCTCGACAGCAATATCATGAAGAAAAATAGCAAGATCTGTGAACTCGCTAACAGGCGGAGGGATATATTTGCAGCTTCCATACTCGGGAGTATGCCTATTTTTTGCTCATAAGTTGTGAACGCCAAAACTCTGATCTGAGATCATTAGCCGCGATGGAGTCAGGCAAAAAAAAGCACCGGAGATTAACCGGTGCTCTTTAGGTTTGATTTCAAGACTAACGATCAGCCTTTTTTATCGAGCTTCTTGCTGATTTCTTCGATCTTCTCAGCCGCATCGCGCAAGCGACCTGGGATGTCGACAAAAGACGACAATCCGCCGCCAAAGCGTTGACGAAAGTCTTCTACTCGATCTTCTAAGCGATCGCGACCCTGCTTGAGTACTTTCTCAGCGTCACCCTGCATGGCTTCGCCACGCTCAACCAAATCTTCGAATAACTTCTGACTTTCTGCACTTATCTCTTTATAGCGCCCCTGAATTTCTTCACCACGCTCATTAATTTCTTCAAATGTACGTGAGTAAGCACCAAGACCAGCCAACCAAATATTACGTGCAACTTGCTCTGCTTTATCGGTCTTTAAACCACTTAGGTTTTCGCGCAGCAATTCTTGCAACTGCTCAATTCTGGATTCAACCGAACTTGAATCAACGCCCAGTTGCTCAGCCCTTGCGCTGGCTTTGTTGACAGTCTTTTTTGCCGTAGCTTTAGCGGCAGTCGCTTTCTTAGTGACCTTCTTAGTCACTTTTTTAGCTGTTTTCTTGGCGATTTTCTTCGTCGACTTGGCCGTTGCTTTAGCTGTTGCTTTGGTCGCAGCAGCTTTCTTAGTTACTTTTTTAGTTGCCTTCTTAGCAACTTTTTTCGCAGTCTTGCTCACTGATTTTTTGTCTTCAGCCATGTTCTTCACTCGGGAGGTTGATGTGTTGATGGCGACAAGATAGCAAGCCTGTTTAGAATACTCGCCCTAATTAGAATTGAGTTTCTAATCTATATAATCGTCGAGCACGGCATTGATACGTTTCTCAAGCTCAGGAGCGAATGACTTGGTCATCATATTGAGTTTGATATTGATGTCTAACTCCCCGGCGCGTGGCTCCACAAAAGCCTTCATGCCAGTAGTGTGCTTATACATCAAGCATTGGCCTTCATCTTTAATCGACCCGCCATAGCGTTCAACCAGCTGGCCTAATAACTCCTCGGCAAGCGCGCGACATTCAGTCTCATCAAGCTCGTGTTGTCTGTTGATATTTAAATTGCTCATTGCTCTATAAAAGGTAAAAAGTGGAGATAAAGATGTTCTTCAATAGCGGTGGATTCAGCGGCATCACGACCCAATAAACTATGGTAGCCGCCGAAATGCAACAGCGTATACATTAAATTGTCAGCCAACAAGCGCGCCGCATTGCTGGAGTCTGTGACCTTGGACTTATCCATCATCAGCGTAACTAGAGCGAGCAAGGTTTGGCGCAACAACTCAAGCAACTTTGCCAACGAAGGCCTTAACGAGATGTAGCGCTCATGCAAGCCTCGAACGTCCTGGCTGATAAACTTAAATTGCTGCAAGATATCCGACACGACCGCCAAACTCGCGAGCGTTTCTTTGGCATCACCGGATGCCTGCTTAGCAATTTCTTGCAATGCTACGAGCACTCTCGCGTGAAACTGAGCGTACAGTTCTTCAACGACCTCTTCCTTGCCTTTGAAATGGTAGTAAAGGTTACCAGGACTGATATTCATCTCGTTAGCCAGATCAACACTGGTGACGATGCTTTCACCGCGCTCGTTAAGAAGCACTAAGGCGACATCGAGGATTAATTCACGAGT
Organism: uncultured Arenicella sp.; assembly: GCA_937973905.1. Classification (GTDB taxonomy): domain Bacteria; phylum Pseudomonadota; class Gammaproteobacteria; order Arenicellales; family Arenicellaceae; genus Arenicella. The sequence continues at coordinate 11,452 of CALJJR010000156.1, read as the reverse complement.
GCTCATTTTTGCCATAACGGGTTCCGTTGGTGCGTTAATCTGCGAGAGGGTTGAGGCTTTCCTACTCTTGAAGTGTCTAGTCTAGCAGAGAACTGAATTTCGGCCAGAATGCTGACTATTTACAGTTTTTAGGTTTGGGCAACCCGGACCATTTAGACGCGGTTCGAGTTGGGCCGCCGGGGAACAGCTGATGTAAATATCGACTATTTGCATTCTCATCACCAAACGCCTTCTTGAACACCCTGATAACCATGCGCATAGGTGGAGGAATATTATAATCCTCATAGTATTCGCGGAAATAATTCATCACTTCCCAGTGCTCATCGCTCAGTTCTACACCATCCATTTTCGCCAAATGGCGGCCTAACTCCCGATTCCACATAAGGCGCTTGGCGAGAAACCCTTGCGCATCAACTGGGTAATATTGGCCTGCAAACTCAATGTTATTCATTTTTCCCAAGCCACTTGTTTATCGTGCTCGACCACAAGCTTGACGAACTCACCATGATTGATGATTTGGATTTCTTCGTAACAGTTTTCGATCGCACGTGCTTCAATATCCGACTGCAGTGCAAACAAACGAATACTTCGGGCGCCACATTTGCCTACAAATGAGGCTAAGGACAACGGCGACTGCAAGGCAAGAACGGCATCTTCCAGCAATAGAATTGCGTCGTTATCACTAGCAAAACCTAGCCGCTCATACAGCCAGGGAGCTTGGTGCCATGATTTATTGAATGTAAATAGCGTCGACATGACCGTTAAAAAGTAAAAACTTGATCATGCTTCGCAAGCAGATCGTTCACGGCTGATGGTTCTAGCACTTCACATGGCAACATCAGCTCAGCAAGATTCAAACCTCGACTACTCAGACTTAGAGCTTCAACGTAAAAAGACTCAACACCAAAATCAGCTAATGCGCCGTATGTTTTTGTGTAGTCGCGCATTTGGATGGCCGAGCTTTGTTTTTCGATTTTCAGTTGAAATACACCCTCATCAATAAACAGCAAACTCAGCGGAATATCCATCGCCGCAGCAGCCAACACCGCGTCGAGCCCCTCTTGACCACTCGCTGTGGAGAACGGACCTGAACTGAAAACGAAGAGCAAGCGTTTCATTTAAAGGTCACCGTTCTGTCACTGGCAAGGCATGCCGCATGAAAACTACCGAGCCCCTCAACGTTGAACTCTGGTCGTAGATTATGGCTTGGTTTATCAGATTCACGCATTTGATCTGCTGATAATACGCCTCGGCGCTCGCTCGCAGACACACAAACTGCTAGGGGTATCTGGTGTGTATTTGCCATCGCCGCCCAAGCGTCAGCCGCATCAAACTCATCGCTAAGCAGCGTGTTTAAATTTGAGCCATGTAAGACGCCTGCCTGATAGAAAAACACTTGTTCGATCTCATGACCAGCAGTAACCGCCGCTTCACAAAATTGCAGAGCGCTGACTCCGGCAGTCGAATCATAGGCGCCACCGGTTACAAGGAGATTAATTCTCATGAGCCGTTAGTTGAACCATTGATCTTCTTCAGCCAACATATCTTTACGCGGCATTTGTAGATAGAAGCCTTGAGACTTCAAACTCTCAAGAACTTGTTTTGCATCTGCTTGCGGGAGCTTACGTTCGCTCTCCAAATCAAATTCGACAACCAACTGAAGTTCTCCGAGCAACTCAATCAATGCAGTAGGCAGTTTCTCTTCTGTGTCTTTTTCAAATGGCTCAGCAAGATAAAGATAGTGATCGCCTTTTCGATCGCTTTTATAGACAAAGCAATGCATTCAACTAGCTCCTTTTTCAATCAAAAAAACATCCACCCAGGGAAAACGTGCATCGCTATGCTCAAGACGTTGGTAGGATAGTAAGCTGTGGGGTAAGTGCCTTAGCATTGCTTCAAAATCCGCTTTAGCGGCCGGATCTGTCGCTAAAACTTTTAACACATCGCCCGTATCCAGTGCCTTCAAAGCAACTTTCGCTTGAAGCAAAGGCAAGGGACAACGCAAACCGCAGGTATCGATCTCGGCTTGCGTATCAAGAGAAAGGTCTTTTTTTGGATGCGTTGATGACATTACAATTTGTTTAGTCGAGTGCTACAAATCAACTGATTCACGGTCACTGTTCTATTATACGCGCAGATAAGCGATATATACCGCAGCTAATTTCGCGACATCAGCCTAGCAGGCTGTTTTATACAGCCGTCGGAGCGACACCCATAAAATGCGAGCACTATTTAAAAATTTCAAGCAACTAAAGCAGCGCATACGTCTATTCGTTGGCGCGGTTCTCCTATGCATCAGCGTTAGCGGCCAGAGTCAGACAGACCACTATGATCAGTTGCCCGACTTGGGTTCACAAGCGGCCACCTTGCTGACCGAACGCGAGGCCGAGCAATTGGGTAGAGCGTTTATTCGCTCGTCACGCTTTCGTACGCCTTATGTCTCCGACCCTGAGTTGGTCGCATACATTAATAAGCTTGGCAACCAACTGCTCGATGTCAGTGACGACGCGGGCAAAGAATATAATTTTTACTTGATCGACAATAACGTCATCAATGCATTCGCGGTGCCCGGTGGACACATAGCCTTGCATACCGCGATTTTGACCAAATCTGAGAGTGAGAGTGAACTCGCCTCGGTGATCGGCCACGAAATCGCGCATGTCTCGCAACGGCATATCGCCAGAAAATTAGAGAATTCAAAATACGATAGTTGGATTGCCTTAGGAGCCCTGCTGGCTGCCGTTGCTGCGGGCGGCTCCGATGCAGCGCAAGCTGCATTCGGCTTGGCCAACGCGAGCATCATTGATCGGCAATTGAGTTATAGCCGAGCTTTTGAATCGGAAGCCGATGCGCTGGGAATTCGAATATTGAGCCGAGCCGGGTTTGACCCTGCTGCAATGCCAGTATTCTTTAGACGTTTACTCGACGAGAGCCGACTCAACGAATCGCATGCCCCTGAGTTTCTGCGCTCTCACCCGCTCACAATCAACCGCATCACAGAATCCGCACAGCGAGTGAACGCCTATCCGCCGGCAAAACCGCGCGATGAATCGGAATACCTGATGATGCGAGCGAAAGCCACCGCCGGTTATGCGCCAGACAAAGCTGTGGCTCGCGATCAATTTAAAGCCGCTATGGACAAGGATTTTTCGCTACCTAATCGCTACGGGTACGCCTTAGCAATGGCGGAAAATGGCGAGCACGAAAAAGCTCGAGATGCATACGCTGCGGTACTCAAGGATTATCCTGACAACCTCACATTAAGGCTGAGCATTGCCGAGAATGAATTGTTGGCACAAAACATCGGCGTAGGCCTTGGTTTAATGCGCTCGCTCTACGAAGAGCAAACTGCGCTAGGCAATCATATGGTAGACATTTATTACGCCAACGCCTTAGTTCTTAGCCGCGAACATGACACTGCCATTCCGATACTGCGCAGTGCAATCGCGAACAATCGCAACGAACCCTACCTCCACATACTACTTTCGCGGGCTTACGGAGAATCTGGAGACGAGTTTCGTGCCTTTCAAGAACGCGGTGAATTTCACTATATGCGTGGCAATTACGAATTTGCCTTGAAGCAATTTCAGCGCGCCAAAACGCTGACTAAAAGTCAGTATGAATTGGCCCGTTTGGATGCCCGCATTTATGATGTGAATAACGAAATCGAAGCACTAAAAAAACTCTAGAACCAACACGTTCGATACCTCAAAACGCCCATGCAAGCCGCGAGCGAAGCGAATAGAGAGCCCTCAGCGCGGGTGTGCAAGCACGCCGTGAGCAACGCGAACGTAGCGGAAAGAAAGAGCCCTAAGCGCGGGCGTGCATGCACGCTCTGCGCAACGCCAGCGTAGCGAATAGAAAGAGCCCTCAGCCCGGGCGTGCAAGCACGCCGTGAGCAACGCGAGCGTAGCGAATAGAAAAGCACGCACGAATTAAGAATAAAAATCGAGAATAATCTCAGCCGTCCGTTGCGGATGCTCTAGATGCAACATGTGCCCGCAATTTTCAATTTCATAGTAATGCTGCGGCTGGATATTGAATATCTCCTTTACGTGCTCGACCCTTCCGGCGGCATGAAACCGCTGATACATCATCGAGTTCAAACCCATAACCAGCCCGGTTTTAGCCGATGCTTCTCGCCAGATTTGCTGCGTATCTTCAAAGCTATAGCGCACGGGATTGGTGTAGCGATGGCGGTGATCACCTTTTAACATCATGGCACCGTCGTCACCCACCGGCTTACCCCATAGCTCTGCTAAGTCTTCGATAATATGGTCAGGAAGTTGTGGGTTACCTTTGTATATCGAGTGCTTTAACAAGTTTGCGTTGGGATAAACGCGGCTCTCTCCATCACTCAAAATTTCAGTCAGCCATTTACGATATTTTTGCACGCTGTCGGCCGGTTCGGAGGGCGGCAATCCAAGTGCTTCAAGACTCAGCAAACGCCCCACACGATCAGGCCTAATACCGGCGTAGAGCATCGCGATATTGCCACCCATGCTATGCCCTAGCAGATCTAATTTACCGTGAGGTTGATAGTGGTTAAGCAGTACTTCGAGATCTGCAAAATAATCAGGAAACCAATATCCGCCTGGTGCATGGTCGGTGTCTCCAAAGCCACGCAAATCTGGCGCAATGACATGAAAGCACGCTGCAATGCTCGGCATCATGTAGCTAAACGTAGCGCCGCAATCCATCCAGCCGTGCAACATAAACAGTTTTGGCGCACCCTCCTCGCCCCATTCCTGCACATTGGTTTGTAGGCCACGGATTTCAAGCGTCGTTGTTCTCATCATCCAGCCGCCAGTGATTCAATGGATAAGCCAACAACTTTTTGCATCATACGAACAACCTGGTTGCTGTAGCCAGCTTCGTTGTCATACCAAACGTAAAGCACAACGCGACTTCCGTCCGCGATCGTGGCGCCGCCGTCGACCACACCTGCATGGGTCGAACCCACCAAGTCTGATGAAACCACCTCAGTTGAGTACGTAAAGCCGATTTGTTCCTGCAATGGCGAATGGTAAGAGATATTTTCGAAGAATTCGTTCAGCTCTTCTGCCGTCACCTCTTTGGCGAGATTGAGGTTCATTACCGCCATCGACACATTAGGGGTCGGGACTCGAATCGCATTGCCCGTCAATTTGCCCGCCAGATTGGGCAACACTTTCGCCACCGCTTTGGCAGCACCCGTCGATGTAATCACCATGTTCAGTGGTGCGCTGCGCCCACGGCGTTCCGCTTTATGGTAATTGTCGATCAGATTTTGATCGTTGGTGTAAGAATGAATTGTTTCGACGTGACCGCTGACAATTCCGTATTCATCATGAATCACCTTTAGCGGCGGAACGATAGCATTGGTGGTGCAGGAAGCTGCGCAGAGAATGGTGTCGCTGGCTTCAATCAAATCGTCGTTGATGCCATACACAATATTCTTAATATCACCCTTTGCTGGCGCGGTAAGCAGCGCTTTCGACGCGCCTGGACAAGAAGTATGTTGCCCTAAGCCAGCCTCGTCTTTCCAAATGCCGGTGTTATCAACAACCAGAGCATCCTCAATCCCGTACTTTGTGTAGTCAACCTCAGCCGGTGAGTTGGCGTAGATAAACTGAATATAGTTTCCGTTGGCGATAATCGCGCGTGCTTCTTCATCAACCCGAATGGCACCATCAAATTCACCGTGAATCGAATCTCTGCGCAACAATTCTGCGCGCTTCAACAGATCTTGTTCAACGTTACCTTTAGCACGCACCACCACACCTCGCAAACGAAGTTTGGCACCGGTGCCGGTTCGATCGATAAGTAGCCGCGCGAGGATACGCCCGATGCGGCCGAACCCATACAGCACAACGTCGTGCGAGTCATGATCCGAATCCTCTTCTTCACCTAATAGCTCAGATAAACGAAAATCCAGAAAGCTCTGCATATCTGCGTAGCTCTCTTGATGTAGGTACTCGTGGCATAGCTTCCCAAGGTCCAATCGACATGGGCGCAGGTCCATTGTGGCAATCACTTGCAGCATTTCAAAACTGCGATCCATGTCCAGCTCTTCACCGACGATCAACTTGCCGTGCCGGTGAGCCTTAACAATAGCGATGGTCGAGGCATTCATTACCTTTTGACCAAACACCCTTAATACGACACTCGGCCCGCGGTAAAGCGTGCCAATTAGGGGAATCATCTTTTCGGCCAGCGCCTGCTTATGATTCCAATCATGTAAATGTCGTTTACTTAGTTCGCGAGTCATAGTTGACCTCGTATTTGTATGTCTGGCTCTGTGACTACAGAGCCGGGAGGATTTTTCGTGGAGCGCGGATTATAGCTATTTTGAGGATAAGACCAAGGCAAGCAAAACCAAAAAAAAGCCCCGAGAGATCATCTCGAGGCCTTTTTATTCTGATCTAGCGAAATAGTCGCCGGCTCAGCGTTTAACGAAGAGCAAGTTCAGCACTATTGCGTATATCAAGCGAACTACAGTTGCGAAACCATTTCAGGTACCGCTTCAAATAAATCCGCAACCAGGCCGTAGTCAGCAACCTGAAAAATCGGCGCTTCTTCATCCTTATTGATGGCTACGATAACTTTACTGTCTTTCATACCTGCCAAGTGCTGAATCGCGCCGGAAATACCAACCGCAACATAGAGATTTGGCGCAACCACTTTACCGGTTTGACCAACCTGATAGTCGTTGGGCACATACCCAGCATCAACGGCCGCTCGCGAGGCACCTACTGCGGCACCAAGCTTATCGGCCAAGCCTTCAATGATCTTAAAGTTCTCTGCACTACCCACACCACGGCCACCAGAAACAACGATACTCGCTGCGCCAAGATCTGGACGTTCAGAAACCGTCAATTCTCGGCCAACGACCTTAGTTGATCCGTTTTCAGCCGATGCTTCCACCGTAGCAACCTCAGCAGAGCCGTCGGTAGCAGCGGCATCAAAGCCCGTGGGGCGCACTGTAATAACTTTTTTGGCGTCAGCATTCTGCACGGTGGCAATAGCATTGCCTGCATAAATCGGCCGTTTGAATGTATCGGCAGAATCCACGGCAATAATGTCTGATATTTGAGCGGAATCTAGCAAGGCCGCTACGCGCGGCATCAAGTCTTTACCTGTTGTAGTGGCACCGGCAACAATATGACTATAGTCACCTGCTAAACCAACGATCAAATCTGACAGCTCAGTAGTGACCGCATCTTTGTAGTGATCTGCATCGGCATGGACGACCTTACCCACACCAGACACTTTCGCCGCTTGTGCGGCAACATCGCCTGCTCCACTACCAGCGACCAATACGTGCACATCGTCACCCATTTGAGTTGCCGCTGTCACAGTATTGAGCGTGGAGACGTGCAACTCTGAATTATCGTGTTCTGCAATTACTAAAATACTCATGACACTCTCCTAAATAACTTTCGCTTCGTTTTTGAGTTTATCGATCAACTGCTCAACCGATTCGACCATAATTCCGGCAGAACGTTCTTCCGGAGGGCTTACATTAACTACTGTATTGCGTTTTGTTGCATCAACGCCAGTATCAGCCAGCGCAATCACATCAAGCGGCTTCTTTTTGGCCTTCATAATGTTTGGCAGGGTTGGGTAACGAGGCTCATTCAAACGCAAATCGGTGGTGACAACCGCAGGCAGAGATAAAGCAACAGTCTCCAGACCTCCATCGATCTCACGAGTCACTTTGGCATCAGAACCGTCCAGCGCAACTTCAGAAGCAAAGGTCGCTTGCGGCCAGTCCAAGAGAGCGGACAACATTTGACCAGTTTGATTATTGTCGCCGTCAATCGATTGCTTACCAGTAATAACAAGACCAGCTTCTTCTTGCTCAACAACGTGCTTGAGAATCTTTGCAATCGCCAATGGCTCAAGATCGTCTTCAGCATCAACTCTGATAGCGCGATCAGCGCCCATGGCTAATCCTGAACGAATTACTGTATCGATGTCGCCTGAACCAACACTTACCAGCACTACCTCGCTGGCGGTACCGGCTTCCTTAAGACGAATTGCTTCTTCTAAGGCGATTTCACAAAAAGGGTTGAGTGACATTTTTACATTGTTGGTATCAACACCGGAACCGTCGCTTTTAACGCGAATGCTCACATAGGCATCAATAACCCGTTTTACTGGCACCAAAATTTTCATGGGAACTCCATCTGGGGTTTTTATTACACCGCTTGCTGGTCGCAGCAAGCGGTACGAATTTGTGTGGAAGCATTCTAGGAGATGAGAACAAGCAAATCAACGATTGTTGACATTTAAATTGAAATGAGCGCACTTATGCCCTAATTGCGACCATAAAAATCGTAAATGTTGACATTTTTCCATCTTGGACTATGCTTGATCCATGAATTCCTCTCTCAGCAATCCGACCGTGCGTGCCAGCTCGCTTAACAGCGAGCTGACCTCAAGCTTGCGCGACGCCATCATTACTGGAGAGATCAAACAAGGCAGCCGCTTAAGTGAGACCAAATTAGCCAAACGTTTCGACGTGAGCCGCGGCCCACTTAGAGAAGCCATTCGCAGGCTCGAAGGAATGAACTTAGTCAGCCACCGCCCGCAACAAGGGGTGCGAGTAGTCACGCTGGACGCAGATTTGATTTTACAAATCTACGACGCGCGAGAAGCGCTGGAAAGCAAAGCCGTGGCCCTCGCTGCCCAAGTCATGAGCTCAGCGGAAATTGATGAACTTCATCGACTAATCGACGCACAAACCAAACAAATGCGTGAGAACGATGGTGCCCATGTGCCGGCCGAAAGCGATTACGCTTTTCACGAACTGGTGATCCGAGGCAGCCAAAATAAAGTCATAACGCATGCGCTGCTCGAAGAGATTTACCATTTAATAAAGATGTTTCGCTACCAAACTCTGGCCGCCAAACACAGCAGCACAAACTCTTTGATCGAACACCGACAAATCGTGTATGCGATTGAGCAGCGAGACCCAGTACTTGCTGAAGTGACTATGCGCAGACATATCGTGCATGCGAGAGACAGAATAAAACAGCGGTTGGAACGCGCTTCCAATCAGACCGAAATCGACTCATAAGTACACACTGGAGATAGAAAAATGAGCGACGCAATTCAACGTGAAAGCATGGAATATGATGTTGTCATCGTGGGCGGTGGCCCCGCTGGCATGGCAACTGCCATCAAACTAAAACAACTTGCCGACGCGGCCGAGCAAGAGCTCACCATCTGCCTGCTGGAAAAAAGTGCTGAAGTGGGCGCGCATATTTTATCGGGCGCAGTCATCGAACCAACCGCTCTGAATGAGCTTTTGCCCAATTGGCAAGAAGATGGTGCGCCGCTGAATACACCCGTCAAGCGCGACGAAATGCACATGCTGAAGGAAAACGGCACATTTAAATTTCCTGGTCTAATGATTCCGCCAGCAATGCACAACAAGGGCAATTACGTGGTGAGCCTAGGTAATGTCGTTCGTTGGCTTGGTGAACAAGCAGAGGCATTAGGAATAGAAATTTACCCAGGCTTCGCTGGAGCTGAAGTGCTCTATCACGAAGATGGCAGCGTTAAAGGGGTTGCAACACCGAACAACGGTGTCGACCCTGAAGGCAACCATAAACCAAGCTTTGAGCCGGGCATGGAGCTACACGCCAAATACACCGTTTTTGCCGAAGGTTGTCGTGGCCAACTGGGTAAAGAACTCAACGAGAAGTTCGACCTACGTCAAGACGCCGATGCACAACACTATGGCATTGGCTTTAAAGAACTTTGGGAAGTCAAAGCAGAGAATCATGAGCCGGGCATGGTATTTCATTGCTCTGGCTGGCCATTGTCTAAAAACGCCACCGGCGGCGGCTTCCTATACCATCTAGAAGATAATATGGTCACTCTAGGTCTTATCGTTGACCTCAACTATGAAAACCCACACCTGAGCCCGTTCGACGAATTCCAACGCTTAAAGCATCATCCAGAGTTCGCCAAAGTGTTGGAAGGCGGCAAACGACTCGGCTATGGCGCAAGAGCGCTCAGTAAAGGCGGTTGGAATTCACTCGGCAAGATGAGTTTTCCTGGCGGCTTGATGGTTGGCTGTAATGCCGGCACCATGAACCCAGCTAAGATCAAAGGCACACATACCGCGATGAAATCCGGCATGGTGGCAGCGCAAACCCTATTTAACCACCTCTCAAACGGTGGTGAGGCAGGCCAAACCTTGGATCAATTTGATGCCGATTTCCGCGCCTCTTGGGCCGGGAAAGAACTCAAAAAGACGCGTTCTTTTGTTCCCGCATTACATAAGTTCGGTGCATGGCTGGGCGGCACCTATGGCTTTGTAGAGCAGATTCTCGGCGGCATGCTGCCCACTCTGCACGATGACCATGCAGACCATGATTCTCTGAAGCCAGCATCGGAGTGCGAAAAAATCGAATACGCCAAACCCGATGGCAAACTTAGCTTCGACAAGCCTTCCTCAGTATTTTTATCGAATACCTATCACGAGGAGGATATTTTTTGTCATCTTACGTTGAAAGACCAAACCGTGCCGATTGATATCAACTACAACAAATTCGCCGCGCCTGAGCAACGCTATTGCCCGGCTGGCGTTTACGAAATCGTTGGTGAAAATGAGGGCAAACCGGCGCTACAGATAAATGGGCAGAATTGCATCCATTGCAAAACCTGCGACATCAAGGACCCAACGCAAAACATTGTTTGGATTGCGCCAGAAGGCGGCGGCGGGCCGAGCTACTCAAATATGTAACATTAACAAGCCCCGAATTTTCGGGGCTTTTATAATTTGGCGCCTTCGACCACAGCAAAAACGTACAAGCAAGAAGATTGCTTCACGTTCGTTCGCAATGACGCATCTATCTCGGCTTCTCTACCCTATTTGATGCTTCAAATTTCCTAATCAGGAAACAAAGCTTCTGCCTCACCCGGCTGACAATCCGCAAACCATTTCATTGGATGGTTTTGCGGGATTCTCTCAACTAAGGCACCCGTATCAGGTCGATACCAAATGGCATTGAAGCTGCCGTCTGTTTTTAATCCCGCGCGCCACATAACCGCTGCATTGGTGCCACCAAAGCGCTCGTAACGAGGATGGTATTCCACGGGTTCTCCCAATACGCGCTGGTTCGCCATGAAGCCACCAATCTGAATTTCGACATTCGCTCCATCTCGCACTGACACCCATTGCGGTGTGGCAGTATGTTCTATGGTTCGGCTGGGATCGGCTTTTCGGCGTGCACCCCAAGCCACTCGGAGCTGGCAACCTTGGCGAATAGCGGCCACCAAGCTTGCTTGCGTTCCATGGCTTACTTTTCCACTAGCATCATGACTCAACAATAGGTTCCAAGCGCTGCCATGCTGGGCACAGCCCGCAATCAGCAAGACCAACAACAAGCAAAAACCGACTCTTAACATGTTCAACACCCGTTAGCTTTATTAACAAGATGCTTAAGCTCGCACT